>NZ_CP029562.1:4473577-4780097 GCF_004136315.1 Mesorhizobium sp. Pch-S
CCGCTCGGGGCGCTCACCGAGCGAGAACAGCGCTTCCTTGCAACCCAGTCGTTCGCCGTTTCGCGCGATCTCGAGCACTTCATCCGGTGACAGGTAGCCGGAGCCTTGCTGGCCGGGGTGTTTGACAAAGGCGCAATAGCCGCAGGTGTTGCGGCACATGGTGGTGAGAGGGATGAAAACCTTGCGTGAATAGCTGATCGCGTTGCCCCAGCCGAGATCCCGGAGCGTTGCAGCCTCTGCTTGCAACTGTGCTGTCTCCCGGCTGGTGAAGCGGGTGGTTTCGTCAACGTTATGGGCCATCCGGCGACCAACCTCTCTGGGCGGCAACAGACCGGAGGGATCCGATGCAGCCTAGGCAATCCGGGGTCCAGACTGGTCAGCCGGGAGTGTTTGCGTCAAACGACTTAACCGAATGGACGGTTGAGTTGTGCTCAACAACCATAGGAGCATGCGAGACGGCCGGTTGATCGTACCTCACATGGTCGTTCGCTTTAGTCGGTTGAAATCACGCCCTCTCGCCCACACAAAGTCGGGGCAAAATGGGGAGGCATGTGTGGCTGGGCGATGGATCGAGGCGAATGGCCTGCAACTGCGATACGACTTCACCAAAGGCCGTCGGGCACCGATCGTCCTGATCCACGAAATGGGGGGCACCCTCGAGAGCTGGGACGATGTCGTGCTGCCGCTGTCGGAGTTCGCATCCGTCCTGCGCTACGACCAGCGCGGTGTCGGGCTTTCGGAGAAGGTGCCCGGGCCTGTCACGGTCGAGCAATTGGCCGACGACCTTGCCAGCCTGCTAGAAGCCTTGTCGATCAAGGAGCCGGTTGCTGTGGTCGGAAACGCTGTCGGCGCCTCGGTGGCCGCCGCGTTTGCCGCGCTCCATGCCGACCGAGTGGCGGCCCTTGTCATGCTGGCGCCGGCGACAATCATGAGCGTGGAGAGGCGCGAGGCCGCGCTGCGTCGCATCGAGGCGATAGAGCGGCATGGCGTGCGCGCGGCATTTGCCGATGGCAGCTCCGATGTGCCGGCGCGCTTCGCAACACTGCGCCTGGCGACCGATCCGATGGGGCTTTGCGCGATGTGGCGCATGCTCGCCGATCTTGACATGACCGGGTTGTTGCCGCGGATCGCCTGTCCGACGCTGGTGGCGCATGCGACGCGCGACACTTCGCGCAGCGAGCAGGATATCGCCAGGGTCGCCGGAATGATCCCTGGCGCACGCATGACCGCGATCAACACCACGCACTACATGGCCATGGAAACACCGCGGCTGGTTTGCCGGACCGTCATCTCGTTCCTCGAGGAATGCGGATTTCAGTAGTTGCGGCAGAGATTGAGGCGCGCCGAGCGAAACTCAATAATGGCAATGTCGCTGGTTCTCCTTGTGCTCGCCATGGATGAGCAAAAGTCAAACAGCGGCGCCGTTTAGTCGTTTGACGGTCAAGAGGGCGCTGCCTACCGTCCGGCCATGATGGGCACCATCGACAGCGTTCAGGGACTAGAGAGTGGCGACAGTTCGATTTTCGGTTGAGGGGTATGTTGCAACGGTGACGCTGGATCGTCCCGAGGCGATGAATGCGATCGATCCTGAAACCGAGATCGAACTCCGGGGTATTTTGGCGCGCATCGAGGCCGATCGTGCAATCCGTGCCGTGGTTCTGACCGGCGCCGGCGAGAAGGCGTTCTGTACCGGCGCCGACCTCAAGAAGACCATGGCCATTTCGGAAACTTACGCTGCAAAGGCCTTTGGGGCCGGCGATGAAAGCTTCGTTTCCGGTTTCTCGATCGACAAGCCGATCATCTGCGCCATCAACGGTTATGCGCTTGGCGGCGGCCTCGAGCTGGCGTTGGCCTGCGACATCCGTATTGCTGCCGCGCATGCCCGCTTCGGGTTGCCGGAGGTCAAGGTCGGCACCATACCCGGCGCCGGTGGCACCCAGCGCCTGCCGCGCACCATTGGCGCAAGCGATGCCATGCTGATGCTTTTGACGGGCGACATGGTCGACGCGACCGAGGCACTGCGTCTCGGCCTGATCAGCCGTATCGTTCCGGCGACCGATCTTTTGAGGGAAGCTCACGCTCTTGCCGAGCGGATCGCAGCCAATGCGCCGCTTTCCGTTCGTGCCATCAAGCGGCTTGTCACCGATGGCCGGGCCATGCCGCTCAACGAAGCGATCAGGCTCGAGCGCCTGGTCTGGGGATTGCTGCGCGATACCGAGGACAGGCTGGAGGGGCGGCGGGCATTTCAGGAAAAACGCCCACCGAATTATGTTGGCCGCTGATCAGACCTGTGTCGGTGCGATTGCGCCGGCGGCATCGATCAAGTGAAGGCAGATGGCAGCTTGGCCGTGAAGCGCATTGAGGAGACGTGACCGGGAATGATTAACAAGCAGGTTGAGGATGTCGCCCAGGCGCTTTCGGGAGTAACCGACGGTGCATCGGTGCTCGTCGGCGGATTTGGAGCAGTCGGGCAGCCGAATGTCCTTCTCGACGCACTGGGGGAAATGGGGGTCAAAAACCTAACCGTCATAGCCAACAATGCCGGCTTCGAATCCGATATCGGACTTGGCCGCCTGATCGGCAGGGGTTGCGTCAGCAAGATGATCTGCAGTTTCCCGCGCGGCTCTTCATCATTCGACACTTTCTACAGAGCCGGCAAGATCGAGTTGGAAGTGGTGCCGCAAGGCACGCTGGCCGAGCGCATTCGCGCCGGCGGCGCCGGCATTCCGGCTTTCTACACGCCGACCGGGGTCGGCACACAGTTGGCGGCGGGCAAGGAGACGCGGACGTTCGGAGAGCGGGACTATCTGCTGGAACACGGCCTTACCGCAGATGTCGCGCTGGTCGAAGCCTGGGAAGCCGACCGCTGGGGCAATCTCACCTTTCGCGGCAGTGGCCGGAACTTCAACCCGATCATGGCCATGGCCGGGCGCCTCACCATCGTCCAGGCGCAGCATGTCGTCCCGCTGGGCGCGATCCTGCCCAATGATGTCGTCACGCCCGGCATCTTCGTCGATCGCGTCGTCCATGTCCCGTGTGGCGATCCGCCGATAGCCAAGGTTGCCACGGCACAGGGAGGCACGAAATGACGGTCAGCACCTACAAGCCCTGGGGCAAGCTCGACATTGCGCGCCGCGTGGGCGCCGACATTCCGGAGGGGTGGTACGTCAATCTCGGCATCGGCCTGCCGACGCTGGTGGCCGACCACATTCCCGAGGATCGGGAAGTCGTGTTCCATTCCGAAAACGGTATCCTGGGCATGGGGCCGGTGCCGGCCCCCGATGAGGTGGATACCTGGCTGGTCAATGCCGGCAAGGAAAATGTCACCCTGGTCCCCGGCGCCTCATTGTTCCACCATGCAGACAGCTTCGCGATGATCCGTGGTGGCCATCTCGATCTCTGCGTGCTCGGCGCCTACGAAGTCGCGCAGAATGGCGACCTTGCCAACTGGACGACCTCGCTCAACGACCGCGTCCCGGCTGTCGGCGGCGCGATGGACCTTTCGGCGGGCGTGCGCAACGTGTGGATCATGACCACCCACACCACCAAGGACGGCCAGCCGAAACTGGTGGAACGCTGCGGCTATCCGTTGACCGCCGGCAAAGCCGTCACACGTGTCTATTCCGACCTCGCCGTGCTCGATGTCACGACCAAGGGGTTTGTTGTCATCGACATGGTGGAGGGGCTGACGCGGGACGAACTGCAGAAACTCACAGCAGCACCGCTTCACTATGCTTGAACTCTCAGAACACGACATACCGCCCACCGAGCCGGGTCGAGCCAATGGCGCGACGCACGCCGGCGCTGTCGAGGCGGCAACAAACAAGAACAAGGGGAAGGACATGGACAAGGCTTCGACGATGACCCTGGAGGTGACCGGCCTCAGCAAGATGTTCTTCGTCTCCGACGAGAGCACGGCTGGCGGTATACGCGAAGCGACGTTTTCGCTGAAGCCTGGCACCTTCTTCACGCTTCTCGGGCCAAGCGGCTGCGGCAAGACGACGACATTGCGCTGCATTGCCGGCCTGGAAAGGCCTGATCGTGGCCTGATCCGGCTCGGCAACGACGTCCTGTTCGACAGCTCCCGCGGCATTGCCGTACCACTCAACCATCGCAACATCGGCATGGTGTTCCAGTCCTATGCGATCTGGCCGCACATGACGGTGTTCGAGAACGTCGCCTTTCCCTTGCGGGTTGCCAAGGATCGCAAATACAGCCGTGCGGAAGTCACCAAGCTCGTTGACGATGCGCTGAAGCGCGTCGGGCTCGATGGTCTGCAGACCCGCTCCTCGACCCGCCTGTCCGGCGGCCAGCAGCAGCGTGTGGCCCTGGCACGGGCCATCGTGCGGCAGCCGAAGCTGCTGCTGCTGGACGAACCGCTTTCCAATCTCGATGCGACGTTGCGCGACGAGATGCGCACCGAACTCAAGCGCCTGCAGCAGCAGGTCGGCATCACCACCATCTATGTGACGCATGACCAGACGGAAGCGCTGGAAATGTCCGATCTGGTCGCAGTGATCGACAAGGGCAATGTCGTGCAGATGGCGCCGCCGCGCGACATCTACAACCGCCCCACCAGCGCTTTCGTGGCCGGTTTTGTCGGCGCCACCAATCTGGTGCGGGGTAAGGTTCGTCGCGAAGTGAACGGAAGCGGCTTCGGCAGCGTCGTGCTCGAAGGAGGGCATGAGATCCAGTGCGCCTTCCAGCAGGTGCTGCCGGCCGAGAAGGATATCGCCGTCTCGATCCGGCCGGAATCGATGAGCATCAAGCCGCTGGCGGCCCCCGTTCACGACGGCGACAATCGCCTCAAGGGTACCGTCATGCTGAGCGGTTTCCTGGGCAATATGATCCGCTACAACGTCAAGGTCGGCGAACGCGTCTTCCAGATCAATGCCGGCCCCGAGACCATGTTCGAGATCGGCTCCGAAGTGTTCGTCGATTTCCCCGGCTCGGCCGCACTCGGCGTTCCGTGGGAACTGGTCCCAAGCGAACCGGTGAAAGCAGCCGGGGCCTGACAAACGACCCAGGCAACTGTGCGTTCGAAGTCAATCGAGGCGGATCCCGTTCCGCCTCGATTTTTTTTGTATCTCGTCCGGATGATGATGCGCCCGTTGCCCGCAAGCATCCATAAAGCGGCGCGCAAAGCAAAACGCGGGCCGATGGCCCGCGTTTCGTTACTTGCCGGATCGCTGCTTGTCAGGCCGCGAGGTCGCTGATCCTGGCGACGTTCTGCAGGTGGATCAACTGGTCGAACAGGCGACGCGCCTTGGCTTCATCCAGCTGCTGCTTGCTGCAGGCAGCAAATTTGCTCCACAATTCCTCTTCGCTCATCCGGCGTGTCCAGTGGCCGCGCGCATAGGGAACGCTCGGGCTTTCGAGCATTGTGCCGTTCTTCAGATAGATGCGCACGCCGCCGCTGTAGCCGAGATTGGGCTGGGTGTCGGCGGGAATGCTCTTGTCTGTTGCCGGCGTGATCACCTTCATCAACGCCTGAACCTTCGGCTGGCTGTAGAAGGCTTCGCTCAGCTCATAGAATGTCCCTTGCCGCGAGATGATGGCGCCCGCGACGCCAAGCGCAATGCTGTGGCTCGGCACAAAGTTGATGGTCGACGGCGATTTCGAGACGACGGCATATTGCGCCTCGCTGATCATCACGTCCACGCGTTCGATCGCGTCAGGCGAAACGTCATGTTCCCGGACGAGATCGAGAGCTCCGTCGATGGCACGCTGGTTCATGTTGCCGAACGGATACTGCTTGACGTTGATGCCGACGGTTTCCAGCCGCCAGGCCTTGCCGAGATCCTCGATCGGCGTGTCGAGGTCGACTGCACCCTTTGGGGAAAGCGCGACCAGCATACCGCGACCGCTGCGTTCCAGTCCGTCATTCGGGGTCGTCATGCCGGCCCTGGCCAGCCGCGCCGCCATGACGCCGGCAGCCGCACCGCGTCCGACCTGGAAGGGGCCGACATCGGTGTCGAAACTTGCCGTGATGCCGCCGGGCATCGCGGCAGCGATGCCGATGGCGCGCAAGGTGGTGTCCGGGTCGAAGCCGTGCAGGCTGCTGATGGCGATTGCAGCCGCCGTCGGACCGAACGCCGCCGTCGCATGCCAGCCCTTGCCGGCATAGGAGTCGGGGTCGCGTTCCGAAAGGCGCGCCCAGGCCTCGTAACCGGCGGCGTAGCCACGGATGACATCCTTTCCGGAAGCGCCGCTGGCTTCGGCCTCGGCAATCAGCGCCGGCATCAGGATCGTGCTGGTGTGACAGCCGGAGAAAGCGACGTCGTCATAGACGACGCTGGTGGTGGTGGCCGAGTTCACGAAGGCCGCTTCGGTCGTCGAGGCGCGTTCCTTGCCGAGGAAGATGCGGGCATCGCCCTTGCTGCCGCGCGTGCCGAGTTCGGCCAGGACGATGTTGGAGACCGATGTGCCGATGCCCGACATCATGACGCCGACGGTATCGGCCATGCCGGTGTTGATCGCTTCGACCGCCAGGTCGGGAATGTCTTCATATTTCAGCTTGGCCGCAAACTCGGCAAGCGTGCGGGATATGGGGGCGGGCATCGACGGTTTCCTCTCTGATTTTTCTTGATTGGGAGCTTCGAGACGCGTGGCGCGATGATCAAGCGAGCTTTCGGCAAGCCTGCTTGAGAATTCATCGCGACGGCGTGCTCAGGCGAGCTTGAACATCGGCAGCACGTCGCCGTCGGGCTGCCGTTGGATAGCAATCTCCACCGCCTTGCCAATGCGGATCGCTTCCAGGTCGCTGTCGACGATGTTGGTCATCATCGTCGGACCTTCCTCGAGCGACACATAAGCGATGGCGTAGGGAGGCTTGGCCTGGCGCATGATGCTGTAGGAATAGATCGTTCCACGACCGCTGGCTTCCCGCCATTCGGTGTCGGCGCTGGTGCAGAAGGGGCAATGGGCACGGGGATACCAGTGCACCCGCCCACAGCTGCGACAACCCCTCACCAGAAAACGGCCTTCCTCGAGCGCGGACCAGAACGGTTGGATTTCCGGGTGATGCGGTAGCGTGTTCGACAAGATGGACATGATGCTTCCTATTCGCGTTCGAGGATGAGGCTCGCCGAGCCGTGGCGCGTGCCGAGCAGGCCGCCGGTGCCGTGCGCCATGGCGAGATCGCAATTGGCGACCTGCACGGCGGGATGGGCTTCACCGCGCAACTGGCGCACCGCCTCGATGATCTTGGTCATGCCGCCGCGATGGTTGGGGTGGTTGTTGCAGAGGCCGCCGCCGTCCGTGTTGAACGGCAGCTTGCCGATGCCAGAGATCAGATTGCCGTCCGCGACGAAACGGCCGCCTTCACCCTTCTTGCAGAAGCCGAGGTCTTCCAGCTGGATGATCACCGTGATGGTGAAGCTGTCGTAGACCGAGACATATTTGATGTCGGCGGGAGTGAGCCCGGCTTCTTCGAAGGCAAGCGCGCCGCTACGGGCTCCGCCGGAATAGGTCAGATCGACATCGCCGCCAGCAAGATGCTTGATCGCTTCGGCAGCGCCGCGCACCTTGACCAGCGGCCGCTTAAGGCTGCGGGCGATCTCGGGGCGGGCGACGATGACCGCGCCACCGCCGTCGCTGATGACGCAACAATCCAGCCGGCGCAGCGGATCGGCGACAACCGGCGAGTTCGCTACGTCTTCGACCGTCACGACATCGCGCAGCATTGCGTTCGGATTGTGCTGGGCATGATGCGAGGCAGCGACCTTGACCCATGCCAGTTGCTCCGGCGTCGTGCCGAACTGGTGCATGTGCCGCATGGCGCACATCGCATAGGCGTTGAGCGTGGTCATGCCGAAAGGCTGTTCCCATGGGAAGTCCGGCTGCACCGGGTTGTCGATGCGCTGCGGCGCACCCTTCTGCTGGCCCTCGCTGCGCGGCCTGCCAGCCAGCGTGATCAGCGCGATGTTGCATTTGCCTGCGGCGATCGCCTGGGCCGCGTGGTTGACATGCAGGATGTAGGAAGAGCCACCGACATTGGTGGAATCGGCGTGGCGCACCTTAAGGTTCATGTATTCGACCAGCGACAGCGGTCCCGTACCCGGCGCATCACCGCCGCAGAAATAACCGTCGATGTCGTCCTTGCTGAGGCCGGCATCGGCGAGCGCCCCGAACGCCACCTCGGCATGGAGCTGCGGCAGCGATTTGTCGGGTGCTTTGCGGGTGGGATGCTCGTAGGCGCCGACGATGTAGGCTTGTCCGTTGATGCTCATGCTTTTCCTGCTTTTTCCTGTTTTCCGGAACTGGCGGCGGCCGCCGCCAGTTCGTCGAAATAGGCCGTCGCGACGACCGATGGCCGCTGGCTGAGCGCCGCAAACCAGTTTGCCAATGAGGGGTAAGCGTCACGCCAGACAACGTCGGCCGGCAGGCGGAAGTCGATGTAGGAGAGGGCCGACGCGATCGCGATCTGCGCCATGTCGAAAGGCGCATGCATCATCCCGGGCGCCTCGGCTTCGAGGGCGGCAAAGATCAGTGGCAGCTTCTCCTTCAGTGCGGCCAGGCGCCGCTCCGACTGGTCCGGCTGGTTGCGCGATTTCTCCGAAAGCAGGCTCATGAGCGCCGCGATAAGACCGTCGCCAAGTGCCAGCAGGCGCATCATCGCGATTTCCGCGGCAACTTCGCGCGGATGCAACTGGGCCTTGCCAGGCACGAGATCGAGATAACGACAGATCACATTTGAATCGAACAGCGCCTGGCCGTCGTCCAGGATCAGCGTCGGGATCTGCCCCAGAGGGTTGACCGAGAGCATGGTCGGGTTCGCGGCCAGGGCCGTCACGACCATCGGCTCCACCACAATATCGCGGATTGCTCCCGTCTCGTGAGCGGCGATCAAGACCTTGCGCACATAAGGCGATCTGGAGGATCCGTAGAGTTTCATCTTTTTCATTTTTACGGCTCAGAAAAAATCAATCGCCACATACATTTTCTGCAACGCCATCATCTTTGTCGTCGTTGCAAAATCATTCTTCCAGGGAGCATCGGGGTAGTTGATTAGCAAGCAAAATTGCGTCAACATCGCCAGAATTCATACGTCTAGACAAATCGAAATCGTGACGATGGTCAATTGACCATTTGGAATGTTCGAATGAGTATTTCTCAAGGATGAGCATGTCGAAACGTCTTCCTCCGCTCAACGCACTGCGTGCCTTCGAGGCTGCAGGCCGTCACGTCAGCTTCACCAAGGCCGCCGAAGAGCTTTTTGTAACGCCTGGCGCCATCAGCCGTCAGATCAAACTGCTCGAAGACGTGCTCGGCCTTGAACTGTTCGAGCGCACGAGCCGCGATCTCAGGATACCCGACGAGGCGCGAGAATATTCGATCGCTCTCGGCGACGCGTTCGAACAGATCAACCGGGCTACCAAGCGGCTGATGTCCGCACACCGGGCGCGTTCTCTGCGCATCCATTGCCCGATGACGTTCACGCTGCGCTGGCTGATGCCGCGCCTGCCGCTGTTCCACCGGCTTTACCCGACGCGCCAGATCCAGCTCACGACCACTCTCCTGCCGATGCCGGCCAACCTGCTGCATCTCGGCGATGCCGACGTGGTGATCCAGATGGGCAAGGGCGACTGGCCCGACCTGATTGCGCACAGGCTCGCCGACAGCGCGCTGGTCCCGGTTTGTAGCCAGGCCTACCTGTCGTCGATGGGCGGGACGATGGCGGTCGAAAAACTGAACGAGGCGACGCTGCTGTGCTCGATGGCCCGGCCGGACGACTGGCGCGACTGGCTTGACGCCGCCGGCGGGCACGATATCGACGATCAGCGTGGCCTGCATTTCGAAAGCTCAAGCCTTGCCTATCAGGCAGCCATCGAAGGCATAGGTATCGCCATCGGCCAGATATCGCTGATTGCCGGCGATCTCGTCGCAGGCCGTCTCGTCGCCCCGTTCGACTTCGTCCACGACAACGGCAATGCCTATTACCTGACCTATGCCAAACAGTCGGAGAACGATTCCCGTCTCATGGAATTCCGCGACTGGATCATGGAGCAGGTGGTCGAGTTCGAGGCCTGGCTGGCGGAGTCGCAGGGGCCGGCGGTGCTGGCTCTCAAGCCGAACCAAGCTCAATGACACCGGCTTTTGCAAGTGCTGTGATCTCGTCGGCGCTGTAGCCGGCGATCTCGCTCAGGATCGTTGCAGTGTTGGCGCCGATGCCTGGGGCAGGGCGCTTGATCGCCAGCGGCGCTTCATCGATCTGGAACGGAAAGCCCTTCACGCGTTTGCCGTCGAAGCACTGGATGGCGTGCGACCAACTTTGACCTTCGAGTTTGAGCATGCCGGCGCCGTCCTGAGACGGCGCAGCCGCCAGCCCGATTTCTTGAAGTGATTGGGTTGCAGTTTCGCTGTTCCGCGCCGCGACATGGGCGGCCAGCGCGCTTCGCAATGCGGCGTCGTGCAACTGGATGCTTCGGCCAAGCAAAGTGTTCAGGGCATCGAGGTCGGCAGCACGAACCGAGATGGCGACCCACGTCCCGTCCGCAGCCTGGAAGCAATCCTGCAGCAGGAATGGCTCCTGCGCATTTCCGCTGCGGCGGGTTTCTTCTCCCATCGATGCCGCAACGAAGGTCTCGCCGATGAGGAAGGATGTCAGGTCGCGCTGCGACAGATCGAGATGCACGCCGGGGCCACCCTGATGGACCGAGCGGAGGGCGGTGGTGATCATGCTGGCGGCAAAGATCGCTGCCACCTGGTCCGGATAATTCACGTCCCGCCCGCTGATCACCGGCGCGTCGTCCTGATAGCCGGTTCCCCAGGCAAACCCTGCCACCGCTTCGAGCGTCGAGCCGTAGGAGACATGACTGGCGTCCGGCCCGGTCTCGCCCTGGCTGGAAACCGAGGCGAGGATGATACGGTCGTTGACGGCGCGCAGCGCCTCGAACGAAAGCCCGAGTTTCGGCAGTACGCCGCGGCGGAAGTTTTCGACCACGACATCGCTGCAAGCCACGAGCCGCAGCATGACCTCGCGGCCGGCAGCCTGCTTGAGGTCTATGCTGATCGCCTGCTTGTTGCGGTTGGTGGCCCGAAACAGCGGTGGCATGTCGTCGTCGGCTTTGGCTTCACCGGTTGGCCACAACCGGAAAGGATCGCGATAGGTCGGGGATTCGATCTTGATAACCTCGGCGCCGAGGTCGGCCAGGATCGCAGATGTCGCCGCGCCAGCGGTGATGATGCCGAGATCGAGGACACGGCAGCCTTCAAGTACACTCACGATATGCCGACCGCTGTTGCGACCGGCGTGGTTCCGATCGTGTTGGAGAATGCAGAACCGTTCCACAGCACCGGCAGGCGCGGCGCAAAAATCGTGCCTTGCGCCTTGGGCGGATGCGGTAATTCCTCGAACAGTGCGCGCGCTGCATTGTGTGGATCGTCAAGCGCTTCTTCGGGCGCCCATACCGGTCCTAAGGGGAGCCGGAACGACAGCGCTTCTTCATGCAACTGCCGGCGCGTGCGCGAAAGGAATGCGTGCTCGATGACCTCGGCGAGCTCGACGGCGTTCTCAAGGCGCCCCTGGCGCGTGGCGAACTTGTCCTGGCCGATCCGCTCATCCCTGACCATCATGCGCAGATGCGGCCAGTCCGGCTCCTGGTAGACCAGCGCGATCCAGCCATCGGCGCAACGCACGATGCGCCATTCTGCCGACGCACCGGCGCGCCCCGGTGGCGTTGGCGCATCCGGTTCCAGCGGAACGGCCTTCCAGTTCAGCCAGACGACGATGTCCAGCAGGCTGGCGCGTATCGTCGCCGCACTATCCGAGCCTGGTTCCCTGGCGAGGGAAGCGGAGAGGCCACAGAAGGCGGCAAGGGCGAGCGCATAGGCTTCCTGGTGACCGACCAGTTTCAAGGGCTGGCGCTCGGCGTCGCCCACCATGTTCAGGAAGCCGCCCAGTGCCGCGACCGTGAATTCGGTTGCCGTGATGTCGGTTTCGGCATTTCTGCCGCCGAAAAGCGAAAGCAGTGCGATCTTCTTCGGCAGATCATCGGCGGGGATCGCGCCATGGACCTGAGGGTCGAGGATCGCAACATCGGCCTTGCGCAGGATGCCGGTCAGGAATGCACCGTCAAGGCTGCAATCGACCACCGATTTCCCCGCTGAAAGGAATCGCCGCAGAGCCTCCGGGATTGCGGATGTCGCCTCGTCGGCAGAGGCATGGTCCTCGACCTGGATCACCTTCGCGCCGAGGTCGGCGAAGATGCGCCCGGCCATCGCAGCCGCAAGCCGAAGCGCACCGCCAGGCGGGCCGCTGACGGCCTCGATGACCGTCAGCCCTTCATAGGGACGTGCAGGCTTCATTTCAGTGTGCGTTCCCACAGCTTGAACATCTTTGCCCAGGTCGCTTCCGCTGCCTGAGGCTGGTAGGCGCGTCCGGCGGTGAAGCAGTAGCCGTGGCGGCTGTTGGGGTGAATTTGGCTTTCATGATTACCGCCCGTTGCCTTGATCGCCTGTTCGATCGCGGCAATCGTTTCCGGAGGCGTCGCCGTGTCCGTCTCGGCGAAGCCGAAATAGAGCTCGCCTCTCACCTGCGACATCAGCTTGTGCGGGGAGCCGTCGTCTTCGGTGAAAAGACCGACGCCATAGAGGGACGCGGCCGATGCAAAACGGTCGCCGAAATAGGCCGACAGCGACACGACATAGCGTCCGCTCATGCAGAATCCGACGCAGGAAACCCTGTCGCTCTTGGCGTCCGCTTCACCGTCGAGATAGCCGAACAGGCCGGCGGTGTCCTCGTTGACCGTGTCGTTGTCGATGCTGCGCAGGCACGCGCCGACGACGGCAGACATGCGATCGTCCCGGCGCGGCAGGTCGAAACGCACCGTTCCCAGCCGGTAGTAGAGATCAGGCAGGGCGCAGTAGTAGCCTTGGGCCGCGATGCGCCGCGCCATGTCACGCAGCTCCTCGCGAATGCCGGGGGCATCCATGTAGAGAATGACGACGGGGTAGGGGCCGCCGCCATCCGGGCGGACCGTGAAAGTCGGCATCCGGCCGTGCTTGGTTACGACGAGTACTTCGTTTTCGCGCATCTTATCCTCGGTTCAGCTGCTGGTGTCGGCGGCTTTCAGCTTGAAAGCATGCTGGGTTCTGTCGAGATGACGCCGGTAAGTTATCGATACCGGCCTGCCGATCCAGCTCCCTTGTGGTTCCTCGCCAACAAGATTGGAAACGACGATCGGCCCCTCGGCCAGCCGCACGGCAATGACATTGTAGGGTTGCGGGTAGTCCTCGAAATACTGCCGGTGAAAGACCACCCATGACAGGATGGTGCCTTCGCCGGAGATTTCGGCCCATTCGTAGTCCATCGAATTGCATTCGCCGCAGATTGGTCCCGGCGGATAGCGGAAGCGCTCGCAATGCGCACATCTCGGCAACGCCATTTTCTGGCGTTCCATGCTGTCCCACAGGGGCAGGTCGTAAAGCGACAGGACGCGTTGGGAGTTTGCCATGGCTCAGTGTCCGTAGATGATCGAGACGGCCTTGCCGGCAACGTCGGAGCTGTAGTGGACATGGCGACAGTCGGGCACTTGGCGCTCGCCGGCTTCGCCGCGCAGTTGCCGCACCGCCTCGAGCTGGTGGTTCCAGCCCTGCATGTAGCTTTCCGACAGATGTCCACCGCCGGTGTTCACCGGCAGGCCCTTGGCAAGCGAAATGCCATGCTCGCTCATGAACTTGCCGGCTTCTCCGGTCCGGCAATAGCCGTAGCCTTCCAGCGCCAATGGGATGTGCAGCGAAAAGCTGTCGTAGATCTGCAGTGCATCCATGTCCGAGGGGCCAAGCGAGGCCATCGAAAAGACCTGCTCGCCGACGGCCTGCTGCGCCGGTTGGTAGAAGTCGGTCAGGCGAGGCTCGAGGCTGGTGGCGCCGGTGTTGAGATCGTGCCGCCCGATGCCATGGATCGGCACGGGGGCCCGGCCGATGCGCCTGGCCTTGCCCGCTTCGGCGATGATCAGGGCGACGCCGCCATCATTGATCAGGCAATAGTCGAACAGGTGCAGCGGCTCGCAGATGTAGGGCGAGGCGAGATAGTCCTCGACTGTGATCGGCTTGCGCATCAGCGCCTGCGGATTGCGTGACGCGGCCAGTCTCTGCGCGACGGCAACTTCGGCGAGTTCCGCTTCGCTCATGCCTCGCTCCTGCATGTAGCGCCGCGCCATCAAGGCATAGAGCGCACCTTGCGAGGTGAAGCCCCATGGGGCGTGGTAGATGTAGGACAGGAAGGCCGAACCACCCTGTGCATCGGCGCCGCCATAGTTCACCGCGGCCGAACGCTGGTCATTGCCGTAGACCAGGGCGACGACTTCGGCCTGGCCGGCGTGGATGGCCATGCAGGCTTCGAGGACGGCAAGCATCGCGTCGGCCTGACCGCCCCAGCGGACATCCAGCCCCAGCAGTTCGCAACGCGCTCATAGGCAACCGTCGGCCCGACAATCAGACCATCGACATCCGTCCGGGAGATGCCGGCATCCGCAAGAGCAGCGACAAATGCCTCGGCTGCGTAGCCATAAGAATCATGCGGTTTCTGGCCTGCTCTGACCCGGGCGTGATCCGCGGGCCAGTCCGTTTGGCCAATACCGATCACCGAAGCTGTCTTGGCAGCCATGCCGGCAAGTCTCATCACGCCTCCACGCCCGCGGCATTCGCACACCGCCGCATTCTGCTTCTCTGCACTGTCGTTCATGTTGCCCAAGGGGCGGACAACTGCCGCCACAGTTCTTGGATGGGCCTTGGTCCGTCAACCGACTTAAGCGTAACGTTTGTTGAGCTATTCTCATCCAAGTGGTGGCGCCCATAGCAAAGCGGCGCTGGCCTAGAAGAACTCAACGGTTGGTCAGTTTCTATCGGTTGACGATATGAACAGCATGCCGTGCCCTGTCGCAAAGACCGGTTGCAGGAGGAGCAGGGATGGGGACGCAGTGGATTGAGGCCAATGGTGCACGCTTCCGTTACGAGCATCGGCGGCGCGACGTCGGTACGCTCGTCCTGGTGCACGAAATGGGTGGCCGGCTTGAGAGTTTTGACGGGATCGTGGCGGACCTCGGCGAGCGCTGGAGCGTTCTTCGCTATGATCAGCGCGGTGCCGGCCAGTCTGACCGCATCGCCGGATCGTTGAGCCTGGATACCCCGGCTGCCGACCTTGCCGGCATTCTCGACAGGCTGGAAATCGCTGGACCGGTCGTTGTTGTCGGCGCGGCGCTCGGCGCGTCGGTGGCGATACGGTTTGCCGCAAAATGGCCGGCGCGCGTGGCGGCACTCGCGCTTCTTGCCCCCTCGACCGGCCTTATTCCAGGCAACTATGCCGCAACGATCGAGAAGATCGAACTGCTGGAGAAAAGCGCGCGGGAGGGGACGCCGGCGCAGGCGAGCAATGGCGCGCCGCTGCCCGATCCGGCAAGTTCTGCTGCGACATGGCGCATGCTGATCGGCCTCGATCTTGCGGCCGATCTTGCGGGCCTGCCCTGTCCGACACTGGTGGCAGCGGGATCGCGCGATAGCTTTCGGCCGCCGGCTCATGTCGCGGAAATCGCGGCCCGGATTCCAAAAGCGCAATCGCTTGTTCTGGACACGGGCCATGTGATGGCGATCGAGACGCCCCACCTCGTCGCGGCAACGATCGCGACGTTTCTGAATGGCATCGGTTTCGTGCCTGGCTCTTCAGGATCGGCAGGGGTATCGGCATCGTCGGGCTTGGCTTCCGGTTGAGGATTCCTCACGGATGGGGTCTTTTTAGTCGTTTGACGATTGAGGGGCCCGGCAAGCAACATGCACCATCAGTGAGACTTGGCAGCAACCAAGCCACACGGCTTGCCAACAAGCCGGCCACACAAGGGAGGACTCTTTGAACAATACCCGCCGCACTCTTTTGAGGCTGGCCGGAGCCACGCTGGCGCTGTCGCTGGCAGGTGCTTCGGCTTTTGCCGATCCGTCACAGGAACTCATCGATGCCGCCAAGGCCGAAGGCCAGATGGTCTGGTACACGGGCCTGATCGTTCCGCAGGTCGTGCGCCCGCTGGCTGAGGGCTTCCAGAAGAAATACGGCATCGAGGTCAAGTATGCCACGACCGGAGATGCCGATACCGTGCTGAAGCTGACCAGCCAGGCGCGTGTCGGCAAGATGGAAGCCGATCTCTTTGATACGCCTGGCACCGCGATCGCTCCGCTCAGCGCCGCCAACCTGATCGAGCCGTACCAGCCGCTGGCGCTTGCCGATTACGACCCGATGTTCAAGCCGGCGTCGAAGCTCTATTCGGGCATCTACACGCTGTTCCTGACCACCACCTACAACACCGATCTGGTTCCCGCCGACCAGGCGCCGAAGACTTACGAGGATCTGCTCGACCCGAAATGGAAGGGCAAGATGGTCTGGACCGATACGCGCGGCGTTTCAGGCCCTCCCGGTTTCATCGGCAACATCCTGCAGACGATGGGCGAAGAGAAGGGCATGGACTATCTGCGCAAGCTTTCCCAGCAGCAGATTGCCCGTGACCCGGGCAGCCAGCGCGTCGCTATCGACAAGGTGATCTCCGGCCAGTACGAGATCGGTGTGATGACCTACAACCATCACGCGGAGATCAGCAAGGCGAAGGGTGCGCCGATCGGCTGGGTGAAGATGGAACCCCTGGTTGCCAATCTCGGTGCCATCGCCATCGTCAAGAACGCACCGCATCCGAATGCCGCCAAGCTCTTCCTCGAATATCTGTTCTCCGAGGACGGCGCGCAGATCATCCGCGAAGCCAACTACCCGCCCGGCCATCCGAACGTGCAGGCCAAGATCCCCGCGATCAGCCCCAAGACCGGCAACTTCAAGTTCACCTTGCTGTCGCCTGAGGTTGCCTCGCAGGAAGCCGAGCCACTCAAGACCTGGCTCAAGATCTATGACGAGCTGTTCAAATGACGGCCATCATTGATGGTTCCTCCCAGGACGCTCGGCCCCGGATTTCCGGGGCCGGGCGGCGTTACCGCGATCCGCTCTGGCTGCTGTCGCTTGTGATGGTGGTCATTGTCGGCTGTCTCGTCCTACCGCCTTTCGTCGCGCTGGTGCGCAACAGCCTGTTCGAGATCATGCCCGATGGTTCGTCCGGCGCCTTCACGCTGGAGAACTTCGCACGCCTCGCGGCCAACGGGCATTTTCTGCAGAGCACGATCAATTCCGTTGTCTTCGCCTTGCTGTCGACCGTGCTGGCCATCCTCATGGGTGGTTCTCTGGCCTGGATCGTCGAGCGCACCAATGCGCCGTTTCGCGATCTCGCCTATCTGATGACGGTCGTATCGCTGAGCATTCCAGGCGTCATCTACGTGCCGGCATGGCTGTTCTTCCTCGGACCGACCGGGCCCTTGAACGACCTCTACAGGCTGGCCGGTGGCAGTGGTCTGCTGTTCAACGTCAATTCAATGGCCGGCATGGTCATCATCGAAGGGTTTGGCTGGATTCCGCTGACCTTCCTGCTTTTTGCCGCAAGTTTCCGCATGGCCAATGCCGAGCTCGAGGAGGCAGCCCGCATGAGCGGCGCCAATGTCTTTGAGATGATGCGCAGGGTCTCCATCCCGCTGGCCGCACCGGCAGCCTTCGCGGCAGCGCTGTTCATCTTCATTCGGTCACTGCAGGCGTTCGACATCCCGAAGCTGGTCGGCACCGGTGCCGGCATCAAGCTGCTGACGACCGACATCTATGACAGCATCCGCACCGTTCCGCCGCAGATCGGCTACGCCAGCGCCTTCTCCGTCGCCTTGACCATTGTCGTCGCCGGGCTGCTCTATCTCTACAGTCGCCTCGCCATGAACGCGTCGCGCTTCGCGACGGTGACCGGCAAGGGCTACAAGCCGCGGCCGCTGGCCCTGGGCTGGGCGCGCTGGGTGTGTGGCGGCATCGTCCTGCTCAACGTGCTGATCGTGCTGGTGCTGCCGCTGCTGATGCTGCTCTGGGTCGCCGTCACGCCCTTCATTCGCCCGGTGCGCTGGTCGGCGTTTTCGTCGCTGACGAGCGACAACTTCGCCTTGGTGCTAACCGACGACCGTTATCTGGAACTGGTCACCAACACGCTGATCGTGTCGGCGTCGGCTGCCACGGTCACGATGCTGCTGATGGTGATCTGCGGCTGGCTGGTGGCGAGGCGGCGTGTTTATCACACGGCGCTCGACCAGATGATCGCGCTGCCGATGCTGATCCCCTCAATCGTGCTCAGCGTCGCGATGATGGATCTGGCGCTGCGTTCGCCGATCCCGCTTTATTCGACGCTGACCATCGTCGTCATCGCCTTCGTCGTTCACTATCTGCCGTTCGGCATGCGCTACACCTTCACCGGTTCGCTGCAGCTTCACAAGGAGCTGGAGGAATCGGCGGGCGTCTGCGGGGCAACGCCGCTCGGCATGCTGCGCCGCATCGTGGTTCCGCTGCTGATGCCGTCGATCGTTGCAGGTTGGCTGTTCGTGTTCCTCAATGCATCGCGCGACCTGTCGACGGCGATCATCCTGGCAGGACCCGATACCAAGACCATCGCGGTCGCGATCTTCGACCAGGCCATCAACGGCCAGTTCAGCGAGGTGGCAGCGCTGGGTCTTCTGTGGTCGGCGATGATGAGCATCGTTGCGATGATCTTCTATTTCCTTGTGCAGCGCCGCTCCAGCGGCGGCGGCATCTCGTTCTAAGACATCTCGTTCCGGGATGTTCGGCTGATCACCAGCCGAAAACAAAAGCAGGCGAAACGTTCCGGGCGCGTTGGCCGGAGCGCGGGATTTTGGCCGGCCCGAGGGCGGGCCGCGCGGAGGCAGTGGCATGACGAGTTTTGCCGAGTGGATCGGCCGCAGAAGCGAAGAAGAAGATGTCGTGACGGGACGGCTCGTGGAGAGTTTCCGCGCCGTGTTCGATCCTCATCTCGCCGTCGTGCCTGCGGGTCTGGCGCCGCTCGGCATCCACTGGTGCCTGGCGCCTTCGATCGCCCGGATGGGAGAACTCGGGCCAGACGGTCATCCGATGAAGAACCGGGAACTGCCGCCGGTACCGGCGCCACGCCGCATGTGGGCGGGTGGCTGGATCGAAACCTTCGATCCGCTGCGCGTCGGCGATCGTGTGCGACGCATCTCGACTATCGCCGATGTTGCACGCAAAGATGGGCGTTCCGGAGAATTGTGGTTCGTCGGTGTCGAGCGCGACTATGTGACGGAGCGTGGCGTCGCCGTGCGGGAACGCCACGATATCGTTTATCGGGAAGCGGCCCGACAGTCGCCTCGCACTGCCGAGCGGCTGGCGCGCGAGGAAGCCGAAACAGTGCGACGTTCAAGCCGGGACTGGTCAGTGGCGACGTCGCCGACCTTCCTGTTTCGATACTCCGCCATCACTTTCAACGGGCATCGCATCCACTACGATCTTCCCTATGCTGTCGAGACGGAGGGCTACGAAGGCCTGGTCGTGCACGCGCCGATCCAGGCGACACTGCTTCTCAACCTGGCAGCGGAGGATGCGGGCGTTCCACGTCGTTTTGTCTACCGCGGCGTGTCGCCCGCCATTGCCGGGCACAAACTCACCGCCCGCGCCGGTGCCGGCAAGGAGCGCGACAGCCTCTGGATCGAGGGACCGTCCGGCCGCGTGTCCATGACAGCCAGCGCCGTGGGCCGTTTTGACTTAACCGGGCCGGCTTAGCCCGCGTCACGCCTGGCCAGGCTGGCTCGGGCCGAAGCAAATCAAGCACTGGAGGAAACCATGTCTCATGATCTGCAGTTCTATATCGACGGCGCCTGGGTCGACCCGGTCGAGCCGAGGCGGCTGGACGTCATCGATCCCTCGACCGAGGAGGCTTTCGCCGAGATTTCACTCGGCTCGAAGGCGGATGTCGACAAGGCCGTTGCCGCAGCGAAGCGGGCCTTTGCGAGCTATGGTTCTACCAGCGTGGCGGAGCGGCTCGATCTCCTGAACCGCATCATCGATGTTTACAAGAAGCGCAGCCGGGATCTTGCGCTTGTCGTCTCGCGCGAGATGGGGGCTCCGAGCGAGTTTTCGCTGGAATGGCAGGTCGGCATCGGCCTGTCGCACCTGAAGAAGACGGCCGAGGTGCTGCGCGACTATCCGTTCCGGCAGGCCAAGGGCCGGCAGATGGTGGTGCGCGAACCGATCGGGGTCGCCGGTCTCATCACGCCCTGGAACTGGCCGCTCAACCAGATCACCTGCAAGGTCGGACCTGCGCTGGCTGTCGGCTGCACCATGGTGCTGAAACCGAGCGAGGTCGCGCCGCTCGACGCCATCATCTTTGCCGAAATCCTCGAAGAGGCGGGCGTGCCCAAGGGCGTCTTCAACCTCGTCAATGGCGATGGCCCGACTGTCGGCCAGGCGTTGGCCAACCACCCCGACGTCGACATGATGTCATTCACCGGCTCGACCCGCGCCGGCATCCTGGTGGCGAAGGCGGCGGCGGATACCGTCAAGCGTGTCAGCCAGGAACTCGGCGGCAAGTCTGCGAACATCCTGCTGCCCGACGTCGACTTTTCGGTTGCCGTGGAGAAGGGCGTCGCCGGCTGCTTCGGCAACAGCGGTCAGTCCTGCAATGCGCCGACCCGCATGTTCGTGCCGCGCGATCGGCATGACGAGGCCGCCTCCATCGCGAAGGCGGCAGCGGAGAAGTTCGCGGTGGGACCGGCCAATGCGCCCGACATCGATCTCGGGCCGGTGGTCAGCCAGATCCAGTTCGACAAGATCCAGGACCTGATCCAGAGCGGCATCGATGAAGGGGCGACGCTGCTGACCGGCGGTCCGGGCCGCCCCGCTGGCCTGAACCGCGGTTATTTCGTGCGCCCGACGGTGTTTGCGGATGTCTCGCCCGACATGCGCATATCGCGCGAGGAGATCTTCGGGCCGGTGCTGTCGATCCTGCCTTATGACAGTGTCGACCACGCGGTGGAACTGGCCAACGACACGGTCTACGGGCTCGCCTCCTACATCCAGTCCAGGGATATCGAGAACGCCCGGAAGGTCGCGGCCCGCATGCGCACCGGCAACGTCCATATCAATTACCCAGCCTGGGACGCGGCGATGCCGTTCGGCGGCTACAAGCAGTCCGGCAACGGCCGCGAATACGCCGAATACGGTCTGGAGGATTTCCTCGAGATCAAGGGCATTGCCGGTTACGAAGCCGCCTGACGCAAGCAGTCTCTGGCGCCGGGAAGAGCCTCCTGGCGCCAATCGATCCACGCCATTCCAATAGAGCACCGCGCGAACGGCAACCTGTCGTCCTCCTGTCCGCGCGATTACCGTCATGCACCTCAACGCACTCAACAGCACGAGTTTTCGCCTCTATCTCGCGGCGAACTTCGTCTCGGTAACCGGCATCTGGGTCAACCGTGTCGTTATCGGCTGGTTCAGCTGGACGCTGACGCAATCCGCCGCCTGGGTCGGCATCGTCTCATTCCTGCTGTTTGCACCGACGCTGTTTGCTGGTCCGTTTTTCGGCGTGCTGGCCGACCGCGTCGACATCAAACGCGGTGCGTTGACCACGCAGGCGCTGCTCGGCATCCTCATGCTGGCACTCGGTGTCCTGTTCATGCTCGGCGTGCTCGACATCTGGATGCTGAGCGTTCTCGCGCTGCTGTTCGGTCTTACCTCGAGCGCCAACACGCCGATCCGGCTGACCCTTGTGCCGCTGATCGTCTCGCGCGAGGCACTCTCCAACGCCATCACGCTGATCTCCATCAACTTCAACGCCGCGCGTCTGGTCGGTCCTGCGGTCGGCGGCCTGCTTCTGGAGAAGACGGATCCCGGCGGAACGATCGCCGCGGCCATCCTGATGACCTTGCCGATGCTGGCGGCCTTGGCCTTTCTTCGACCCCGGACACGGGAAGGCGGTGTCGCACCTCGGGAAGGGATAACCAGCCAATTAGTTGAGGCGTCACGCCATATCTGGGCGAACGGCTGGCTGACTCAGGCGATGACGATCACCACGATCACCGCGCTGGTGCCGCGCGGGCTGCTGGAAGTGCTGCCGGCGGTTGCCGACGGCATGTACAAGCGCGGCGCGAGCGGGTTGGGGCAGATACTTTCCGCCGTTGGCACCGGCGCGCTGCTCGCCGGAATCTCGATCACGCTGCGCAAGCGCAAGACGCAACATCTGGAGGAGTTGCAGCGCAGCTATATCTGGATGGCCGCCGGTACCGCGGCAGTGGTGGTCATGGGACTGGTCCAGAACTGGTTCGTTGCGCTCGGCCTTGCCGCGCTGATGGGAGCGTCGGGCACTTTCACCGCAATCGCGGCACAATCCGTCATGCAGATCGAAACACCCGACGCCTATCGCGGCACCACGATAGGACTCTGGCTCTTCGCCAGCATCGGCGGCAATGCGCTGGGGGCACTGGCCTTCGGCGGCATGGCGGATGCCGTGAGCATGCCGGTGACCCTGCTTGTGCTGGGGGCGGCCGGTGTCGCTGCCGCCTTGATCTCATGGCTGCTGGCCGCACGCTCCTGGTAGCCAGTCCATCAGCAGGTTTCGTCACACGGCCTTGCGAATTAGTTGTTTGACGATTCAGCCCAATCTTTCGACCATCGCGCTGTTCAGAAAGAAACCCGAGCCAGCGAAGCGGATTGAAGCGCCGCCACGGATGGGTACGTTCAGAGGAGGGAGAAATGCAGTCTGACAATTCCGGGGGCGTCATCAGCCGCCGCATGGCCTTCAAGGCGGCCTTGCTGGGGGCCGCCGCATCGGCGGTGGCCATGCAGCCATATGCGGCCGCGGCCGCAACCGAGAGCAAGGAAGATCCTGGTGTCGTGCCGGCACCCCTGCCGAAGCAGAAAGCGCAGAAGGAAGGATTACTCGACGTCGGCGATGGCCATTCGATCTGGTATTTCGATACGGGCGGCGACGGCGAGGCGATCGTTCTCCTGCATGCCGGCACCGGCAGCGGTGCTGTCTGGGGTTATCAGCAACCGGTGTTTGCGGATGCCGGCTACCGCGTGATCGGCTACTCCCGCCGCGGCCGCCTGAATTCGAAGCTCGGCGATCCGGAAAAGCCCGGCACCGGCTCGGAGGACCTGCTCAAGCT
This sequence comes from Mesorhizobium sp. Pch-S, assembly GCF_004136315.1. Taxonomy (NCBI): domain Bacteria; kingdom Pseudomonadati; phylum Pseudomonadota; class Alphaproteobacteria; order Hyphomicrobiales; family Phyllobacteriaceae; genus Mesorhizobium; species Mesorhizobium sp. Pch-S. The sequence continues at coordinate 4,496,606 of NZ_CP029562.1, forward strand.
GATCGACCATCTCGGCCTCAAGAAGATCCACCTCGTCGGCACCGCGGCCGGCGGCATGGTCGCCACCGACTTCACCGTCTCGCATGAGGATAGGGTCCAGTCGCTGGTGCTCGTCAACACCATCGTCGGCGTCACCAATGACGATTATCGCGCCATCTACAAGCTGATCTATCCGGAGGGGTTCGACGATCTGGCTGGCGACTTCAAGGAACTCAGCCCATCCTATCGCCATCTCGACCCGCAGGGGCATGCGGCATGGCTCGAATTGGAGCACAAGGCCAAGATCGGTGAGATGAAAGGGCAGGGCTATGCCAACAAGGTGGTCTGGGACCATCTGGCCGCCTGGAAACTGCCGGTCCTGGTGATGACTGGCGATGCCGATCTCTACACGCCGCCGTCGATGATGCGCATCCAGCACAGCCGTATCCCTGGCGCCGAAAAGTTCGTCGTTCCGGAATGCGGGCACTCGGCCTATTGGGAACGCCCGGAAATCTTCAACCGGGTCGTGCTCGACTTCGTCAAGCGCAACGGTGCGACGCGCTAAAGCGTTTCCGCAGTCGGGTGCGGAAGTATATCTCCGTACCCGACCCTGCCATTGTCTCTGATGGCTCTGTGCCACAGCCTGGGCATCTATCGCATCGGGAGAGGCCGCCAGGCCCCATGGCGCGTCGCGCGGTCAGGTTCGGCGTGACACGCCCGGGGAAACTGCGCGGCAAAATGTGAATTCGCTAACAGACCGCTGCGCCACAAGCTGCGTTCCTGCTGCTGATCGAATGACAGAGCAGCCAAGGATTTGCCATGCCGCGAAACTGCAAGCGTGTCGGAGCCCCGCTTCCCGCAAAGCTTTGCGAAGCACGAAGCCTGCGCTGGTCGCGCGGTTGCCCCTGCCGTCGGAGGTCGCCGATTGCTGGATTTTCTCGCCAAACAAACACAATTGCTTTATGCTGCAGCCTACGAGAACTGGTTGTCCTGGCAGGGGCGCTCCATGTTTGAAGTTGCTACAGACTGGCGGCGGGCAAAGCCCGCGCCGCAAGCTATCGGCCTGATCGGCATCGCCCTCCTTGGCTTGCTGTTCTGCGGATTGGAGACGGCGGCGGGCGCCGCGCCGAACTGGACGCTCGATCCGTCCGCTTCCGTGCTCACCTACCAGTCGGTCAAGAAGAACACCATCGTCGAGACCAACAAGATCAGGAACATCACCGGCACGCTGAGTTCGGCCGGTGACGCCAAGATCAGCTTTGACCTCAATTCAGTCGACACCGGCGTCGATCTCCGCAACGTCCGCATGCGCTTCCTGTTCTTCGAGACATTCAATTACCCGACGGCGGAAGTGACAGCAAAGGTGAACCCCGCGGCTTTCGCCGATCTTGCAAGCAAGCGCCGGGTCAAGACTACCTTGCCGTTCCGCCTCAACCTGCATGGTGTCGACAAGGAGCTGGAGGCGAGTGTCGTCGTCACCATGATCAGCGACACCCAGGTCTCTGTCGCTTCGGAGGCACCGGTGGCGGTTCGCGTTGAGGATTTTGGCCTGCTGCCGAACGTCGAAAAGCTGCAACAGGCGGCGAATGTGACCAACATCGTGCCGACAGCGTCGGTTTCCTTCGATTTCGTCTTCGCCGTGGACGGCAGCAAGCCGGCCGCGATCCAGACTGTCGCTGCAGGCGCGGTTGGTCCCGTCACCACCGATGCCGCGAAAGCCAATTTCAGCGATGAGGAATGCCTCAACAGATTTGCCGTACTCTCGCGCACCGGCGCCATCTATTTTCGCCCCGCGAGCGCCAGGCTCGATGCCAGGAGCCGTCCGCTGCTGACAGAAGTTGAAGGGGTCGTCGGCAAATGCCCGACACTCAAGGTCGAGGTGTCCGGCTATACCGATTCCGACGGATCGCCGGAAGCAAACAAGCTGCTGTCGGAGCGGCGGGCCCAAGCCGTGGCTGATGCTTTGATTGTCGACGGCGTGCCGCGCAACCAGATCAGCGCTGCCGGCTACGGCGAGGAACGGCCTGTTGCCGCCAACGATACGCCCAAGAACAAGGCGCTCAACCGGCGGATCGAATTCTCCACCAGCAAGCTCGCCAATTGAGGCCGTCGTGGGTTCCCGTGCGATCGCCTTCTCCGGTGGCATGCTCCGTGCCACCGTACTGGCCGTGTTCGTTCTGCTCCTGGGTCTGACGGTCGCCAGCGCTGAACGCCGCGTCGCGCTGGTGCTGGGCAATTCGCAGTACGAACATGCGGCGGCGCTTCCCAATCCGGTACGCGATGCCCAGGCCATGGCCGAGCGGCTGCAGGCCCTAGGCTTCGAAGTGGTCTCCGGCTTTGACCTCACAAAACAGCAGACGCAGACCACGGTCGCCCAGTTTGCAAAGCAGGTGCGAGGTGCCGACGTCGCGCTTTTCTTCTATGCCGGCCACGGGCTGCAGGTGTCGGGCAAGAATTACCTGCTTCCGATCGACGCCGCTCTCGAGGACGAGACCTCGCTCGATTTCGAGGCGGTCTCGGTCGATTTCGTCCTGCGGCAGATGTCGCGCGAAACCAGCATAAGGCTGGTGTTCCTGGACGCCTGCCGCGACAATCCGCTTGCGCAGGTCCTGGCAAAGACTGCCGGCGTCAAGGGTGCAAGCAGTGGTCTTGCCGAGATTCCGATCGAGAATGGCGGCGCCGGCACGCTGGTCGCCTTCGCCGCCAGTCCAAACCAGCTGACCTATGACGGATCGGGTGATCACTCACCTTTCACCAAAGCGCTGTTGCAACATATCGGCGAAACCAACATTTCCATCACCGAAGCCGTGAACCGAGTGACCAGCGACGTCTTCAAGGCGACAAACGGCAAGCAGCGGCCTTGGATCAATGTCTCGCTGACCACCGAGGTCGTGCTGCACAAGGTCGATCTCAATGCGCCGCTGATTGTGGGAGAAGCGCGTCCACCGCAAGAGGAGGCGAACTCCGGGACGCGCAATACCGGCGTGACGGCAAGCCAAGAAAACGGCGACCAACTAGCGCTCGATGTCCTGCGTCAGAAGATACCGAAGCTGGAAACCGACGAGCCGATCTTCTTCGATCGCCCGATCAAATTCGGCGACCCGGCAATCGATGGCAAGAGCATTGCCCAGCTCATCATGGGCGAGCCGCTCTTCAGCCCGGTCGAAGGCCTCGACAAGTCGATGTGGCAGGGCAAGCACTGCGACGGCTGCCATCAGTGGAATGAGGCGCGGCTTTGCGAGCAGGCGAAGAATTTTGCTACCAATGACGTGTCCGTCATGCGCCTGCAGCATCCCCTGGGCACGCGCTTCAAGGTAGCGTTGGCCAAATGGGCGCAAAGCGGCTGCCAGTGATGCCGGATCTAGGCTGAAGGGGCTCGCCTCGACCAATCGGAAAGCCTGGAGCCGTCGGTCGATTGCCGTTGCGCTTCCATCTCCACGATCTGGATGCCCATTTCCACGAAGGCTGAAAGCACTGTGAAGCGATCCACCAGCGAGACGCTCGCCAGCCCCGTCAGAATGCCGGCATTGACGGCATGTGCGGCCGGATATCCGGTCGAGGTCATGTTGAAGGCCGGGTCCTGCCATGCCGCTGCAAGGACAATCCAGGCAGCCGGGGTGATGGGTGACACATCGATGACGCTGCTCAAGGCGGCTCGGTGACGCGGGTTTTCCGGCTCGGCAACCCAGTCGTGAACAATCGCCAGCAATTGCAGATCCACGCCGGCGAGGAGTTCCGCCAGATTGCGCAGACATTCATGACCCCACCAGACCGCCGCCCGCTCGGGCAGGAGATAGGCACAGAAGGTGATTGCTTCTTCCGGCACGCGCCCTGCGAGCAAGGCGCGGCAAAACTCGAGCGGAGGCCGATCGGTGGCAGGCGCTTTCATGTCCCTGGCGATGGCGGGACACGCGAGGAAAAGATCCCTTGCCGATCTATATCCAAGTTCATTGGCCATGGCTGTAACACCCGAACAAGAGCAGCATCGCACTCAAGCCCGGGGTCGAGCGCGGGTCAAGTCTCAGCTTTAGCAGGTGACGGATTCCGGCAACGTGAGTTTGTTCACAGACAATTGCCGTTCGATTTGATATGGTCTGCACCAGCAAAATCCGCTCGAAAGGAGAGACGGTTATGCGTTGGGGCAGCTTAGCCTCGGTATTGGCGGTCTTTCTTTTCTCCACGCATGTTTCCGCCGATCCGCTTCAGAAATCAGAAGACATCGTGAAATTTTTCACCAGCCAGGGCAGCCTTGGTACGTCGCGCGGAATCTGTGTTGGAACCGAGGAAGAGTGCAAGGGCAAGGCTGACAAAAGCGGGAAACCGCCGCAAAGGGCGGGCCTCGATATGATGATCAATTTCGCCCTGGATTCGGCTCAACTCGACCAGACTGCCCGCAGCGAGCTCGACGAATTTGCCAGGGCGCTGGAGGACAAGCGGCTGAGTACCTTCAGCTTTGTGGTCGAAGGTCATACCGATGCGACCGGCTCTGACAGCTACAATCAGAACCTCTCGCAGCGAAGGGCTCAGTCGGTGGCTGCCTTCCTGACGGCGAACGGCATCGAGCCGGCCCGGCTTCGAGCTGTCGGCCTGGGCAAGTCGCATCCTCGCGTTGCGGATCCCTACGACCCGGTCAATCGCCGCGTGGAAATGCGGATCAGGACCGAGTAAGGCGGCCGGCGTCGGCCCCTCAGCCGTGACAGTGACGAGAAATCGGGGAGCCTTGCCTTGGCAAGGCTCCCCGATTGTTCGAGATCAGTTCTTGAGCGCACCGCCCACCGCAATGCCGGTGCCGAAGATCAGGGCTTTTGTCAGGAAGTCACCGTCGTCTCTTGGGGGCGGCCCGTCACGCATTTCTATATCGCTGTTGCGCTTGCGCTGGACGACTTGCTGTTTCTTCCGCGGTTTCTGCTGCGTCACCGGTTTGAGCGTACGGGTCTTCTGCACGGTTTGTTTCTTGGAGGGGGCCATGTCGATCCGACTGGCGGCTTTCTTGGCACGTATCGTATCCAATATCGGGTCGGTCTGGATTGCCAGGAACGCCAATTGCTCGCGCGTCAGATAGGTGGTTTGCGGCAGTCCGTTCTTACCCTGCCAGACACCGATGGCCTGCCGTGTCTTCGGCCCAAGATTGCCGTCGACATAGCCAAGCTCGTTGCCCAAGGCCTCGATGCGCAATTGTAGGTCGATGCGGCCGTTGCGATCGAGACCGATCGCATTTTCAGTCAGCTCGGTGCCGGGCGTCTGCTTCATCTCATCGGTGATGCCGACCGTGGTGCGCACGGCGGAACCCGGATTGGTGGTTGATCCGTTTGTGCTGAGCGAGGCAACCTGCTTGTCGGCCTTCGGGTCCTTCAACTGATCGATGTTGAGCTTTGCCACCGTGGCGAAGCGGCCGTTCGGGAACTGCTCAAGATACGCCTCGTAGAAGGGGACGGCATTCCTCTTCGATGCTTCATCCCACAGGCGCTGCTCGATCTCCCAGGATGACGGGCCGCTGACTGCGGTGGGCGGGTCCGCTGTCGTCTTGGCTGCATCAGCAAGCGGCGCGATGCCCGGTGTGGCCGTCTGCGCCGCGGGCTTGCCCAGGAAAACCTCGCGCCCCAGGGAAGCATTGTGCCATGGCCGCTGCCGACCCTGCGTGGCTTCCGTAACCTCGCCGCGGACGCGTGTCAGCGCACTCTGGATTTCCACGCCGGGCTGGGTGAGGTGCTTGGCGAGCGCCAGCGAATAGGGGCTGTCGACACCGTTGCCATCGTAGGCGATGGCGCCGGGATCCGTCGCATAAGCGATCAGCACGCCGCCAGTGCCGACGCCGTCGACCTTTGCATCAACCGGAGCAAGGCCGGCTCCCAGCGAGCGGCTCTTTGGCAGTGCAGCGGCCAGCGTGCGTGCAAGCGGGTTGTCGCGGCAGGCATCGAGTATGATGATGCCGACGGCCGGATCGGCCGGCAACGCTGCCATGAATTCGTCGATCTGAACGGTGCGGGTCTTGAGATAGGCCGGGGACGTCAGCTCGGCATCGACCGGGATGAGATAATTCTTGCCGTCGACCTGCATGCCATGGCCGGCATAGAAGATGATCGCAAGATCCGCGTTGTAGGATTCCTCGGTGAATTTGCCGATCAGACCATGCATGCCGGCATTGTCCTGGTCGACACCCTCGATGACCTCAAAGCCGGCGTTGCGCAGCGTGGATGCGATGAGGCGGGCGTCATTGGCCGGATTGGGCAAGGCGACGGCATTGACGTATTTGCTGTTGCCGATGACAAGCGCGACACGCTTGGTATCGGATTTGGCAGCCTGGACACCGAAGGCGGTCAAGGCGACAAGAATTAATCCAGTCAACAGGACGGCGAACGCTTTCATGGATCAGCCCTCCACCCCTTAGGGGGCGTATCATTGATGTCTGTGCATGCTCAAACAGGTGAGCGACAAAGTCGCTTCTGCCAAAAATGGCTATCGGCGTATGTGATCCCGGTCACATATGCGGTTCACAGGGCGCCTGACAAAGCCTCTGCAAAGAGGTCCAATATACCATCCACCGGCTTGAAAACCAAATCGGCTTTGCGGCCGCTCTGATCTTGTGAAATGGGCTTCGGCTAGCCCGGCTCAAGCGGATTTTCGAGCGAGCCGAGCAACGCCGTTATCGCCTGCTTGTACTTTTCAAATTCCGGCGATGTCTGCCGAATTTGCATCGTCGTCGGCTGGCTCTGATCGGCCGCCACCCGCGTCACCCTTTGTCCCATCTTGCGCTCGGCCCAATCGATGACATAGCCGGCAGTTTTTCCGGTGAGAAACGGGTTGGCCTGGATCACCGCCGATCCCAGGACGGCACTCAACTGCGACGAGCCCGACGCCGCCAAGACCTGATGCGCACCCTCCATACCGAGGAAATGGCAGAGATAGAGGCGTCCGGCGGTGATCTGGTGGCCGCGCCCGCGCAGATACGCTTCGCCCTCGCGTGCGAGGTTGCGCACCATCTCGCGCGAGAGCGTGGCGTCGTAACGGAGCGCGAGCAGATCCGCCGTCGACAGCGTTCTGGCCAGATCGGGGCGATACGTGTTCATCATCCGGATCCATGTCTTGGTGATGAACTGGCCAGCGCCGGTTGCGGACGAGTTCGGATTCTTGGCGCGTGCGCTACCGCCGCTTTCGACATGAACGATCCGTTCGGTGAGGGTCTCGACAGCCACATCGGATGAACCGCCGAAACTGCTGGTTGCGACCGTCGTCACGGTTCCCAGGGAATCGATCGCCTCACCGTTCTGGTAGAGCTCGAAATGAAGATGCGGGCCGGTCGAAAGCCCGGTGGTTCCGACGTAGCCGATGATATCGCCGGCCTTCACTCTGGTGCCGATGCCACTTGCGATGGCGAATTTTTGCATGTGAGCGTAGCGCGTCTCACGCCCGTTAGCATGGGCGATCTTCACCAGATTGCCGTAACCGCCACCATCACCCTGGAACGTGATCTCGCCATCGAAAGCTGCCACGATGGGAGTGCCGACCGGAGCAGCCCAGTCGGTGCCTTTATGTATCCGAACCGTACCGAGGATCGGATGCTTGCGCGGGCCGAAAGTCGAGGTCATGACACCGCTCACCGGAGTGACCATGCCGTTGACCATGGTCAGGGAACGAACTTCGTCGTTGCCCGTGACGCATGCATATTGGCCGTCATTCTGCTGGAAGACGAAACAGTCGAGGCTCTTGGCTGTGCCTGAGACGCCGACATAGAGGACCTTCCCTGAGGCTTGGTCCTGGCCGCGAGGCGTCTGCGAATAGATAAGAACCAGACGCTGGTCTTCGCTGGCAAAGGCATCCAGGTCCTGTCCGCGGGACAGATACATGATTGCCTCGCCGATAATGCTCGTGGGAACCTTGTTGCGTGCCGCCGTCGAATAGATCGCATCAAGCAGGCGATATTGCCGCTTGGGTCCCCCCTGATCGGACGTGCCGGAATAGTTGAAGAGGTCCTGGCTGACCCATGGATCGACGCCCGACACGAAGGTGCCTGATGCATTGCGGGTCAAAGTGCCGACATAGACATTCCTGGCGTAGATCGAAACCTGCATGAGCGACATGGTGGTCGTCTCGCGGTTAGGCCGGAACCCGCGCAGGGCGACGACAAAGCCGGACTCCAGTCCGTCGCGGTTGAAAAGCGTCTTCAGCGCCTCGCCTGCCAATTTCGCGTCATCGGGGGAGAAATGCGCGTCGAGCGCTACGCTATCCAGGCTACGGTCGTTGAAGATCCTTACGAAAGTATCCTCGGTCGCTTCGAAGCGCTGATGTTCACTGGTCACTGTCGCAACGGTGGTGGTGTCGTCGATCGCGGTTTTCTTGAATGCGGGAAGGGCCGCTTCGCCCTGATCGATGGTCTCGCCCCAGCCGGCCTCCGGGTCGTCCACGTCTGCCTGGGGGGCCGAGGCTGCGCTTCCGTCCCGTGCAGGCTGGAGATCGTTTTCCAGATCGCCTTGCTGATCGCCGGCGACCTCGCCCTGCGTGGGCGAGGCCGGCTGCAGATCGCCGCCCGTGGTCGTCGGAGATTTTGGTGCCGCCTGTCGCTGCGCCTGGAAGAATGCGAAATCCTCCTGTGTTGACGGGATCGTCGTCATGAATTTTTCGCTGGCACTCAGCATCACGTCGGAGAGGATCTCGATCTGCGGCGACACGCCTGAACTGTCGAGCCCGGCCGGCCGCGCGATTGCGCGGCTTTTCGTTGCGGTGTCGGCATCAGGGGCAAGTGTGATCCACATCGGATCGCCAGCGAGATCGATGATGGCCGGTACATAGACGCGGGCATCGGGCGGTACGTCCTCCATGTCTTCGATGGGATGCAGTTCCTCGTCCTCGTCTCCGAAAGACCAGTAGTCCCTGGTGAGATAGAAGCCGGTGACGATTGCAATGATCGCGAGCGTGGCGAGGCCGGCAAGGGTCCTGCGCCAGAATTTGCGCCGGCGTTCGTTCCGGCGCGCCTGCTTCTTTTGTTTGAAGCTCGTGTCGATGCTGTGCGTCACGGGCTGTTTCCGGTCAGGAAATAGGTCCAGCGTACCTGTTCGAGCGTGTCGACTTCGACGAAGCGCGCCGCGATATGGCCACGCTGCCAGCACTCGTCGATACCCCGTATCGAGAAGCGGCGTCGGTCGACGCACATTTCGACCGATCCGTTGAGGATCGCGTGACCGAAGACATCCGTCGCATAGAGATAGATGTAGCGGTTCGCCAATTCCTCGCGGATGACGTTCACGCACTGGTTGGCGCCGATGGTCCACCACCCGTCGGTCTGGTCGGCGTCGTCGATCTTCTGCCCGACAGCCAGATTGACGACATCGAGCGTCTGGTTGCACACCGTGAATTCTGCACGGGCCGTGTCGATCGACAGGATCGACAGCAGCGTTGCCGCAAGCAGCGTGGCGGCGATCATGCGGCCGGAGAATTCAGGCCATGTTTGAAACAAGCCACGCCGCTCGCGTGACAGTGGCCAAAACAGGCGCGGGCAGCGGAGGTCCATCGGCATCCATATCTATCCGCCAAGTCGGAAATATTTGGCGGTTGCGGAAAACTGTGCACTGTCCGCCTCGATCTCCTTGAGGATCCTGGGCAGGAGCTCCGAAGCTGGCGTCGGTCTCGAGAACATTGCAGCCTGGACGTCGCGTGGCCCGGTGATCACCAGCATGATCTGCGGTACGGCCTTGCCGGCAGCCTTGTCGCTGGCACCAAGACCGATGGGGATGCTGAACGCGGCCTTGTCGGTCTGCGCGACCATGCGGTCGTCGAGGTTGAAGGCAATGCCCTTGTGATCGATCAGCATGACGTTCGAGACAAGCCCGCCACGCGTGACCAGTGAGCCGCTGATCGGAGAGCCGTCGGACACCGATGTTCTGTCGAGGACAAGCTGCGGCCGCTCGGCACTGTTGCGGTCGAAAAATCGCAGGAAGCTGGTTACCTCGCATTGCGGCTCAGCGATAAGCCGAACGCTGATCTCCGGTTCGAGATGGAACCTTGACTGGAAATCACCGAGCATCCGCTCGAAAGGCTGCACGGCCATTCCGAAGCCTTCTATCGCTGCCGCACCATCTGTTGCCGATGTCAGCGACGCGTAGAAACAATTGCCGCCGCCAAAGTCGCGCACCCATGAGGCGCGCTGGGTCATCTCATCGACCTTGTTCGTCGACGGAATTTCCGGCTTGGGGAGATTGACCGCAACGTCGTTGTTCTCCTGTGGCCTGGCCGCCGGTGGTTGCGGTTGTGTTGGCCCGCTCGGCGCTTCCGGTTGTGCGGGCTTCTGGTTTTCGCCAACAGGAGAGGACGGCGTGTTCGTCTTCGGCAGTTTGGGGAGGTTGTCGTCGGCGCCGGGTATGCCAGGTTTGGTTGCTGTCGGTTTCGTATCTGGCAGCGGCCTGGTGTCGGTTTCCGTCTTGCTCGTTTCGGGTGCCTTGGTGGCAGGTGGCTCGTTGGCCGGTTGTCCCGGTTTCTGGGCTTCGGCGGTTTTCGAGTCCTCTGCTGGACGTTGTGGTGGCTGGACCGGCTGCGTGTCTTTTGTCTGGTTGTTGTCGGCAACCTTCCCAGAGGTCGGCGAGGGTGCAAGGGTGCCGCTGAAAAAGAGACCCACAGCGGCCAAAAGCGCCAATGCTACCCCACCGCCGACGATCAGCGGCAGTCGAGCGGACTTTGTCGGCGCGGTTGACGTAGAGGGGCTGGCGGCAACAGGCGCCGGTGCTGCTCCCGGCTCCGAAAGGTGCGCCGGTCGCACATGCTGGACGAAGCGCTGTTCGGCAGAAGAGGGCAGGGCCTGTTGCGCATCGGGAGGGCTTGTCCGGCCGGTGTGAGACAAACCTGAACGCTCGCGCGTACCGAACAATGCCGGCGGCGATGTCGCATCGAGATCCTCGTCGCGCGTCGCCCTGGCGATTTCCGCCATGCTGGCCGGACGGTCACGTGGATCCGGCTGCAGCATCGCTTCGAGGAGATCGCGGAAATCGGGGTCGATGTCCGACAGGTCTGGCACCGTCCTGCGTTTTTCAATGACCTCATATTGCGAGCCACTCATATCCAGCGGCTTGCCGCGCAATGTTGCAGCCAGCACCAGCCCAAGGCTGTAGATATCGGATTGTTCGCTGACTTCGCCGCCAAAGAGCCCAAGCTGTTCCGGCGAAACATAGTTGTATTTTCCGGCAAACTTTCCGCCGATCAGGGTCTCGCCTCCGACGGTGGCCGATCGCGCTATGCCAAAATCGATGATCTTGGCGCGATCGACGCGGCCGCCCGGCAGGATGATGTTGTCAGGCGACAGGTCGCGATGGACTGCGCCGGCCTGATGCACTGCGCTGAGCCCCGAGGCGAGGCGATGGCAGAGCCTGCGCACATCCGGTGACGACATGGCGCCGAGGCGGATGATGTCGAACAGGGACTGGCCGTCCACGAACTCCATGGCGAGGTAGGGCCGGCCGATTCCAGGATCGATGGTGAAGACGTGGTAACGCACGACGGCGTCATGCGACAGGTGATTGAGGATCGACGCTTCCTTGCGGAACAGCGAAAGGATGGTCTGGTCGCGGGCGAATTCGGGCAGCACGATCTTGATCGCGACATGATCGCCGGTCTGGATGTTGTGGCCACGATAGACTTCGCCCATGCCGCCGGATGCGATCCTCTCGTCGAGTTCGTAGATGGCGCTGAGTTGTGTACCCACACCCGCATAGGCGACGTTCGTCGATAGTCGTGTCTTGTCGTCGTCGCTCATCTTGCGAGGCCTTCCGCTCCGGACCGATCCGAATTGAAGCTCCCGTTGCGCTCGCCGCCGATCTTCACGAGTACAATGGTTACATTGTCGCTTCCGCCGCGCGCCAGCACCGTCTCCAGCAAACTACGGCATGCTGCCTGCGGTGCGGCCGACCTGACAGCCGCTTCGATCTCGGCATCGCGGACATGCGCGGTCAGTCCGTCGGTGCTCAGAACAAAAACATCGCCTGCCATCAACACGCCTTGCTGGAAATCGATCCTGAGCTGGTCACTGACACCGACTGCATGCGTAATCACATTGCGGCGAGGCCAGGTAAGCGCTTCCTCCGCGCTGATAACGCCACGGTCGAGCAGTTCCTGAACTTCCGAGTGATCTTTCGAAACCTGGCTGATCCGGCCATTGCGAACCAGATAGATGCGGCTGTCGCCGGCCCACAGACAGGCGAAGCGACCGTCCATGGCGAGCAGGGCCGCAAAGGTGGAGCCGATGGTGATGCCACGCGAGCGCGATATGTTGCGGATTTCGGCGTTGGCCCGGTTCAGCCGGTCTTCGAAACGGGCGCGAAGGTCCGGCGCCGAGCTTGGGATGCCGATCGTCGCCAGATGATCGACGATGCTGGCGGACGCGAGTTCACCAGCCTCATGGCCGCCCATTCCGTCGGCCACCACCCACAGGCCGGTCTGTGGTTCGACAAGGTAGTTGTCCTCGTTGTGATCGCGAACACAGCCCTTGTGGCTCACACCGAAGCTCTCGACGGGAAGGGCGACAGTGTTCAAATTGCCACCAAGCGCTTCGTGAGCGTCCTCTGTGACGAACGATGGGTCGCGTACGCAGGCCATTTTGCCACAAGCGCGTACGTTAGAGTATCGAAATGACGGCCGAAGCTGCCGTGCTGGAGCGGGGCCATCTCAAAAAGCCTTTGGACAGCTGAAACCGGACAAGGCCTGCAGGAGGAAGGGGTTGGCCCCGGAACCCGCCTGGATCGTGTAGGCCACGTCGCGTCCCCCGATGACGAAGCGCGCTTCAATGGTGCCGCCGCTGTTCGTGATGGTTGCTTTGTCGAACAACCGCTTCAACGCCCACGGTCCATCGAATTTGAGCGCGGACTCGCGCCCAGGCATTTCCGGCTGGAGGCTGAGGCTCGCGGACGCGGAAGCCGTGCCGTCTGGCCATGTCACCGTGCTCGGCACGTTCCCGGCCTGGCTGCTCTGGACGGTCTGACCATCGATATTCAGGATCGCGCTGTCGGCATCGCCGTTGAGCGAGAAAGGCGTGAAGGTGATGTTCACCGACGGCGTCGAACCTCCGGAGGGAAAGAAGGCGCTGCGGATCTCTGCTGCGGACTGGAAGGCCTTCAAGGTCGATTTCGCCAGGCCGCGGCTGGAACGGATATCCTGCTTCCACGTCCATTCCTGGCCGGTCATGTCGATCAGCGGGGCAAGGTTCTGCGCGAAGAAGCGGTCCATCACGCCGCCGGGTGCAAACAGTCTGGCGAAATCCGCCATCGAGATCTCATCCGCGCCGTCGCGTGCGAAGGGATAGTGACCATTGACTGCTGCCTCGCAGGCGCGCGTGACGGATTGGTCGAGGTTCTGGTTGAGGTTGGTCATAGAGGTCTCGGCGACATTGCCTTCGAACTCGTCAGCCGCCGCGGTCACCATGCGCGCGAGCGGCTTGGGCAGGCGCGAGACGTTGGCACGCAGCGTCGAGATCTGTAGCTGCAGGTTTGCGTTGACGCGTTCAGTCTGTGATGGAGCATCGGCCGAGAGCTTCAGGCTCTGGAAAATATCGCGAAAGTTCTGGGTCAGTGCGTCGAGAGGCCGGCGGCCGGCAGCACCGCTGATCAGTGTCTGGAAAGAGCGGAACTGTGCCTCCACGGTTGCGCCGGCATTTTGTGCCAGTGCCGAGTTTACGCCGGCGCGACTTTGCGATTTGCCTCCGGTGACCTGCAAGCCGATGCGGGAAAGGCCCTTGGCCACGCTCGCGAGATCCTCCTGACCACTGCTGGTCTCGTCCCCGGAGGTAGTGCTGCCTCTGGTCAGAGCGGTCTCGTCGGCGATTGCCGTAAACAACTGGTCCAGTGGCGAGCCTGGCGAAGCGACGGCGGAAAGCGCGATGTAGTGCGGCTTGTCTTTCAGCATCGCCTTGAATTTCAGCTGGTCGAGCGCGCCTTTCCAGGCGGCGGCGAATTCCTTGCCATAGCGGTCGACAAGCTCGGGGCCGAGCTTTGGCAGGTCCTGGTCGATGCCACCCTGTTCGCCACCCCCGCCGAGTACCCATTGCTCGTCGACGAGCATCTGCGCGATGCGCGCAAGCTGTGGCAGGAAGAAGCGGTTGAACCCGGCGTGGGTATAAAGACCGGGAACATGAAGATCGGCGAGGTCGCTTCCATCCATGCGCTCGAACAGCAGCCTGGCCTCCGGGCCGGCGTTGGCTGCGATGGAGAAATCCCTCAGCCTTGCTGCGTAGACCGCCGAGCCGATCAGCGCCGACGCGCGTTCGGCCAGACTCATGCGCCCGAGCGAACGCTGTGCGGCTTCGATCAAGGGCTGGTTGAGTTCGAAGACCGGATCGTACGCGTCATCCAACTCAAGCATGGCGCGCAGATGTTTCTCGATCTGCGCCCGGCCCTCGCGGTTGTTCTCGCCGGGATAGCGGTTTTCCTCCCAATCCTGCTTCATCCACGAAACGATCAGATCGTCATCGACTTTCGGTGCCTGGCCCCCCAGCATCAGGTAGATCTTCAACGGCTGGTACAGTGCCACCGGATCGGCCATCCTTGACTGGATGGTTCGCTCCGCCTGAACCAGAAGACGGGATCTGAAGGTTCGTTCAAGCGCCTGCCGATAAGCTGTCGTAGAGGCTGACGACAGCCGCTCCCGCTGGCTGAGCCCAAAGCTTTCCTCAATCGGCTTGCCCTGGCTGCCACTTTCGAAACCGGCTGGCAGGTTACGCAACTGGTCGAGCGGCCCGATGACGTTTTCCAGGTCGACATCGGTCACGGTCGTGCTCTTGAGCAGTGAGCCCGCGCTGTCCTGATACTGCGCGATCGCCTGTCTCGTGGAAGCGATCAATGAGCTGTTGGCAAAGAAGCTGAGGCCCAGAACGCCAAGGGCTGCAAAGGCCACCAGCGCGATCGCTGCCAGCCCGCCAAACCGGATCAGCCTGCTGCGCCGTTCGGCGACCCTGTCGAAGGAGACCCAGCCCGATTCCGGGAAGACCACATTGGTCAGCAGATCATGCAGGAACAAGCTCTTTCCAGTGCCCGAAAGATAGGCTTGTGATCTGCTGCCGAAGCTGCGCCCGATCGCGCCCAAAACCTGGTCGAAGGGAGTTCCTTCCTGAGTGCCGGACGAGAAATAGAACCCGCGCAGGCAGACATCTGCCTGCGGTCGGGAGGCATCGAACAGACTGCCAATGAAATGGGTTATCCGGTTTCTGAGCGCACCGAATTGAGCCGGGAAGCCGAAAATGGCGATCCGCGCAACCGGATCGGTCTCTTCCTGAAGCCGGTCGACGACCTCTTCCGCCAGACGCTCGGCCAGCGCGTCGAATTCAGCAGGTGCCTCAACGGCCATGTTTCTTGTGCGATCGGCAGTCTGGAACGTCGCGCCCCACACCTTGCGCCTGCGCTGTTCGTCGAAGTCGGCGAAATAGTCCATGAAACCAGAGACCAGGTCGGCCTTGGTGAAAAGAAGATAGACCGGAAACTGGATTTTCAGTGTTTCGTGCAGCTCGCGCAGGCGGCCCTTTATTTCGGTGACATGCGTGTCGAGTTGCCGGTCGTCGAGGCTGATGAGGTCGGCGAGGCTGATGGCGAGGATCACGCCGTTGATCGGTTGCCTGGTACGGTATGTCTTCAGCAATCCGAGGAATCCGAGCCAGCTCGCCTTGTCGCGCGCGGCGTCGGATTCGAATGTCGTGTAGCGACCGGCCGTGTCTATCAGGACCGCTTCGTCGGTGAACCACCAGTCACAGGATCGCGTACCACCCACACCGGTGACGGGCTGCGCATTTCCTGAGCCCGCCAGCGGAAATTTCAGTCCCGAATTGACCAGCGCCGTCGTCTTGCCCGCGCCGGGCGGACCGATGACGATGTACCATGGGATATCATAGAGGAAATTGCGCTTGCCGGTCGTCCGTTTCAACGTTGCGATGGCTTCACGCATGCCCGCTTCGAGCACCAGTGCATCGTTGTTCTGTTCGTCGTCGCGCGTGATGGCTTTTTCGAGTGCTTTTTGCGCCCTGCGCCTTGCCCAGAAATGGATGCCGTAAAACAGCGCCAAGAGAGCAATGGTCACTCCGATGATCATTGCCCTCAGCCACACGGAGCCGAGCGGGCGGCTGTCGGCGAAGCGGACCAGCGGCCCGGCATACCAGATGGCCGCCGAGAAGCCGGCGAGCGCGAGAACACTGAATATCCGCAGCATCCAGCGCATCAGCTCCGTTCTCCGGTGCATCCGCTCATTGGATCCCTCTCTTGTGGATCATCACATCGATGCGGCGGTTCCTGGCGCGGCCGTCTGCCGTCGCGTTGTCGGCGATCGGTTCGTCCTCGCCCTTGCCATCGGCGCTCAGTCGCGAGGCATCCTTCAACAGCTTGCCCAGCATCGACTGGACCGCTTTTGCCCGGGCGATGGAAAGGTCGAAATTCGATTTGAACTGGCTCGATTTCCTCGGCTTCACATTGTCGGTGTGGCCAACAACCTTGATCAACCCCGGTTCAGCATCGAGCGTCGTGGCTATGTCAACGGCGATCGGTTGGAACTGCGTCTTCAGCTCCGCCTGGCCGGATCCGAACAGAAGCTGGTTGCTGACCTCGATGACGATGAAGTCGCCCTTCACGACGACGTTCAGCCCGCCATTGGCAATCTCCCTGGCAAGTGCCACGCGGATACGATCGATCTGCGTGGTGTCGGGGATGGCGGGCTGCGACGGGCTGGCGTGTTTGGTTTCGACAGCCGTCGTTACACTGGCACGCTCGATCGTGATTGGGGCCGACGGATTGAGCGCCAGCAATTCTCTGGCGGTCGCGTCACCATCATCGGTGATCGCGACGCGCAAGCCGAAGAATACCGCTGTCACCAGCGCAACCGCTGCGGCCGCAATCGCCCAGAGCGGGAGGCTGGCTGGTGGCTTCGGCTGCGTCGCCGCAATACTCTGCCAGTTGGGAGAAATGTCGTCGGTTGCACGCGCTTTGAGATAGCGAAGCGTGTCGTGGACATCACTCCGAACGCGCTGGAGCGTTTCCCGCTCACTCGCCAGTCCCCGGTACTGGCCTTCGAATCCCAGCGAAAGGCAAATATGCATCAGCTCGAGCAGATCGAAGCGGGCTTCGGGTTTGGCGAGGATTTCGTTCAGAGCCTCGTAGAAGCCGACGCCAGTGGCGGGCGTATGGAAGAACTGCACCACCAGGCTATGGTCAACCCAGGGGGATTCTTTTGGCCAGGGCAGGTTGCCAACGAGATCATCGATGGTTTCGCAAAGAGCAAATTTTGCGATCCGCGCATCCTCCTCGCCGACGCCGGCTTTCGCCACGGCACGATCGAATGTCTCGACCGCATCCGCGATATACCTTGCCAGGGATGAAGCTTTCCGATCCACCGGCGTCAGCCGCAACTGGCCAAGGAGCATCAACAGGGGAGCTGCAGCAGCAACGATCGGGTTGGCGCATGCGTATTTCACGCCGCCTGCCGCAGCAAGGAGAGTGTCCTGTTGCAATGCCGGCGATGGCTCGGCGACCGCGCCTGGATCAGAGCCGTGAAAAACGACAGTCCCGGAAGACCATCCAGGCGGAACCTGTCTATTGATGCCAGGGTCGAAAACCGTCGATTCCCTCGCAGGCATGGGTACTGGTCCCCCGCCTTGCGAGCCGGAATTTTCGGTAGCTGCCGATGGCTGTGGCCTCAGCTGCGGCGTGCGGACGATGGTCCGGTCTGGAGGCTCCGAGGGATCATCCGTCGCGCTCATCGGAGATCCGTGGTCGAAGTTTGGCTGGTGTTGAAGGGCCCTGCTTTACACGTTCCGGACCGGGGCCTGGGTCGGATCGAAAAGCTCTTTTTGCTGAAACATGACATTGCTGCACGCCCCAAGCCACGCCGCGTTTCCCGCAAGGCAAGCTCCCATGCACCATTTTAATCGCACAGGAGGCCGATTGAAATCAGAAAGCAGGATGATCAAAGAAGCAGCTTGTTCTATGAGACCCGTCACAGACGGCGCAATTGCGTTGCCTGCTGCGCGCCTGCCTATCTCTGCTTGCCGGCCTTGGCATAAGCTTCGGCGAAATAGGCAAGAAAGACATCCAGCATGCCGTTTTCGTTTTTCTCCTCCATCGCACGCCAGGTGGCGACCAAGGCGTCCCAGGCCTGGCTCTTCTTTGACGAGAAGGATGCCGGTGGCAGTTTCCTGGCGATTGCCTCGGGCGAGAGATCATCGAGCAGCCTGGAAAGTGCTGCCTGCATGGCAGCGTAGGTTGCAATTTCGTGGCTCTTCAGATCGTGGAACGCGTCTTCGACACTGTGCTTGGCATCGAGGTAGCCGGCCCTGCGCCTGCCAAACATGATCTCCAGTATGTCATCGGTTCCAGGCACGAACTTCAACGGGTTGTTGTCCTCGGCACTGATCATCGTGCGGTGCGGGCTTTTGGCGAGCACCTTGGCGGCGGCGCGCGCCTTGAGCAGCAGCGACAATTGCTCGACCGAAATCCTCAGCACCGCACCGATCTCGGAAGCAACCTCATGTGGATCACGCGATTGCAGCACATCCGGCGCCATGCCTGCCGCGATGGCGATGTCGCGCAGGACGTTCACCGTTTCCACCGGCCTGCTGGCCGGTGCGGCTGCGTCGGACCGCAGCAATGAAGACGTCGATATCGGCGCTGTCGAATCCGGGTGTCGCTCTGTCGGTTTGGGGGGCGGTGCGTCGAGTTCTACCGGGCGACCCGCCGGCGGCGGCTCGCGTTGCGTCGTTCCGTTTTCAGGCGTGGTGCCGGCACGTTCCTCATCGATCGAAACCGTTATGACATAGCGGCCGATAAGCAGCCTGTCGCCATCGATCAGCCGATGCGGTGCGCTCATGCGCTGCCTGGAGCCGTTGATGAAGGTTCCGTTGCGGGACACATCATAGAGCCAGAACGTGCCTGCCTGGAAACTGACTTCGCAATGACGACCGGAGATGAACTTGTCGGGATCGGACAATGTCCAGTCACAACTCTCCCGGCCGATCTCGAAGCTGCGATCACGGGCGGCATAACGCGTGACGGTGCCCCCTGGCAGCCCATCGAGATTGTTGATCTGTAGTGAGATGAACATCCGGAACCGCCGGCGAACCTGATATCTCGGCCATTCTAGCAGCTTGTGGAGCCAACGGGAGAGGAGCGTTTCACACGGCTGGTACCGGATGTGGTTTTGTCACGCCGGCATTTAGCCTCCACCAAACATGTGCTACGTTTACGAGGGTTCCGTGCGGTGGTTCTGAAATTCCCGAACGTGATGCAGTTAACAGAACGGGGGCTTCAATCCATCACACTGGCGGTCGCGTCCAGGAGGGGCACGTCCCATGCCAAACGAACGCGCCACGGTCGTGCAGACGCCGGTCGGCGCCGACCTGCTCACCTTCACCCATCTCATCGGTCGCGATGAGATCAGCCGCTGTTTCGCGTATACCGTCGGGTTCGTCTCCAAGAGCCGCGACGTCGATCCACTGAAGATGCTCGGTGGTATTGTTTCGGTTGAAGGGGAATCCGATCCGAAGCGCTGGTTCAGCGGTCTCGTGTCGGAGTTCAGGCTTACCCGCATCGAAGACAGGCTCGCTTTCTACGAAGCCGTGGTCAGGCCATGGCTCTGGTTCCTCGGCAACACCACCGATTGCCGTATCTTCCAGAACATGACGGCGGTGGAGATCATCGAGAAGATCTTCTCGAAATACGGCATCGCGAAATTCGAGAAACGGCTGCAGGGTTCCTATCCCTCACGCGAATACTGCGTGCAATACGACGAAAGCGACCTGGACTTCGTACAGCGACTACTTGAGCACGAAGGCATCTTCTATTTCTTCGAGCATGACGAGGGCAAGCACACGCTCGTGCTCTGCGATGCGATGAGCAAGCTGAAGCCTGCGCCAGGTTACGACAAGGTGCTCTACAATTTCGAGGGGCGGGCTTCGCGGCGCGATGTCGAATACATCACCGAATGGATTCCAGGCAGCATGGTGCGGCCCGGCGCCTATGCCCATACTGACTATGATTTCGAGAAGCCCGGCGCTGACTTGATGGCGAAGTCCGCGCAGCCGTTCAGTCACAAGGAGGCAGCCGGCGAAAATTATCGCCAGCCCGGCGCGCACCTCGATGTCGGGCGCGGCGACACCATTGCGGGAATTCGCCGTGAGGAACTCCAGGCGGTGCACCAGCGCACAACAGCAGCGGGTACCGTGCGCGGCCTTTTCTCTGGCTGCAAGTTCAATCTGGAGAGCTTTCCACGTAGCGACCAGAACCAGGAATATCTGGTTGTCAGCGCCGAATACCGGCTGTTCGATCCGGGCTACCGGACGCAGAACGAGGCCCACAGCGAGAATTTCACGGTCATGCTGGGGGTGGCCCCAACCAAGGTACCCTACCGGCCGCAGCGCATCACCCCGCGACCGATCATGCGCGGGCCGCAGACGGCGACGGTGGTCGGCCCCTCGGGCGAAGAGATATTCACCGACAAGTATGCCCGGGTGAAGGTGCAGTTCCATTGGGATCGGCTCGGCAAGAAGGACCAGAATTCGTCCTGTTTCGTGCGCGTGTCGCAGACTTGGGCCGGCAGTGGCTGGGGCTTCATCCAGATCCCGCGCATCGGCCAGGAGGTCATCGTCGATTTCATCGAGGGCGACCCCGATCTGCCGATCATCACCGGCAGGGTCTACAACGCCGCCGAGATGCCACCTTACGGCTTGCCCGGCAACGCCACCCAGTCGGGGTGGAAATCGAACTCGTCGAAAGGCGGCGGCGGCTACAACGAGCTGATGTTCGAGGACAAGGCAGGCTCCGAGCTGGTCAATTTCCAGGCCCAGAAGGACCACCATCTGCTGATCAAGCACGATCGCAACAAGACCGTGCAGCACGATCAGTCGGATCGTATCGACCATGACGCCAAGCATTCCGTCGGCCACAACCTGGACGAGGACGTCGGCAACAACAAGACGGTCAAGATCGGCGTCGACCAGACCACCAACATCGGCAGCAATGACACCGAAACGGTGGGCGCAAACCGCTCGCTGACGGTCCAGGCCAACGAGACGATCCATGTCGTGGCCAATTCGACGGAAAACATCGACGCCAACCATTCGCAGACCGTGGGTCTGGTTCAGACCGTGACGGTGGGCGCCGCACGCGTCGATACGGTTGGGGCCGCTGAAGCGAGGACCGTGGGTGCAGCGCAGGTAAACACGATCGGGGCGACACGATCGGTGACGGTGGGAGCTGCGCAGAGCCACGACATCGGCGCAGGGGACAGCTGGACCATCGGCGCCGGGCAGACCGTCAATGTCGGCGCGGACCAGAGTGTCACCATCGGCAGCGCCCAGACATTCAACGTCGGGGCGGCTCGCAGCGCCAGCATCGGAGCTGATGATTCCACGACAGTTGGCGGCGCTCATTCGCTGGGTATTGCCAAGGGCAGCTCGATCAGCGTCGGAGAGGACAATTCGATCAAGGTCGGGAAGAAACTGGTGATCGATGCCGGCGACGAGATTCTGATCAAATGTGGGTCGGCCAAAATCATGATGAAGAAGGATGGCTCGATCGGGATTGAGGGCAAGGACATTTCAATCAAGGGGTCTGGCACAATCAGCCTCAAGGCCTCCGGCGACATCACGATGAAGGGCTCGAAGATCAGCGAGAATTGAGGGTATGGCCATGGGCGAAACACGCGAACGTATAGACGGGGTGGTCATAGGTATTTTCCTAGGTTTCGACAGTGGCGCCCCGCTTGTTGTCTTCCCTGGTAATCCAAAGGAGACGGCGATTGCCGCTCGCAGCTTGACCGAGCTTGCTTCCGACGAGATCGGCGCCGAGGTTGCTTTGCTGTTCCAGGATGGCGATCCGGGTCGCCCTTTGGTTGTCGGGCGTATTGTCGAACCTGTGCGCAGGGTGTCCTCACCGCAGATAACTCGCGACGGTGAACGGGTGTGCATCGTCGGCGAGGAGCGCATCGAATTGCGCTGCGGAGAGGCGACGATCCTCATGGAGAAAGATGGGCGCATCATCATCCGCGGCACTTACGTGACAACCCAGGCGAGTGCCACCAACAGGATCCGCGGCGGCTCGATCGACCTGAACTGATGTCAAAACCGATGGGGCGTGCCAACCTTAACGTTACGCTGCGGCCACCGATTGTGGGCGACGTTGTCAGGCAGCACGTGGAACAGGCGGCCTTCCTGTGGGCCCAGCGTGATACGCTGATGGTGACGGACCTTCCCGACCTGAAGGCTGTCGCTGGCATTGATAAGCGGCTTGAGGCGAATCTCGACGCTCTGCGCATTGCTGGATCGGCCAGTTGGCCGTTTGTCCTCGCCGCCTATGAGGATTTTCCGCAGAAGGGCGAACTCTTCCTGTTCACCTGGTTGGCGATCGAACAGGCAGACGAAAGGCGTATCGCCGAAGCGGTGGAACTGGGTCGGCGGTTCGAAGATGCCCATGGTGTTGTCGGCGCGCTCACATGGCACAAACCGCAGACGATCGGTCCGCTCGTGCGCGATTGGATAGGGGGGCATGATGCTTTCCAACGTTTCCTCGGTGTGTCCGCATGTATGGGACACAAGGTCGATCCGAAACAGATGCTGGCGCGGTTGATTCGTGATCCGGAGATGCGCGTGCGCTCAGTCGCCTTGCGTCTTGCAGGGACGCTGAAACGTACCGACCTTGTCACCGAGATCGCAATTTGCCTGGATGATGTCGACGAACCTCCACGACTATGGGCTTCCTGGGCCTTGACGGAGCTCGGTTCGGGTGACCTGGCCATTGCCGGATTGCGCAAGGTGGCTGTCGCTGGCGGCCCCGATGCAATGACCGCGCTGCGCGCAGCGATCAAGGCGGCTCCAGACCAGGATGTCCGCGCATGGCTGGGTGAACTGCTCAAATCACCGGAAACCGCGCCGCTGGCCGTGAGAGCCTCGGGCATGCTTGGCGATCGCACGCTTCTACATTGGTTGATCCGCCAGATGCGTGTACCGGCGCTGGCCGTTGCAGCAGGAACCGCATTCCTCGAACTTTTTCCCGAAGCTCGCGAAGACGGCCGGCTTTTTTCGGTTGAGACGTTGTTGCTGGGGCAGGCTTTCGCCGATCATTTCGACGACGATCCGCCATTTCTGCCGGTCGCCGACAATGTGAAGGACTGGGCAAAGCAAAGAAATCTGCTCGACTAGAGCGTTTCCGTTTTCCACAGGAACGCAGTACCCAAGGGGTTCTGCGTCAACGCCACCCGGCTGGATCGAGAAAACGGCGAATCCAACCCATCGTGTTTCCGGCCGTCGCAAAGCGTTCACCAGGGAAGGTGGGGTGCTCGGTCAGAAACAGCGGCGCAAGTGCATTGGCCAGGGTAGTATAAGGAACGTCACTGGCGTCCGGCCGGTTTCGATCGCAAGCTGAAGGTCTCTCACCCGCAATGAGGACGATTGCTTGCTTGCGTTGGATCGCAGTCACGCTCGGCACGTTGGCGAGGTCCGCGAGTGCGGCACGAACGCCTGGTTTCGAGGCAAAGGCATTGCCGACCACTGTAATCCAGTTGACGCCCTTTATGCTATTTCTCGTCAACGGCAGCGTGGCATTCATGTACTCGATGTCCACGCCCCAGAAACGTCGCGCCCGGCTGTAAATCGTGTCGAAGGCGTCGTCCAGGAGCAAGGGTTCGTAGACGAAAGCCAGGCCGCCATGGCCTGAATGCAAGGGTAGGTTCTCGGCTACCGCTAGCGCTGTCGAGATCAGAACATCAAGATCCGTATCCAGTGGCACCAGCAATCGAGCGAAGGTGAACAGCCCTTCGCTTCTGAGATGAATGCGCCGGCAATTAAGGCTCCAGCTTCCAGGTGGCTCCTCGATCTCCAGCCCGTCCCAAAACTGCGCTTCAAAGGCCCTGCCTTGACGTATACGCTCGCGAACCGGTTCGAAATAAGGATGCCTGATGCCTGCGGCAGCAGCTGCTCGTCCATGCATAGTCAATATCGGCTGGGCGATCGACGACCATAGTGGCAATTCGGCAATCTTGAATTCCCGCAGTCTGGCAGGCGGACAAATCCTTTCGTAGAGGTCAAGCAGAAATTCGAAATCGCGCTCGGTCGGTCCCTCGAGATAGATCGTCAGATCCAGCATAATTTTCAGCGCAACTTCATCACCAACCCTGAGAGGTTGTGTAAGCGCGGTGGACAGAGGGGGGACTTGCATCCTCTATTCCGCTTCGTCCCGAGGGATGCCTTTTTTCTGATTGTCGATCATGTCGCGAAGCAGGTTTAGCTTATGGACCAGGAATGCTGTGAAATCAGGAAAGCGCCTTTCCTCGGTGGTGATGTCGAGTGCGACGAAGTCCATTTCGCCATTGCTGCGGAGCGTATGCGGGTCAATGTAAAGGCATTGGTTGGAATCTTCGCCGAGGAAAACGGGGAGGGCGCCGTTTTCAAAGGGGTTCTCCTGATCGAATTCCGCGAAAATCTCCTGTAGATCGGCGAGATGTTCCTCGACCCATTCGGCCCTTTGGTCTTCAACCGAAAGGAGTTTTGCGTCGCCTGACAACTCGCCCCAGCCGTTATGAAGCTCTAGAAATCCTCGATAGCTGGGCGGAAGTGGCTTGCCGAGTTTCCTCTCCAGGATAGCAAGCTCGCTCGGCGAACATGGCTTGCCCAACGGATGCTCGTATTCCTCGTCGAAAGCCAATTGATCATAGATGCGCAGGGCATCGGCAAGTTGCTCGATCAGTTCCGGAAGCGACAATGGTTCGGTCATGGATCCAGTCCCTCGGTGGTACATGGTTGCGGCGGCATTTGCTCGCCCGAAACAAGGGCGATATTCAACCGATCAGCAGCAATCGCCTTTGACACCCGTATGTTTGCCGCCGCCGCTCGTCTTCAACTGATTGAGCTGGCCGCCGATCCATCTGTTGGGGCGGCGCGACATCCATCTTAGATTGCCGAGCCTTGTCGGGTGGCCGCAGAACTGGATTTCCTTGACGTGATCGACGCTGAAGCTCCTGTAGGGTGGTGTGCTCGAGTCTGCCTTCTGCTGCAGGGCGTCTCGGCAATAGTCGGGGGCCTTGTTCGAGATATGTTTGAACCCCTTCTTGTTGAGCGCCTGAAGTTCCGGATTTTGACTCCGGCGCATCGCCATGCCCCGTAACTGGCTGGCACGCTTGTCGCCGGCCTCTCGCAGCTGGTCGTATCCGCGAGGCCCACTTCCGCCGCCGGCGCTCTTTACGCCGCCCGGGCTCTTCATCATTTTGTTTATCTGAGAAAGTTTGGCGCAGATCTCTTCCTGCTCGCATTTGTTGAATTTGTGCCGCCCGGGGGACGGTTTTCCCGGTGCGTCCTTGCACGGTATGGTCAATATGTTCGGCTTTGCGGGAGGAGCCGGATTCGCATTGCCCATGAGATCGACGGTGTTCTTGTTGTTGTGGAATTTCTTGTCGGTGTCACGGCAGGCGTTGCTTCCGTCCATCTTGACGTCGAAGGAATACGTGATCCAATCCGTCGCCTGCTTGAACGTGTTGGATTTGACCCCGCCGACGGTGCCGGGCTCGTCACCGGTAGACATCTTGTACTGCGAGCCCTTGATGGCGATCATCTGACCGCCCTTCGCAAAGACCGTCGTAGTTCCGTCGCCCAACGTGCTGCTCATCGCGAAATTCGGGTAAGGCATAGGCACGGGGCCGCCCGGCGTGGGTGTCTTGCAGACGTCCGGTATCGTCGCCTTTGAGAAGCCGGTGGAGCTCTTGTGGGTGAGTCCAAGGCCGTTCACGGTGATGTGGGTTGGCATCAGCGTTCCCCTGGACCACCAAGCAGCGCAGCTGCCCGGGTGCCGTTTTCGGAGCTGGCCCAGATCAGCGAAAGCGGGCCCTTGCTGTAGTTTCGGGCTTCAGCCTCGGCGACCATGCCGACGAACAGAGGCCCTGATGCAGCACCGAGGTCGCCCCAACAGTCAGCGGGCGTTTCGAAACCGGCGGCATCCTTGAAGCGGCCCGGATTGCGAAGCACCGCGAAGCCATATTCATTGCCGCGATAACGCTCTCCGTTCATGTCGCAGATGATCCGGTCGACCGGATCGGTCGGCGCTTGTTCGAACAGCAGCTGGAAGGCTGTGCTCAGGCCTTCCCCGAGACAGATTGTCCTGGTCTTGATTTTGTTTTCCTCGAAGGCGACGGAGGTGCAAAGCACTTCCAGGAGGGGTTGGATTCCCAGCTGCCGTGCGGTTTTCAGCCTGGTCATCAGACAGAAGCCGGCTCCTTCGCCCGGACAAAACCCGTAGGTGTTCTCATCGGAATGGAGCTGTTCGCGCTCGTCCAGCCATTCCAGGGTTTCCGGCTCGAGATAGCTATCGACGCCGCCCGCTAGACAAAACCTCGCCTTGCCTTCCAGCAGCATCCGATAGCCGTGATGAATGGCCAGCATCCCGCCTGCATGCCCACCGGCGTTGGAGCCGCCTCCAGCCAACGCGATATGCTGCGACAGCCTGACGCGAAGTTGTCTGTCAGCTTCGGCAGCGAAATCTCCGTCCTGCCCCGGCCGCGGTTCGCCGGTCGACAAGATGAGCGCAACAGGCGTCGACGGATCTGCCTTGCGCAAGGGAGCCAAGGCATCAAGTGCCGGAGAGGTCGCGATTTCAACCAGTCGATCCGGACCGTTCAACGCCGGGTCGATGCCGGTGTCACGGGTGACCTTCATCCGCTCGCCAACACGATCGATCATGAAGGGGTGGTCCTGTATCGCCGATATCCCAGCCCGAACTGCCGCGGCGCTCGTCTCGGTGGAAAGTCCGAGTGGCGTGCGGCCGCCGGTGCCGACGATCACTATGGGGTTCCCACCGATCATCATTCAGGTCCCTGCCAGACGCCAGTGCGGCTGATCAACGGAGAAACGCCTGTGCGCCTACGAATGCGGATCGTGGTCGTGGACAACTTCTCTTCGTCATATGGCACGGGCAGAGCTGAAAGCCAGCTGATGACGAACTGTCGGTCATCTGGCCGGAGGCGCAGCGTGTGGATCGACGCGCCTTCGTGCCTGATGTCGGGCTGGTTCTTGAAATGCGACGTGATGTCGAAGGTAACGCGGGGCAACAGAAACTGCATGAATCCGCCGGCGGTGAGCCCGCCAAGCCTGACATCTTCATAACCCACCAGCGGGGATCTGGTTTGCTGGTCCTGGGGCGCACACTGGTAGTGCAAGCGATTGAAATCATGGGGCAGCAGCGGATTGCGCGTCGTCTCCCACTCTTTCCCGTAGGTTCCGGCGTACTTGGCGCGTGGATGCCAATGCGCCGCAATGGGTCCAAAGCCCGCCGGGCGGCCACTTCGGTGGTCGCGATAAGGCGCGTCCTGATATTCGAAGTTGGGTGCCGCCTTGCCGATCAGCCGTTGCGGGTTGACCGAGAACCCGGTGCCAACGGGATTGCGTTGATCCCAATCCGGACTGGATGCCTCCATATCCGTGCCGCCATAGGTCCGGCGCCAACTGATCGGCAGTCGAATGAACGGCTCGGGATTGGTCATGCGTACCGAAACCGGACCGGGTACAAAAATTCTGTCTCCGGTCACCCTGACGGTCTTGTCCAGTTCTCCGATCTTGATCCGCGCCGTGGTCTCGACGCTTGGCCGACCGCCAGTGGTGTAGGCATGTCCTTCGACAAGCACATCCGTATGCTTCTTTTCGATTTGAAAATCGTCGTCATCCACCAGTTCATTGCCGTCGGCGGAAAACACCGGCGCCATATTGACCGGTATCTGCTTTTTCAGCGGAGCCTGCTCGCCCGCGGGATCGATCTCGAAGGACGCCTTGATCGCGACCAGCCAGACTTCCTGTCCGCTCTCGTCGCGTGTCCACAGCCCCTCGGCCGCGAACGGCGTCAGGTTCGTCAATGGAAACATCTTGACCGAACTCCTCCAGCGCTGGAGCATCCCTTCAGTGGCCGGGTTCGGTGTCGTGCCGTATCTCCCGATCGCGCCTCTGCGAAGCCAAATGAAACCTCTTGGTCGAAACTTGCGGTGCGCTGAAGCGCGTCGACGTCAACTCGCATCAGCCGGTCTCCCGAGCTGCGGCGAAGATCTGTTCCAGCGTCGGTTGCGGCGCTTGTGAATCGACGTCGAAAATATCTGTTCGTGCTGTCCAAATGACGAGATCGTCGATCGTCTCGCCATCCCGTTCGACCTGCGGCACGGGCAGGGTCGCCAGCGCGGCATCAAGTTCGTCGGGTGTCAGCTCCCCCCTCTGTGCGGCGAAGGCGGCACTCTCGATGCTATCGAACCAGTCGTCGGAGTGGGCCATTTTCAGCGGTGCTTCGGCAAGTTGCGCGACAATGCTGAGCGGAAATCGCCTGCCGATCCTGTCGGTGCTCTGCAGCAAGATGCCGGCCGAGGCGCCGAAGGCGCCGGGTCCGGCCAGGAGCCGGAGCGCCATGCTTTCTGGCCATTCTTCACGGCCAAACAGCGGAACGATATGCTGCGCCAGCCATCGATCCCAGGCGCGCACGAAGTCTCCAGTCAGCCGCCGTGTGACGAAATCGCCGGTGGCTGGCATCTTGCCGTAGAAGCCGGGCATGTTCAAATCTGCGGCGGACATGTGAATTTCTTGAACATTTCAAGGGTGTATGGGTTCTCGACGCTGGAGGCCTTGAGCTCGAAATCGGCAAACATGCCCTTCGTGCCCAGCCGCAGGCTGTAGACGTCGGTTAGCTTGGTTCCGGTGAACTTGCCGCCGCGCAGCATCCTCAGCCATGCCCAGCTGCCGGTCTCGTTGAGCAAGACCTCCGGTGAGCCGTCGACCGGCTGGAAGGCAAGCGAGATCACGCCCGTGCCGTCCTTGCCGGGCCACGTCATCGGCTGTGGCCTGGTCGCGTTGTTGTAGTAGACGAGGTTCTGGCCATCGAGGTTGAGTGTCACCCGCGCCAGGTTGGGCGACAGGTCCTTTGGCTCCAGTGTGAAATTCATCACCGGGCCGGTGCCGCCGGGAAACAAGTCGTCGCGGATGTGCCGGGCCTGTTCGAACGCCGCCAGCGCAGCAGGATCGAGACCGAAGTCGGCGCGCCATTTCCACGGTTTGCTCGCGGTATCGACATAGTTGATCAGATGGTCGTTGATGAAGGCGTCGATCATGCCGGTCGGGCCGAAGAGGCGCTGGAAATCGCGCACGTTGACATCCACCGCGCTCTCGGGGCTGAACGGATAGCGATTGTTGAGGGCTGCCTGGCAGAAGGGCAGGATGTCGGCGCGCCAGATGGCGTTGAGTTCGTTGGTGACAGCTCTCTGCGACAGATTGCTGGTGTCGCCGGCAATTCCGCCGAGCCAGTCGTTGATTGGAGAAGGCAGGATCTGAGCCTGCCGGGCCACTGCTCCTGTCAGTTCGGCGAGGCCGCCCTGTTTCTTGATGGCTTCCTGCGGGTCGGGATTGGCCGTCACCGTCTGCAGCACATTGGACAGTGCCGTCAGTGCCACGACCGCGGCGTCCAGGGCCGGCGGCTGGCCGTCAACTTCGGCGATCGTGCCTTTCAGCGGCTTGAAATGATCGGCCACCAGGCTGCCGGTCATATCGACCTGGTTGGCGGAGCCCGCGCGCGGCAGGAGCTTCGCCCCCGTCTTCACCACCTTGCCGAGTTTGCCAAGTTTGCTCAACAGCTTCGAACCGGTCTTCGCGGCGCCGTCGTTCTTGCCGTCGGCGGGCGCCTCGTCAGAGCGGGTGAGGTCGGTCTCCTGCACCACTGCCGTAAGCAGTCGCTTCAGTGCAGAGTCCGCGCTTGACAGGTCCTTGAGGTTTTCGCTGGCGATATTGAGGTCGCTCAGCTGCGCCAGGCGCATATCGCGCAGGAAGCTGTCCCACTGCGCGATGTAGTCGTCGTAGTAGAGTTTCAGTATGTCCTCCGACAAAGCCGAGACCGAGGTTTCCGAGTTTTCAGAGCAGCCGCCGGCGAAGACCGCGCGATCGAGTGCTGCCTGGGCCGCCACATCCTCGACCCGGTCGAGAACAGCATCGTGGAAGCCGGCATAGGTGTAGGGTCCGGGAACGCCGACTCGCAGCGTCTTGTCGGAGCGGCGCGAAAACACTTTTGCGCCGTTGGGACCGGCGAAGTTGGCCGGTACCCATTCCTTGACGGCGGCCACTGCAGGGTCGGCCAGCAATTGCCTGTAAGCGCGCTCCGGCAGTGAAATCGTGCACACTGTTTTCAGCGCCTCTGCGACCAGTTCCTTGTCTGGGGCAATGTAGCTGTCATCAACCGTCATGCGACGGATCGCGGCAAGCTGATGTTCTTCTGCATCGGCGGTAGGGAAGGGTGGCGCGGGCGCAAATTCCGGCAGATTGTTGACCCACCAGTTCTGCACGAAGTCCGGGTCCATCTGCGACAGGCCGGTCATCATGCGATACGTCTTGAGTGCGCCGAGCATGAAATCCGGGTCACGGATCTGCCGCCACATCGTCGCTTCCAGCAGCGCCACCATGCGCGGCTCGAGCACATTGCGCAGCGTGTGGTCGTAAGTATCGGTCTGCGCGCGCAGGAGTTCGGCCGAAGCGGTCGGTCCGGCGAGATTGTGGATCGCGTCGGGCGGCATGGTGCGGGCGGTGGTCACCGCGTCCATCGCGGCCAGCGCTCCATCCATCGTCGGCTGCTCCACCGATGCGGGCGTCGCCGCAACTTCCGTCAGCGGCGCCTGCAGCGCTTCGAATTGTCCGGCCTGGGCGGTGATGGCTTGTCGGTTGTCGATATAGGACCAGGTGAACAAACCGCCAGCGAGCAAGGCGGCAAGCGCGCAGGCGCTGGCAGCCCCGCGCCAGATCCAGGTGCGGCGACGTTGCGCAAGCGGATCGAACGTGCCCAGGCCGGCTTCCTTGAAGACGACTTCGGTCAGGAGATTCCGCAGGAAGAAGCTGCGCTTGTCGGTGCGCGGCGCGAGCATTGCGCGGTGCGGCGGAAGCCCGAAGGAAGAGGACAGCGCTGCGGTCAGCCGGTCGATGGGCGCGCCTTCCTGCGTCGCTGACGTCAGATAGAGGCCACGCAGCCATGCTGCTTCTTCATAGCGGCTCTCGCCGAACATTGCTTCGATCAGAACCTTAATCGGTTCGGAAAGGCTCGCGAGTTGGGCCGGGAACCGGAAGATCTCCGCGCGTGTGCCGAGTTTGTCCTCGTCCTCCAGGCGTGGCACCAGCCGTCGCTCCAGCTCCGCGGCAAGCGTGGCGAGTTCTTTCTCGATGGTCCCGGCGTCGATGCGCGTATCGAGCGGAAAAGTCGTGCCCCATACCTGTTCGCGTGCCGTCGTCGACAAGCCGCCGAAGAATGCCTCGAACCCCTTGATCAGATCGGCTTTGGTCAACATCAGGTAGACGGGCAGTCGCATTTCCAGCCGATCGTTCAATTCGGCCAGCCGGCGCCGGATCTTGCGACCGTGTGCCTTGATGGCTTCGTCGCCTTCCGAGAGCGTATCGATCGACAGCGCGACGATCACGCCGTTCAGTGCGCGTCGACCCCGGTGCTTCTTGAGCAGATCGAGGAAGCCCAGCCATTCAGTGGCATCGACGTCCGGCTGGCTTTCCTGCTGGACGTAGCGGCCGGCGGTGTCGATCAGGACAGCGTTTTCCGAGAAGAACCAGTCGCAGTTGCGCGTGCCACCGACGCCTTGCAGGTCATCGGTGAGGTCGATCGGAAAATTGAGGCCGGACTGGCGCAATGCGGTCGTCTTGCCGGTGGCCGGCGGGCCGACGATGACATACCACGGCATCTCGCGCAGGAACTTGCGGCCACCAAGCTTGCGACGCTTCAACTCCGCCATCACCTCGCCGAATTTGGCGCCGACGGCAGCGACATTCTCCTCGCCGGGGGTGAGCTGTTTCGTCTCCACCGGCGCCGCAATCTCGGCGACGAAGAGGCGGTTGGCGCGGATCGCGCGACGCTGGGCGATGATCAGCCAGATCAGCCACAGGATGATCAGCCCGGCAATGATTGCGATGCGCACATTATCGGAATCGAAGGGCGCGTAGGGGCCAACCTGGATGATCGGGCCGAACACCCAGATGAGCAGAGAAAGCAGGCCGATGCCGATCAGTGTCCAAAGGATACGCGAGGTCACGACGGCCCAGAGGAAGCGCAGGATGAACATCAGAGCCTCTTCTCGACCATGACTTCAACACGCCGGTTGAGTGCGCGGCCCTCGCGCGTCGAATTGTCGGCCACCGGATCAGTCTCCGCGCGGCCTTCGGAACGGACGCGCTCCTGCGGTACGCCCGCCTGTACCAGCAGGTCGGCTATGGTTCTTGCGCGGGCTTCCGACAGCCGCTGGTTGGACGAGAGCGGGTTGGATCTCTGCAGCCGCACATTGTCGGTGTGACCGATGACGGTGATGTTTCCGATCAGCTCCTGGTTGGCGAGGATCACCTTGGCGATTGACGCCACCAGCGGTTCGTAACCTTGTGCGAGTGTTGGTCGCGAAGACTGGAACAGCTCAGGATCGGAAGACTGGATGACCAGCTTGGCCAGCGACACGCTCTCCGTGCCGCTCAGCGCCCCCTTGAGGTTATCTGGAGCTTCAGCCTTGAATTCCGGCAGCAGGGCGAAATCGATCGGTTCCGGCGGTTCGGGCACCGTTGTTTTCGGCGCGGCGCGCGTGATCTCGCCACGCGAGGGTGGCGGCAACGCGCGAACCAGTGCGGAGAGTTCCACCGCCTGGCTGCTCAGCACCATGGAAAGGCCGATATATGTAGCGGCGGCAATGACCGCCGCCGCGGCCACCATCACCCAGATCGGAACGATGAAGCGTTGCGGCTCGTCGGAAGCGAGCACACCCTTCCAGTTGGGCGACAGCGCCGTGTCTTCGGCGTCGGGGTTGCGCAGGAAACGCGCCGCCGCTACGCGAACTGCATTGAGCGAACGATCGCCGGCGCGACCGGGCACGCGATATTTGCCGCGAAAGCCGAGCGCCAGGCAATAATACTGCAGCTCGAGCATTTCGCGGTCACGGTTAGGGTGTCGTTCGAGTTCGTCGAGGCGCGAGAAGAACTGCGTGCCGGCATCGACGTCGCCGCGCAACATGACTACCAGCGGCTGGCGCGGCCATGCGCTGGCCCCTCCCCAGGGTGTATTGAGCGCGAGGTCGTCGAGCAGGGCCGCCACTGCCCAGGCAGCCTGGTCGGCGCGCTCCAGCGAGGAGCCTGTCGCCACCGCGGCGTCTCGTGCACGTACCAGCTCGTCAAGCAGGCGCGTGCGCATGATTTCGGGATTCTCCGGCGCCAACGCGCTTTCGAGCTCCGGCGCGAATTCAAGCAGAGGCGCGAAAGTGTTGATCAGTGCATTGGGGTGCGCGCGCGCCCGCTTCACGGGCGCTCCGGGCGCCAGCGGCGCCATAGGTCTCGGCGCCGCACCCGTCAGCCTGATGCGGGTGCGTTCGCGATCCTCCGACAGTCCGAAAGGATCATCCCGGCTCATGGCCTCACCTGTTCACCGAATAGCAGTCGACTTGCGGCTCGCTCGGCAGCACACCGGAAACCCCGATGACGAAGCCGGGAGCATTGAGCAGCGAAGCCCAATGCTCGCTCTTCTGATCCAGCTCCAGGCAGAGCCGATCGCCATCATAGGGAATTTCGCGCGGCTGCGAATGAAGCGGTTTCAACGGGATGCCGGGCAGGCGCGACTTCCACAGCCCCTCGAACTGGTCGGCGGCGCCGACAGTTACCTGGTTCACGAAGATCTTGCGGAGCGCGTCTTCAGAGAGCTCCGAGCCGACGCGGATGACGATGCGACTGGCGACCAGAAGCTTCGGATTGTCGATGCGCACCTTCCAGACATTGGTCGCGTGGCGCATGACCGACAGCGCGCGCGATTTCGGTTCGACGAAGCGCAGGCTGAGGATCAGCGAGCGCAAGGCATCGGCCAGTGCCATGTAGGCGGGGCCGGGCGCCATATGATCATAGATCGGCAATTCGCTGAGCCGGCGCGAGCTCGAACCGTAGGTCGCCATTTCGCCGGCAAGACCGGCAAGCTCGAGATAAAGCTCCGCGGGATGGAAGACATCCTGCGCCAGCATATGCGCGAGCCGGGGGCGAGCAGCGTTGGCAAGGTGGAGCATCAGGAGATCCTCGACGCTGCGGCCAGGGCCGCCCATCACCATCTTGCCATGTGCCTCCGCGATCTGGTCGAGACCGGTGACCACTTCCTGCAGCAGTTGCCGGTACCAGGCGACAGCGCCGGTGATCAGTGTCGGTGGCAGGAAGGTCTCGTCGAGCGAGATGCCGCCATCGGCGCGGAGTCCCTTGACGTCGGCGATCGGCAACGCCGTATAGCCGCCCACCGATTTGCCCGGCGCGAGCAGCAGTGCCTGCGGCCGGGCAATTTCGATCTCTTCCGGATCGGCACCGCCTTGCACGGCGTCGCGTACCGAAACGATCCGGCCATGATAACGCGCGCCTGTCGACGCCGCGTGCGCGGGATCGAAACCGATCCCGCCAGGTGGTTCGAGTGGCAGCGCAACCAGCACAGGCCCCGCGCCTGTGTCTGCCGTCACAGCCAGGGGTTTTGGCGCATCCATCGTCTCCGGGATGGCGAAGGGCGTGCCGTCGGGAAAGATGCCGCGTGCCGATACGATGGAGACCTGGCCGGCATCGAGCAGCGACTGGTCGAGCGTCAGCTGCTGGAAACCGAACGTATGGAGCTGGCCGGCCTGCAACGCGCCGCGCACCATTCCCTCAAAGAACCGGTCCTGCTGCTGGAAGTGCTGGGTCCTGAGAAACAGGCCCTCGGACCAAAGCACCCTGTTTGCATCGCTCATGCCGCTACTCTCCGCACGGTACCATCGTTTGCCTGGCGGCCTAGGCAGAAATGCCGCCGCTGCCGAGCTTGGCGTTCACGGTGAATGTCGACCCCGGCGATACGGATTTGGTCGTGCGCCAGTTGCGTCCGCCGGGTTCACGGATCAGAGCGACGAAGCCCAGCGCGGTGGCCTCGGGTTCGACCGTGATGGTCTTTGCCGCAACCTTGCCTGGACCGACCGAGATCGCATCGGAACCGATGAGGTCGGCGCCGAGTGCCGAGCCGGCATCGCCCTGCAGCGCGAAATAGTCGGCGGAGTTGAACTTGCCGGTACTGCGCAGCCGCATCACGAGCACGGTCACCGGGCGGTCCCCACCACCTGGTCCCGGGTTCATGCCGGCGCCACCACTGACATTGACCGAAACAGTCGATGGCTTGGGAGGGCCACTCTGGCATGCCGCAAGCAACCCCGTTGCGCCGAGGGCAAGCATGAATTCGCGTCGGTCGATCATGTTCTATTCCTCCTCATATGCATCCCTGAAGTCTGCGCCGATCTCGCCCAGGAAGGTCGATTCCGCGCTTTGGGCGATGTCGCGATGGCGTTTCTGGTAGAGCTCCCACAGCTTGGCGTTACGTCCGCCGGACAGCAGGTTGGAGATTGCGGAATTGGCTTTCAGCTCTGCCTCGATCACCGATGGATCGAAACGATCGATCATGCGCCGCAGGGCGGCCTGCACGCCGCGCCAGGCGCGCACGTGATGCTGCGCCAGATCCTTCACCGCGTCGCTGATCGCAGCTTCGCCCGGGAGAAAACCGGGACTGCGCTCCGAGATGATGGTGACGATGACGTCCTCGACTGTCGGCAGGAATTTGAGCGGGTTGACCTCGGATGCGCCAACCATCGTCTGGGCGACGCGTGCGCTTCCCTTTTCCTCGCTGCGCTTGCGCAGAAGCTGCATCAGACCATCCAGCATCAGTCGGTATTCGCGCCCGAATTTTTCCATTTCGGCACTCGGATCGCGTTCGGGGAAATCGGCTTCCTCGACGCCCATGCCACGCAGGAATGCAGCGCGAAGGGTCATGTTCTCGGGGGCTGGCTGAGCGACGCGAGGGGCGCGGCGTGATGCGGCAGGAGGCTCCGCCGGCTGCGCGGGCAGATCCCATGGATGGGGCGCTTTCTGCTGCTCGGGCAGGCTGCGACCGGACTGTTCGATGGACGCGGGTGTCCGGGCCGGCCCGAAGCCGAAGTCGCCGTCGAAGTTGACCGGTTTCGGCGCAGGGCTGATTGCATCGTCATGCGATGGCATGTCAGCAGGCTCAAACGGGTCTGACTGGTCTGGCCTCGCGGCATCGTTCGACGCAGGCGTTGCCACCGGGTCGAGACTGAAGGGGTCGTCGAAGGCAGGTGAACGGCCTGCGGTCGAAGCGCGTTCATAGGTACCCGGTACCGGCTGCTCGAATGGATCCGGCAGGTCCGCCGGTCGCGGCCGATGCGGCTCTTCCTCGACCTTGACCGAGAAGAAGTCGTCCCCGCCGATATCCGCCGGTGCTCGTGATTGCGGTGGTGACCATGCCGGTGCGGCCTGGCTCGCCTGCGGCAGCCCCACCGATGTCTGGTTCGGGTTTGGCTGGACCTCGACATGCAGAACATAGTCACCCATTCTCAGCCGCATGCCGCTTTCCAGGCGGGTGGACCTGCCTGTGCCCAATGGGCTGTCGGAACCGTCGATAAACAGGCCGCTGCTCGATGTGTCGGTGATGAAGTAGCCATCGCGGCCGCCACTGATCTTGCAATGAGCGCGCGACACGAACATGTCCGGATCGTCTATCTGCCAGCCGGCATCGGCGCTGCGGCCAATCACCAGTTCGCCTTCATCCAGCCGGGCCTGCCTCATGCCCTGGGGGCGGGGACCCTGCTCAAGTGTCAGCAGCAGGCTCATACCGCCACCTCCGCCATTTCCGGCCGCCAGCCAACGATCGCGCGCAGCCGGAGATCGTCGGCATCTCCGTTTTCAGCCGGACGGGTGAGCCAGACGGTTCGGCCGAGCTGGATCGTGCCGACGCGCGGCGGCGGCACTGCGTCGCGCGCGAGCACGATACGCAGGTCGACGTCGAGCGTCTCGCCGATCATCTCGCGCACTGCCTTCTTGAACAGGGCAAGCCGCTGCTGGCCGGGAAGGAACGCCTTGAAGTCCTCGAGGCCGAGCGGGCCGACGCGCAGTTCGATCCGGCTCTGACGGCTGAAGACACGAGGACCGATCGTCGCCTCGCGCCCGAGTGCGGCGTAGGCGTCACCAAGGCGGGTCTGCAGCGTCTTCGGCATGCTGATCCATGCAGCGACGAACTCCTTGATCTGGACCGGCGCGTTGAAAGCCGCGGCGAGGAACAGTGTCAGGCGTTCCGAGCCGTCGACCTGATTGGCGAGGGAGCCGGCCTGGCGCAGACGTGCCGCGTCGAGCTCAGGGTCCTGCGTTCCGGGAAGGCCTATTCCGGCCATCGCCTCAAGCATGGCGCGAACACGTCCACCAACCGCACGTTCGACCTGCACCGCCGGGTTCGCGTCAGCCCATGCGCGGTAATAAAGCGCCATCATGCGGTGCTGCAGGATGTTGACGAAATCGACAAAGGTCGTGTCGCTGGTCTGCTCCGCATTGACGCCGCTGAACCAGCGCTGTGACAACCGGTCCAGCACCCAGCGCGTCAAGTGCAGCGGCATCGGTCCTTCCGGCCCGAGCAGACCGAGACTGGCGACGGTTATTCGCGCTGGCGCCTTGCCGTCGGCTTCCTGGAACTTGACCACATCTCTCGCCGAGAAGCTGAGGCGTATATGCTGGCCGAGTCTCGCCGGCTCGCGATCCGCCTGGCCCGAATAGCCGAACAGTCCACGACGCCGTTCCAGGCGTCGCAACAGTTCAAAAAAGTCGAAATCCTCCGACAACGGCTCAGTTTCGGGCTGCGTGGACTTCGCTAGATCAGGTAGCGATTGCCGGGCGTCATCGGCCATGGCACGTCCTCCTGTTTCTGCAGCAACCGAGTGCGTGTCCGCACAAAGCCATTTATGCCGGCATGGCGGGCGAAGAGCCGCGAAAGCAAGGCCGAAAGCAGCAGTGTGCTTTGGCCCGCGAGCACCGATTGGTCGATATGCAGCGTCACCTCGGTGCCGCGTCCGAAACACATGGGGCCATCGATCCGAAGCCGCTCGACCACAGGGCGCGAGTCGATGCGCACGATCGAGTGCACGTTGCGGGCGAGGCTCGGATCCCCACGATCGGCGTAGAGGTCGAGCAGCGCATGCAGCGGATCGACGCCACGTCCTTCCTTGGCAAGGCTCAGGAAGTTGAGCGACAGCTGAGCCACCAGTCGCCAGGCAAGATTATCGGCACGGGATTCGCCGTCGGCGCTTTCCGGGAGTGACGCCGGGATGGCCGGCTGAGGCGGGCGTAGCGCGCCAAGCAACCGCACAGCTTCAACCGGATCGGCTGTCTCCAAGGTCAGTTTTGGTGTGTCGTCCAGTATCGGCAGGTCGCGGTTGGTGCATAGCGCCGTGACATCGAGGCGTTTGAGCGGCCGGTTGGCGGGGCTGCCGAGCGGACGCGAGATGGCGAGGAAGACGTCGTCGCCTGTGTAGGAGGTACGGGTGAGGCCATCTCGCCGCTCGTCCTCCGTCGCCCGGCGCGGGCGACGTTCCGTAGAATAAACCCAGCCGCTGCCGCGATTCTGCCCGAGGCTGAACAGCTCCGGAATCCCGGCCTCACTGCCTTCGGCCTCGGCATCCTCCACGCGGGTGATCCGGAAAATCTCGAAATCCCGTGCCCGGGTGCGATCGGCGTGCAATACTTGACGCGTCCTGCGGGGATCGATCTCGACGACGTTGCACTCGCGTTCGAACAGATTGATGACCGGGGTCACGAAGAGCTCAAGGTCAGCCGCAGTCACATCGGCGAGCTCCGGCACCTGGCGTCGGAATTGGAAGATGATCTCCAATCCCGCCTCGCACTTACGGACCATTGGCTGCAGGCCGGCAACCCGCACATAGTGGAAACGCTCGGGGATCATGAAATATTCGCGCAGCAGCCGATATCCTTCGAAAGTCGGGCGGGTGCGCGGCATCAGCGCCTCGTCGTCGTGGATGCCGATCATCTCGGGTTCGGGCAAAGCCGATATCGGAGTGGTCTTGCCTTCCGCCCGCGCGCCCACCGCCGAGCATGCGCCGAAGATAGCATCGAAGAGCAGCGGCGCCTTGGTGCGACCGGCAAAGTAGATGTCGAGGTGATCGAGGGACAGATCGCTGAGTTTTCCCTTTCCCGTACGGGCGAGGGTGATGCGGAACGCGGCTTCGCCGCGCGCGCCGCCGGTTGGTGTGATGCCGGCGGCCGCAAGCGCACTGCGGTCCTGAAAGTAGCTGACCGCAGTGATCGCGATGGGCCATAAGTTGACCTCCTGTGCCGTGGTGAAGGTGCAGCGGGTCGAAAGCCCTGGATGCAGGCCGGAGACCAGCCGCGTGCCGCGTGGGACGGCGTAGCCGGCGATCATCGATTGCACCTGTTGGCCTGGCTTGAGCACGGCCATCGCAGTTGCCGGCGCCGGCGTCACCAGATCTGGATAAAGCACATCGAGAACGGCACGTGAGAAACGCGAGCGCTCGGCATCCACCTTCAGCCTTGTGCGTGCTGCGAGGAAAGCCACGCCGTCGAGAAGCCGCTCGACATAGGGATCGGGGCAAGGAACGGTGTCGAGGGAAAGATTGCGGGCCACCGCCGGATGCATGTCGGCGAATTCCGCAGCCAGTGCCCGGATATGGGTCAGTTCCTCCTCGTAATATTCCACGAAGACCCGATCCATCTCAGGTCTCCCGGAATTCGGTTCGAGCCAGGCCGTTGTCGAGATTGATGGTGGTGCGCAGCCGCATGCGTTCCGGCGTCGGCGTCATGATCAGCACGGCATCGATCTCGATCTTCAGCCCGAGGCTTTTGTCGCCGAGGGTGACGTCGACGGTCGTCTCGCTTTCCTTGAGGCGTGGTTCGAAGCTAGCCAGCACCTGGCGGATTTCGCGCGCCAGCACATCGCGGTCGAAATCCCGCGACGAACGGCCGGAGAAGGACGGCACGCCATAGTTCACGACACTGCGACGGACCTCGGGAAAGTCGGCAAGCGACGGCAGTTCGTCCAGGGATTGTTCCCGTTCCAGGTCGGAGAGCATCGGTTGGGATTCAAACCGTTCTGTGTTGAACAAGGCCTCGATGTCGCGCCGAACGGCTTCTCTGAGCACACGCGCCGAAACCACGACGCCGCGGCTTTCGATTTCCGCGCGGTGTTCAGCCTGGAAGGCCAACCGGTGCAGGCGCTGCTTCTGTTCGGACGAAAGTTCCGCATCGGCATCGATGGTGCGCGTGCTGCCGGCAAGAAGACCCTCGACGCGATCTGCGCCCAGTTCTTCTTCCAGCAAGCGACGCAGTCCGTCGATTTCCGACGTCAGGCCGGGCAAGTCGTTGATGAGGCGGTCCCAGAGGGAGGGTTGCACCGCCTCGCGCTTTGCCCGGGAGCTGCCGGCAGGTCGCGCCTTCGCGTCGGGCTGCCTGGCATCACTTGCCGACATAGACGTCCATTTCAATCTCGTCGTCCTTGTCGTAGACGAACTTGATCTTCTTGTAGGCGAAGCTGACTTCTTCCTCGATCAGATCCGCTTCGTCGTCGGCCTGCCGCATGTCGTATTCCATGATCGAGGCGTCGGTGAGCGTCACGACCAGATAGTCGCTGGTCTCGCCGTCGATGGTGCGGCGTGCCGAAAACACCACCTCGTCAAGCGCCTTGTTCTCGAACAGCGCCTTCTTCAGGTAGGGCGATGCCTTGTCGTAGTGCTTGGTGAACTTGATCATGCCGAGTGCGACACGGCCGCGACGCGACAAGGAATTGGGGTCGTAGGGCGCGATCATCTTATAGTCGACGCCATGCACTTCGATCTCGTCTTCGTGGCCGTCGCGCTGGCTCGGACCCTTGATGTCCGGGACTTTCAAGAAGCCGTCGATTTTCATCGAAGGCGCATCGGTTCTTGCTGTAGTCGGCATTGTCTTTCTCCACCGCTTTGAAACGAAACAGGATGATTTCGCTGCTAGTTCAGCCCTTTACGGAGGGCAGTTCCGACACGAGCCGGAGCGAGGCATTGATGCCTTCCAGCTGATAGTGCGGACGTAGGTAGAAACGCGCATTGTAGTAACCGGGCCGGCCTTCGACGCTGTCGACCTGGACCTCGGCCGCAGCAAGCGGGCGCTTGGCGCGGGCCTTGTCATCGGCAAAGGCGGGATTGGCCAGCACGTACCGGTTGATCCACTCGGTCAACCAGATCTGCATGTCGGAGCGCTCCTTGAACGAGCCGATCTTGTCGCGCGCGATTGCCTTGAGGTAATGCGCGAAACGCGACACCGGGAACAGATACGGCAGGTTGGCGGAGAGCCGCTCGTTAGCCTGTGCATCCGGATCCACGAGGCGACCAGCGCGGGTCTCGTCGTCCTGCAGAGAATGAGCACCGATGAAGGCAGCAAGGTCGGTATTCTTGCGGTGCAGGATCGGCATCAGGCCGAGCTTGGCCAGTTCAGCCTCGCGCCGGTCGTCGATCGCGACTTCCGTCGGGCATTTCATCGCGATCGATCCGTCGTCGGTCGGGAAGGCGTGCACCGGCAGGTTCAGCACCGTGCCGCCATTCTCGACGCCGCGGATCTGGGTACCCCAACCGTAGAGTTTGTGACTGCGGTTGATGTTCACGCCCATCGGGAAGGCAGCATTCATCCAGACGTATTTGTTGTGGTCGCCCTCCACCTCTTCCTCGAAGGTGAAGCCTTTCACCGGAACGGTCTCGGTGCCGTAGGGAAGCCGTGCCAGCACCCGCGGCATGGTGAGGCCGATATAGCGGGCGTCTTCGCTCTCGCGCAGCGATTGCCACGATGCATAGGCCGGGTTCGACACGATCATCTGCAGGTCCTGCGGGTTCGGCAGTTCCTGCCAGCTGTCCATCCGGAACAAGCGCGGCGAGGCGGCGGCGATGAAAGGCGTGTGTGCGGAAGCGCAGATGCCGGAAAGGTTGCGGAGCAGGCCGACATCGCGCGGATGGTTCGAGAACTCGTAGGCGCCGATGATGCAGCCGACCGGTTCGCCGCCCAGCATGGAATACTCGTCCGTGTAGACTTTCTTGAAGATGGGACTCTGGTCCCACATCTGGCCTTCATAATCTTCGAGCGTGTCGGCCAGCTGCTCCTTGGAGATGTTCATCACCCGGATCTTCAACTTGGTATCCGTCTCGGTGTTGTTGACGAGATACCAGAGGCCGCGCCATGTGCCCTCCATCTCGCGCACTTCCGGCGCATGCAGGATCTCGTTGACCTGCGTCGTCAACATCTTGTCTATGCCTGCTATCAAGGACTTGATCGACTTGATGGCGTTGGACGAGATCGTGGTGGTCTCGGAACGGGACTGCGCGGCGAGCGCCAG
The DNA here is from genome assembly GCF_004136315.1 of Mesorhizobium sp. Pch-S. Classification (NCBI taxonomy): domain Bacteria; kingdom Pseudomonadati; phylum Pseudomonadota; class Alphaproteobacteria; order Hyphomicrobiales; family Phyllobacteriaceae; genus Mesorhizobium; species Mesorhizobium sp. Pch-S. Next base: position 4,538,764 of record NZ_CP029562.1, read on the forward strand.
GTTGCGCACAAGCTGCTGCAGCTTTTCGCTGTCGTCCTTCTTGACCTTGAAATCCTTTTCCAGGAGCCCGCTGAATTCACCGAGATCGATCGCTTCTGCCTCGGCAGTGGCGGCTGCTGTCTTTTGCTGTTCGGCCATGGCTCATTCCTCCGCCTTGTCGTCATCGGACATCGCCTGGCTGGCGATCCTGCTCAGCAGCGGCTCGTTGTTCAGAAGTTGCGCGATGCGCTTTTCGGCATCGACCCGACCGTCCATGAAGCCGAGCAGTTCTTCGAGCTGGCGGCGCATCTTGAGGATCTCGGCCAATTGCGGCACCTGCTCGGCCACCTTGTCCGGCGCGAAATCCCCCATCTTGGAAAAGGTGAGATCGACGGCCAGCTCTTCGTCGCGCTCGGCACCCTCGGCTTGCGGCAACGTGTTCTTCACGCGCGCCTTCACGCGAGGCCCCATGGCTTCCATGAACTTGGGGAAGCGATTGGCGTCGGTCTCGACGAAGTTGCGGTCCAGAACCGACTTCGACGCTTCCTTGGTCTGTGAGGCACCGGAAAGGTCCGCCATCACAGCCATGACGAACGGCAATTCGATCGTCGTCGGGCTGCCGTAGGTCTCAACATCGTAGGCGATCTGCACGCGCGGGGCGCGGTTTCTTTCGATGACCTTAGCTTTGCTCTCTGCTGGCATGCCTTTTACCTTTCATCCTTCTGGGCCGGCTTCTTGGGATCGGGAACGCCGGCGAGCAGCCGGAATTCCTTCAGCCCGGACGGGGCGAGATCTTCCATCAGTTCAACGAAATCCATGTGCACCATCCGGCGCACACGGCGGGCAAGATGCGGTATCGGGCTCGATGGCTCCGTGCGGTCGTAGAAGGCCACGACAAGGTCGAGGCATTTGACGACATCGTCGCGCGAGCTGATCCGGTCGGGCAGCCCGACACCTGGTTCCACTAGGCTTGCCACGCTTGCCATCGTTTCGGCTCCATGACCGTTTCGGGCGGGCGACACCGGTTCTTCCGGCGGCGGGGTTGGTTTTACGGCTCCATTGGCCACGGGGCCGGCCGGCGAATTCCGTTCCAGGGTCGTCAGCAAACGCTGCAGGAATCGCTTCAATTCCGGGATGACCGGGCCATTGCCTTCGATGCGCTTGTTTAAGGCTGCGTCGACCTCATCGAGCGCCGTGATGGCGGAGCGGGCATCGGCGAGCAGCGAGGACATCACATCATCAGCCTGATCCGTCTGTGCCGCACAGCCGCTCCGCACGCGGTTCAAAAGCTGGTTGTGGGCACCGACCAACGCAGCCTTCTCGGCTGCGTTCAACCCGGAAGCCGCCTCCTGCAGCATGACGCGCTCATCGAGCGCGCTTTTCTCCAGGTCGCGTCCGCTGATCGGTCCGACCTGACGCGGCGAGAAAAAGATCGTCTCTCTCAGGTTGGCCAACAGGCCTTCCTGTCCGTTCTGGAGATCCAGCAGCGCATTGATGCGGCGCAAGGCGGCATCGCGCGGCGCTGCATTGGCGCGCAATGTCGGATGCATCGTGTCCCAATGCTGGTCGAAGGTCCTGGAGATGAGGGTCAGGCCCTGCGCCAGTCCTGCCAGCCCTTCTTCGTTGGCGAGGGCCCGCGCGACAATGACCAGAAGGCGCAGATCCCGGCCACGAGAGCGAAGCTCGTCCGCCTTTTCGAGGACTGCGGCCCAGTCCACCGGCGTGGACTGCGATGAGGGCTTGCCGGTGCCGTCGTGGACAAGTTTGAGCTGCGGTTCGGTAAGACGCTCGAGCTCGTGAAAGGCCTGCTCGTTGCGCAAATCCTCCCCTGACGGATTCTCACCGTTCAGAGGATTCAGCCAGAGTGCGATATCAATCACACCTACCCCCAGCCAGCGGCCCTGAGACCCCTGTGTGACGTAACGTTATCACACGGCCTCACTCTACCACAATTGAGCGACATCTCAAAAAGCCAACGGAAGCCGAACGCGACCGTTTCCTGGACAAACCCATCGCGCAATTGCCTGCCTCGGTATGTGAAATGGCTCGCATAGGCCGGACCGAAATTCGGTGTTTGTTGTGAGGCCTTTTTTGTTGCCGGGAAGTGTCGTCTCGGGGCGCATTCCAACGCCAAAAACCGTCACATGCTTTGTCAAGCCGCTGCGGATATGGCAGGGTATGTTCGGCAGACTTCGGGAGCAGGTTCAGATGGAACAGCGCCGGTCTTCACAGAGCTTCAAACGCAAGGAGCTCGTCGCCAAGCTAAACTCTCTCTGTCAGCGGGCGTTCAAGGCGGCCGCAGATGCCACCAAGCTGCGTGGCAATCCTTATGTCGAGCTTGTCCACTTCATCGAGCAGCTGGTGCTTTCCGAGCGCTCGGATGTTCAGATGATTGTCGCCGACGCCGGGGTGGACCCGAGCCGCCTGACCGCCGACATGACCCGTGCCGTCGACAAGCTGCCCTATGGTGCGACCTCCATCGAGGAATTCTCCGACCATATCTTTCACGCGATCCAGGAAGGCTGGAACCTGGCGACGCTGGAGTTCGGCGTGGAAGAAGTGCGCAGCGCCCATATCCTGCTTGCCTGCCTGAAGACGCCGGTGCTCGAAGGCCTGTTGGCGAAGATCAGCACGGAGTTCGACAAGATCGACGCCGACGGAGTCATTTCCCGCTTTGCGGAGGTCACAGAAGGCTCTCTTGAAGCTGGTTCACCTGCCGTTGCCGCAATTGCCGAAACACCGGTGAGACGCGGTTTGGGTGCGGATTCCGCGCTGGCAAAATACGCGACCGATCTCACCCAGCGCGCCCGCGACAGCAAGATCGATCCGGTCGTGGGTCGCGATCCGGAAATCCGGCAGATCGTCGACATCCTGATGCGGCGCCGGCAAAACAATCCGATCCTGACCGGCGAGGCGGGCGTCGGCAAAACGGCTGTGGTCGAGGGTTTTGCCCTGCGCATTGCCCAGGGCGACGTGCCGCCGTCGCTGCAGAACGTCAGCGTCCGCATGCTCGATGTCGGGCTCATGCAGGCCGGTGCCAGTGTGAAGGGGGAGTTCGAAAAGCGGTTGAAGGCGGTTATCGACGAGGTACAGGCCTCCGAAACGCCAATCATCCTGTTCATCGACGAGGCTCATACGCTGATCGGTGCCGGTGGCGCGGCGGGCACCGGCGATGCGGCCAATCTCCTGAAGCCCGCGCTGGCAAGAGGTGAGCTTCGTACCATCGCCGCCACCACCTGGGCCGAATACAAGCAGCACATCGAAAAGGACCCGGCGCTGACACGCCGCTTCCAGGTCGTCAAGATCGACGAGCCGGCGGAAGCCGTGGCCGTGCTGATGCTGCGCGGCGTTGCCGGGGTGTTGGAGTTTCACCACAAGGTGCAGATACTGGATGAGGCGATCGAGGCTGCGGTCTCGCTCTCACATCGTTATATCCCGGCCAGGCAACTGCCGGACAAGGCGGTCAGCCTTCTCGACACTGCTTGCGCCCGCGTGGCCGTCTCGCAGCATGCGACGCCTGCCGAAGTCGAGGACATTCTGCGCCGGCGCCAGGCGTTGGAGGTCGAGCGAGGCATCATCGGTCGCGAAGCCGCAATCGGCATCGACGTCACGGACCGACTGGCCAAGGTCGAGGCCGGGTTGGTGGAGACCGAGACCACCCTTGCTGCTGCCCAGGCGCGCTGGGATCGCGAAAAGCTGCTGGTGAGCGAGATTCTCGACCTGCGCGCCAGGCTGCGCGGCGAGGGTTTGCCCCTGGATGCGGCCACGGGCGAGGAAACGGCGGCAGAACCGGAGAGCGCCGAAGCGATGGCGGCTGAGGAAAAAGCCACCAAAAGCAAGGACACCAAGGCCGAGAGAACCAGGAAATCCAAGGTGGGAAACGCCGGTGCCGAAACAAAAGGCGTCGAGACGGAAAATGGAGGTTCACGGCCGGAAGCGGCAGCTGACCTCGCACGATTGCGCGCCTTGATGGCGGAGCTCGTCACAGCGCAGGGCGAAACGCCCCTGATCTTGCCGTCGGTCGACCGCAATGCCGTCGCGGCGGTGGTTCAGGACTGGACCGGCATTCCGACGGGCCGGATGCTGTCCAGCCAGACCGAGAAAGCCCTGAAGCTCGCTCCCACCTTGTCGGCGCGCGTGGTCGGTCAGGATCACGCGATGGAAATGATCGCCAGGCGCGTGCAGACCAGCCGCGCCGGCCTCGGCGCGCCGGAAAAGCCGGTAGGGGTTTTCCTGCTTTGTGGTCCCTCCGGTGTTGGCAAGACCGAAACCGCGCTGGCATTGGCGGAGACCCTTTATGGCGGCGAGCAGAACCTGATCTCGATCAACATGTCGGAATTCCAGGAAGCGCATACAGTCTCGACGTTGAAAGGGGCGCCGCCCGGCTATGTCGGTTACGGCAAGGGCGGCCTTCTGACCGAGGCGGTGCGCAGAAAGCCCTACTCGGTGATCCTCCTCGACGAGGTCGAGAAGGCGCATCCGGATGTGCACGAGATCTTCTTCCAGGTCTTCGACAAAGGCATGATGGACGACAGCGAGGGGCGTCGCATCGACTTCAAGAACACGCTGATCCTGCTTACGTCGAATGTCGGCTCCGAGGTCATCATGGATCGCACGAAGAACGGGACCGTGCGCACCGGCATCGAAGATCTCGATACGGCGCTGCGTGCGCCGCTGCTGAAGGTGTTTCCGGCGGCGTTCCTCGGTCGCGTGGTGACGATTCCTTACTATCCGCTTTCGGATTCGATGATCGAGGCGATCGCACGGCATCAGTTCAACAAGATCGCAAAGCGCCTGAGAGCCACCAACGACGCCGAGCTGGTGATAGGCGATGGCGTCATGGATCTGGTCAAGGCGCGCTGCACCGAGATCGAATCCGGTGGCCGCATGATCGATGCCATACTGACCAACACGCTGCTGCCGGAGTTGAGCCGCGGCGTACTCAGCCGCTCGCTCGACGGAGAAAAGATGACGAAGGTCATCGTGGGCGCCTCGGCCGAGGGGTTCACCTACGCGTTCGAATAACCTTGTCGATGGCCGGGCGTTCTTTCGAGGTCTGTCGAAGAGACCTTCGAGCGGCTCAAGTCGAACTGGCTCGCTCGCCGTACCAAAGCCCCGTGACCGCGGACAAATCAACGTGAAAGCCGGTGCCAGCCTCCGCTCGATCTTGTAGCAAGGCGTGTCCTCTGATTCCCTAGGAGCGGGGGAATCGTCTGATTCGTATGCTCGTTGCTCGGTTCTGCGCGGCGTAGCGGGTGCTTTTCACAGAGGGACCACAATGACCGCCAAGCCTGAAATACTGGAGATGAAGCCCAAGATTACGGTCTTCGGGGTCGGCGGCGCCGGTGGAAATGCCATCAACAATATGATCGCCGAAGGCTTGCAAGGCGTGGAGTTCGTCGCCGCCAACACCGACGCCCAGGCGCTGACCATGTCGAAGTCCTCGCGGCTGATTCAACTGGGCGCGCATGTTACCGAGGGCTTGGGCGCTGGCTCCATTCCGCAGGTCGGCGGAGCAGCTGCGGAGGAATCCATCGACGAAGTCATGGATCACCTGGCAGGAACGCATATGTGTTTCATCACGGCCGGGATGGGCGGCGGCACAGGGACGGGTGCGGCGCCCGTCATTGCGCGCGCGGCACGCGATGCCGGCATCCTGACGGTGGCTGTCGTCACCAAGCCTTTCGCCTTCGAAGGCAGGCGCAGGATGCAGGCTGCGGAGGAAGGAATAGAACGTCTGCGCGAGAGCGCCGACACAGTGATCGTCATCCCGAACCAGAACCTTTTCAGGATCGCTGACGCCAAGACCACGTTTGCCGATGCATTCGTGATGGCGGATGGCGTGCTCAACGCGGGTGTCCGGTGCATCACCGATCTCATCGTCAAGGAAGGCCTGATCAATCTCGACTTTGCCGATGTGCGGTCGGTGATGAAGGACATGGGGCGCGCGATGATGGGGACAGGTGAAGCGACCGGAGAAGGGCGTTCAAAGGCGGCAGCGGAAGCTGCAATCGCCAATCCGCTGCTCGACGAGGCGTCGATGACAGGCGCCAGGGGCCTGCTCGTCTCCATCTGCGGCGGCACCGACATGACGCTGTTCGAAGTCGACGAGGCCGCGACAAGGATACGGGAAGAGGTCGATGCCAATGCCGACATCATCGTCGGTGCCATCTTCGATCCGGCCTTGTCGGGAAAATTCCGGGTGTCGGTCGTGGCGACCGGTTTGCGCAACAGTGTCGATGCGGCACAGCTTCAGCAACGGATCGCCTGAAGCAGCCGATGCTTCGTTTTGCACCCGAGATCGGCTCCAAGGCAGGCGATCACGGCGTGCGAGCGGAGTGAACGTCAGGTTCCGACCGCGCAACGGCTGACCGCTTTGCCGTTGCTCATATGTGCAACTTGTCCCGATGCCCGGTCTTGGCAGTCGCACCGTTCGTGCAGCCATGCTAGGCTCTGGCAATGAACGTCGTCGCGCCGTCCCTGCTTCTTGGCCTCGATACGCTCCTTGAACGATTGGCTTCCTTTGGTCCGCAGGCGCGGGCTGCCGGCCTCACGCTCGGGTCGGTGCTGTTGTGGGCAACATGGCCGACGCTGGCGACCGTGGCGAACCCGGCGCCTCCGTTTCTCATATTCGGGCTGGCCGCCGCAGTCGGCTTCGTCGTTTCGTTCGGCGTCTCGACGGCGCAAGGCAAGGCAGCCGGTTTCTTTGCCACATCACTTCGAACACTGGCCATCGTGACGATCGGCCTGTTAGCCAACAACATTCTCTATCTGCTGGCCATAAACAGGATCGGACCGGCGGAAGCCAACGTGATCTCCTATCTCTGGCCTGTGCTGCTGGTCGCGATCATGGCACGGCTTCGGAGGCAGCGGCTCGGGCGGGTGCAGGGGCTGGGGATCGCAGTTGCCTTCATCGGAGCGGCTGTTGCGATCGGGCCTGCCTTCGAGAACAGCTTTGATGCGGCCGGCATCTTGCTCGCCTTCTTCAGCGGTCTCATCTTTGCCATCTATGCCGCCGTCCGCTCGTACGGACGCGAGACACATGATGTAGTGGGGCCCTCCATGGGGTTGCTTGCCGTCCTGTCACTCGGTCTTCATTGGGCTTTCGAGCCATCTGCGAGCCTCTCGCTCCCTCAGTGGCTGGCCATCGCGGGTATCGGCATCGCACCGTTGACGCTTTCCAACGCCTTGTGGGATCGCGCGGTCCGGACGGGCTATACGGCGATGATCTCAGGCCTCGCCTATCTGACGCCGCTGGCTTCCCTTGTCTTGCTCGCCGTTTTCGGCGTCGGCACCGTGACGGTCTATGTTGCGGCGGGCGGGCTTTTGGTCGTCACGGGTGCATTGGCTGCCTCCGGTTTCCTGCCGCGTGGCAGGAACCCCCGCGCTTAAGGAGCAACCAGCAAGATCATCATCAAACCGAGCCGGGGTGGGGGCCGAACTCGAACAGGGAGAGGTGCGGATGAAAATCCTCATCGCGGGTGGAGGTATAGGCGGGCTCGCAACCGCGCTTTGCCTGCATGCAGGCGGCATCGAAGCAGAGGTGTTCGAACAGGCTCCGTCAGTGCGTGAGCTCGGCGTAGGCATCAATGTGCTACCACATGCGATCAAGGTGTTGGCGACACTTGGTCTTCTACCTGCTCTGGATGAAGCAGGCATCAGAACGCGCGAACTGATCTACACCAACCGCTTCGGGCAGACCGTCTGGCGGGAATTGCGGGGCATGGATGCGGGCTATGATACCCCGCAATTGAGCATCCATCGCGGCAAGTTGCTGCAGGTACTTTTCCAGGCGGCGGTGGAGCGACTGGGTCCGGCGCGTATCCATGTCGATCACAGGCTCGTTGACTTCCAAGAGCGTGGCGATCGTGTGGTGGCGCGATTCGAGCGAACGGAGGGGGCCGGATCGATCGAGGCGGACGGCGACGCGCTCATCGGCGCAGATGGCATCCATTCCAAGGTGCGCTCCACTCTCTATCCCAATCAACGCCAGCCGATCTGGAGCGGCATCATGATCTGGAGAGGAGCGGTCGAGTGGCCAACCTATCAGGACGGCCGGACGATGGTCATCGCCGGCAGCAACACGTCCAAATTCGTCTTCTACCCGATCCATGCGGATCCTCAGAAACCGGACAGGCGCTTGACCAACTGGGCTGTCATGGCACGCGCCGACGCGGCTAAAGTTCCATTAGGACGGGGCGACTGGAACCGCCCCGGACGTCTCGAGGAAACGCTGACCTTCGTGCGCGACAAATTCCGGCTCGGCTTCATCGACCCGGTCAGCCTGATCGAAGCGACGGGGCCTTTCTATGAGTACCCCAACTGCGACCGGGATCCCGTGGCGCGCTGGTCGTTCGGAAGGGTAAGTCTGCTCGGTGACGCTGCCCATCCGATGTATCCGGTCGGTTCAAACGGCGCCAGCCAGGCGATCCTCGACGCGATCTGCCTGGCCAGGCATCTGGGCGGTGTCGGATCGATCCAAGATGCGCTGAGTGCCTACGATACGGAACGCCGTACAGCGACAAGCGAAATCGTGCTGGCCAATCGCAAGGGAGGACCCGAGGGCGTCATCGATATGATCGAAAAGCGCGCGCCTCACGGCTTCGACGACATCGAGCAAGTCGCGACTTACCAGGAACGCGAGGCCATCGTGCGCGGTTATGCATCGATGGCCGGCTTCTCCAGGGACCAGGTCAATCGGAGCAAGGGCTAGTCAGACCGCCATGGCCATGTCGCTCGGCTTATCCGTGCCGAAGACACTGCTCAGGTGGTCGGCCGTTCTCCGGTAGTGTGCCTCCAGAAGCGCCGTCGCCTTGTCGGCATCGCGCGCCAGGGTCGCTTCAGCCAATGCACTGTGTTCCGCCTGGACATCGCGCCCGGCAGGGTGGGTTGCTGCCAGCAGCGTCGGAATTCGGTAACGCTCGGTTGCGGCGTAGAGGCGCTCGAAGAACTCCAGCGTCCAGGGTGAATTGCAGGCTGCCAGCAGGGCTCGGTGGAAAGCGTAGTGCCGAGCTTCGAGCGTCCAGATATCGGCGTCCGGGCCGGTCCGGCCGACCTGCAGGTTGAGCGCGTAGAGTGCTGATACGATGCCTGCCGCCCAGTTGTCGTCGCCGAGCTCGATCGAAGCGCGAAGCGCGTCGCATTCGACCTTGATGCGCACGTTCACGGCGTCGTGCAGCTCATCGAGCGACAACGGTGCAACGCGGAAGCCGCGCAGGGATTCCGCCGTCACCAGGCGCTCGGCATGCAGCCGATTGAGGGCCTCCCGCAGGGGCGAGAATCCCATGTCATAACGCTCGCTGAGATCGGAAAGGCGCAGCGGGCGCCCAGGCGCCAGCTCGCCGCGAATGATATCGTGACGCAGGGCGTCGTAGGCCTTCTCGGCAAGAGTCATGACTGGATCCTTTGTCGCGACTCTAACCTATGGGTCGGTTTGTCGGCAATTCCAAAGATTTTCGAAAATAATTATTGCTTTCGAAAAAATGATCGCCCATGCTGACGGTCGATCAAGCTACGAGCGGGAGGGTTCGATGACAAATTCGCACGAGAACCATCGGGAGGATGTCGTCGGGCGGGCCAATGTCGAGGATACGCCTGAATTGCTGGCGTATTACGGGGACCTCGAGCGTTTCAGCGCCGGTGCGCTCTGGACGGTGGCGAACAAGATCGAGCCGTGGGAGCCGAAATCGCAATCGGTTCCGGTCGTCTGGCGCTATCGCGATCTGCGCGAACACGTTCTCCGTTCGGTACAGCTGGTGACGCCGGAAAAAGCGGGGCGTCGGGTGATCTATCTGAACAATCCCGGCCGAACCGAATTTGCTGCGGCGGTCGGTTGGCTCTATGCCGGGCTCCAGGTGATGAACCCGGGCGAGGTCGCCAGCGCGCATCGACACTCGGCGTCCGCGATCCGTTTCATCATGGAAGGCTCCGGCGCCTATACGGTCGTCGACGGTCACAAGATGACGCTGGGCGCGAATGATTTCGTGCTGACACCCAATGGCACCTGGCACGAACATGGCGTCGAGGCCACCGGCTCGCCCTGCATCTGGCAGGACGGGCTGGACATTCCGTTCGTCAATGCGATGGAGGCGAACTTCTACGAGGTGCATCCGGACCTGCGCCAGGCGGTCGGATTTGCGGTCGACGACATGACCAAGACCTGGGGCAATCCCGGGCTCAAGCCGACGGGGCAGGGCTGGGACAAGGGCTACAGCCCGATGTTCAAATACGAATGGGCTCCGACCTATGAAGCCCTGACGAAGTATTCAGCCTGCACGGAAGGCTCGCCCTTCGACGGCGTGCTGATGGAATATGTGAATCCGGTGACACAGGGACCCGTCATGCAGACTATGGGCGCTAGCATGCAGATGCTGCGTCCGGGCGAGCACACCAAGGCGCACCGCCATACCGGCAGCGGGCTCTATCATGTCGCCAAAGGCAGGGGCCACTCCATCATCAACGGCAGGCGCTACGACTGGCAGGAGCATGACATCTTCTGCGTACCATCCTGGGCGTGGCACGAGCATGTCAACAGCTCGCAAAGTGACGATGCCTGCCTGTTCTGCCTGTCCGATCTTCCGGTGATGCGGGCGCTCGGCCTCTACCGCGAGCAGGCTTTCGCTGACAATGGCGGTTTCCAGCCGCTGCTCTAGGGGAACTACGATGAAACTTGTGACCTATCGCGCCTCGGTCGAGGCTGCGGCGCGGCTTGGTGTGATCGCCGATGATCTGGTGGTCGACGTCGCGGCACTGGCTGCGTCGCAGGGCAAAAATCTGCCCGTGAGCATGCTGGAGCTGATCGATGCCGGTCGGCCCGGCCTCGAAACATTGCGCGATTGCCTGGCTGCGGCCAATGGCCGGTTTCCGACCGGAACGGCGGTGGCACTGGCCAATGTGAAGCTGCTGGCGCCGATCCCGAGGCCACGCAAGAACATCTTCGGCATCGGGCTGAACTATGTCGAGCATGTCGCCGAAAGCGCGAAGTCGCTCGACACGTCGAAGGACCTGCCCAAGCAGCCGGTGATCTTCTCCAAACCGCCGACCACGGTCATCGGTCCCGGGGACGGAATTGAGCACAACGGCAAGATCACCCAGCAGCTCGACTGGGAGGTGGAGCTGGCCGTTATCATCGGCACCACGGCCAGACGGGTCGCGAGGCAGGATGCGCTGCGCCACGTCTTCGGTTATTCCGTGATGATCGATGTGTCGGCCCGCGACAACAGGCGTGCGGGACAGTGGATCTTCTCCAAGGGCCAGGACAGCTATGCTCCTTTCGGTCCCTGCATCGTTACCGCGGACGAGATCACGGATCCCCAGACGCTTGATCTCTGGCTTACAGTGAATGGCGTGGAGAAGCAGCGCTCGAACACGCGCCACATGCTGTTCAAGGTTGACGACCTGATCGCGGACATATCCTCGGGCATCACCCTGGAGCCGGGCGACATCATCGCCTCCGGCACACCTGAAGGTGTCGGGGCGGGGCGCAGTCCGCAGGAATGGATGTGGCCTGGCGACACCATCGTCGCCTGCGTGGAAGGCATTGGTTCGCTGCGGCATCCCGTCGTCGACGCAACACCGGAGTAAAGGCCATGACCCAGACATTCAAAGCGGCTGTCGTTCAGATGGCCTCCGTGCCGGACAATGCACGCGCCACCGCTGAAGCCGCTGCCGGGCGGCTGCGTGAAGCGGCGGCGAACGGTGCGCGGCTCGTCGTTTTTCCGGAGGCTCTGGTCGGGGGCTATCCCAAGGGAGCAAGTTTCGGCGCGCCCATCGGCATGAGGAGACCGGAAGGGCGCGCAGCTTTTGCCCATTACCACGCCGGCGCGATCGACCTCGATGGAGAGGAGGTGGCGATACTGGCCGAAGCCGCTGCGGAAACCGGAGCGTTCGTGGTTATCGGTGTCATCGAGCGAGACGGTGCAACGCTCTATTGCACGGTGCTCTATTTCGATGGCGAGCGGGGGCTTGTCGGCAAGCACCGCAAGCTGATGCCGACGGCGGGAGAGCGATTGATCTGGGGGTTCGGCGATGGTTCCACCATGCCGGTGTTTCGCACCGACATAGGCACCATCGGCGCCGTGATCTGCTGGGAAAACTACATGCCTGCCTTGCGCATGCACATGTACCATCAGGGTGTGACACTCTACTGCGCGCCCACCGCGGACGATCGCGACACCTGGCTGCCGAGCATGCAGCATATCGCGCTCGAGGGGCGTACCTTCGTGCTAACAGCCTGCCAATACATCACGCGGGCGGCGTTCGGCCCCGATCATGAGAGCGCGTTGGGTGACGATCCGGATCTGGTGATGATGCGTGGTGGTTCTGCCATCGTCAGCCCGCTCGGCAAGGTTCTCGCGGGGCCGGATTTCAGCGGCGAGACGATCCTGTACGCGGAGATCGATCCGGGCGAAGTCATGCGGGCGAAGTTCGATTTCGATGTCACCGGTCACTATGCAAGGCCGGATGTCTTCAGCCTCGTCGTGGATACGCGCGCGAAGCCGGCGGTCCGCGAGGTCTGATGCGTTTCGACCTCGAGGATGTCGGTACGCAGAACGCCTACAAGCTGCTTGCCGCCACCGTCATGCCGCGGCCGATCGCCTGGGTGGTGACACAGGACGCCCAGGGTCGGGTCAATGCCGCGCCGTACAGCTTCTTCAACGTCATGGGGTCGGCGCCGCCCACCATCGCGCTCGGCATTCTTGCCAGCCCGGATCGAGGTTTCAAGGACACCGCCCGCAACATCCTCGACACCGGCGAATTCGTGGTCAACCTGGTGCCTGAGCGGCTTGTTCGGGCCATGAACATCACATCGATCGATGCGCCACCGGGGATCGAGGAATTGAAGCTGGCGGAACTGGAAACCCTGCCGTCGGACACGGTAGGCCCGCCGCGTATCGCTGAAAGCCCCGTCGCCTTCGAGTGCATTTCGCTGTCGACGGTGGAAACGGGACCGACACAGCTTGTCGTCATCGGCCAGGTCCAAACGGTACACATAGCCGACGAATTCGTACTCGATCCCGAACGGGCCCATATCGACACCCCGAAACTCGACCTCGTCGCCCGGTCCTACGGCAGCGACTATGTGCGCAGTCGCGACACCTTCAGCCTGGTGCGCCCGACCTGGCGGGAGCATCAGACCGCGTTGGCGGGAATTCTGTCGGACAAGTCATAATTTTCGAAAATCCTATTGACAAATTGCGCGCGGCGATAAAACTTAACTCACAAGTAAAGAAAATCGCAAAAACAGCGATACATCAATGGGAAGGAAGCGATGCTGCAAGAGCGCATCGAAGGGAAGTGGCTTGCCTGCTTCCGGCGGGTTTTCGCACTCAACGGTATCGGCACCGGCACCAAGGTGGCTGTGCTGTCGGAAACGCAATCGCGGCCGGTCCTGATCCATCTTTCGGATCTGGCGCTGCACGATCTCGGTGCCGAATACTGCATGATCCAGATGCCGACGCCGCGTCAGGTGGCGCCCGTTCCGGTGAAGTCGACCGGCACGTCCTGGGCCATCCAGCAGAACCGCGCCGTCATCGAGGCACTGAAGCGCGTCGAGGTCATCGTCGACTGCACGGTGGAGGGGCTGATCCACGCTCCGGAATGGCCCGAGATCGAGGAAGCCGGCTATACGCGCCTGCTGGTGGTCTGCAACGAACATCCAGAAATCCTCGAGCGCACGGAGCCGATGGCCGAGCTCGGCCCGAAAGTGGCATTGGGCGTGCAGATGCTGCGCGAGGCCAGCGAGATGCGCGTCACTTCCGCCGCCGGTACGGATCTCGTCATCGATCTGCGCGGTGCGCCTTGCGGCGGCACGCCGGGCTTCGGCACCAAGCCGGGTGATGTCGCGCACTGGCCGGGCGGCCTTTGCCTGGCTTTCCCGGGCCAGAACAGCGTCAACGGCCGCATCGTCATGGATGTCGGCGACATGAACCTGACGTTCAAGTCCACGCTGACCAGCCGCATAGACTTCACGGTCGAGAACGACTTCGTCACCGCCATCAAGGGCGAGGGCATCGATGCCATTCATTTCCGTGAGTACATGGAAGCCTGGGAAGACCGCAATGCCTACGGCATGAGCCATGTCGGCTGGGGCATGCATCCGCGCGCACGCTGGGTGTCAGCCGCGATGTACGACAAGCGCGACATGCAGGCCGTCGAGTTCCGGGCGCTGGCGGGATCGTTCCTCTGGTCGACAGGGGCCAACCAATATGCGGGGCGCTACACGCTCGGCCATTTCGATCTGCCGATGCGCAATTGCACGATCACGCTCGATGGAACGATCGTCGTCAAGGACGGCGTGTTGCAGGGCGAACTGGCGCTCTGACGCCTCTGGAGAAAGACCAAGAATGAGCGAAATTTCCGACTACTACGACCTGTCGCGCATCCGGCCGGAGGTCCAGAAGGTCCTCAACCGCGTCAACGAGCTCGGCCGCGAACGCTTCGCCGGCCGTGCCAGAGGTGTTGACGATGATGCATCCTTCCCGGTCGAGAACTACAGGGATCTTGCCGAAGAGGGTTTTCTCGGACTCTGCATCCCGCAGGAATTCGGTGGCTGGGGCTTTTCGATGTTCGAATATGCCATGGTCGGTGCCGAGATCGGCAAATATTGCGGCGCCACCGCGCTGACCTTCAACATGCACAATTCCTCCATGGCGTGGTCGCGTTTCATGTTCGAGATGCCGAACCTGACGGTCGAGGAGAAAGCGACTTTCGCGCCGCTGCGCGAGCGTCAATTTCGCCGCGCCATCGCCGAGAAGGCGTCTTCTCCCAGCCGATCTCCGAAGGTGGTCAGAACTGGACCTCGAAGCCGAACCAGACCCAGTGCCGCAAGGTGGATGGCGGCTGGATGATCAACGGTTTCAAGAAGTTCGCTTCGCTGGCCGGCTATTGCGATTATTACACCATCGTCTGCACCGAGGTGTTCGAAGGCCTGGAGCCGCGGCACGAGGACACCATGCTGTTCGTTGTCCACAAGGACACGCCGGGCCTGTCGGTCAAAGGCGACTGGGACCCGCTAGGCATGCGCGGCACCAACAGCCGCGACCTGATCCTGAAGGATGTCTTCGTTCGCGCCGACGACCTTCTGATGCCGCGCGGCATCTTCAACAAGACGCTGCCGAACTGGCCGCACATGATGATCACGCTCTCGCCGACCTATATGGGCGTGGCGCAAGGCGCCTATGATTTCATGGTCGACTACCTCAAGGGCAAGATCCCGGGGCAGCCGCCGGTCGACCGCCGCATGTACGCCACGAAGCGCATCGCCGTCGGCAAGATGTATGCGCGGCTGGCAAACATGCGTGCGCTGTGGTGGCAGGCTTTCGGCGAATCCAAAGGCTTCCCCAACAAGGCGGAAGTGCAGCGCATGTATGCCGCCCAGTACAATGTGATGGAAGGTGCCGCCGAGATGACCTCGATGGCGATCCGTACCTGTGGAGGGCAGTCGATGCTCAAGTCGTTGCCGCTGGAGCGCATGTACCGTGACAGCCGCTGCGGTGCCCTGATGCTGCCGTTCACCTCCGAAATCATGGAGGACTATCTCGGTGTGCTGTCGCTCTACGAGATGGACGAGCTCGACCATGCCCCGGGCGACGAGGGCGGTGCCCGTACTTCGCTGTGGCGGGGCGACAGCGGCAGTGGCGCCCGCGCGGTCCGATAAGCACCATGGCACGCGATCGGGTCCATGTCGCCGGACACAGTTCAGCTTCGCCAGAGGCTGTGTGGGCTGTTGCCCGCGACTTTGGCGGGCATTGGCATCCCGGCATCGCAACCATCCAAGCCGAGCAGGATGCACGGGGGTCGCTGGTGCGTGCGTTCACGGCACATGGCGAGGCCACGCTTTATCGCGAGCGACTGACCTTTCTCAGCGATAGTGACCGCTCGCTGACCTATACCCATCTGGAGGGCATAGCTGGCGTCGCCAGCTACGACGCCCGCTTGACCGTCTCATCGGCCGCGGATGGAGGCAGCATCATTGAATGGGTCGCTGATGTAGAGGCGCCGGATGCTGCGCGCGCCGCCTCGGTCTGTCTGGGAACCAGACCGATTTTCGAAACGGGCATCGAGGCGCTTTCCAGACAGGCTGAGCGTGCGGCTGAAACTCGGGTTGGAGTACCATTTCTACCGGTCGAAGCCGAGGATTTGAGCTTTGGCGATGCGCCACGACTGGCGCTGACGGTCACGTCCCGAAAAGCGGGGCCGCTTTGCCTGTTTCTGCATGGCATTGGCGGCGGACGCGCCAACTGGCTGCCGCAAGTGACCGCTGCCGGAAATGTCATGCGCGCTGCCGCGCTTGATCTGCGTGGCTATGGCGACAGCACGCTCGGGCCGAACCAATCCACCGTCGACGACTATTGTGCCGACATCCTGCGTGTTCGAGAGACGCTGGGCGCGGACAGACTGGTGCTGGTCGGACTTTCCTATGGTTCATGGATCGCGACGTCCTTTGCCATGCGTCATCCGGAGTTGTTGGCGGGCCTGGTGCTTTCGGGGGGCTGCACAGGCATGTCGGAGGCTGGGGTGGAGGAGCGGGAAGCATTTCGCGTCAGCAGGATGGTGCCGATCGACGCCGGCCGGACCCCTGCGGATTTCGCGCCCGCGGTGGTGAAGGTGCTGGCCGGGCCGAACGCGTCGGATACGATCAAGGCGCAGTTGCTGCACTCCATGGCCGCGATACCGGCTGCTACCTATCGCGATGCGCTGCTCTGCTTCACCGACCCGCGGGAACGGTTCGATTTTGCACGCTTGAACATGCCTGTACTTATGATGACCGGCGAACACGACAGGCTGGCGCCGCCCACCGAAATCCGGGGTGTCGCGCACCGTATCCTGGCCCAAGCCCGAACGCCTGACGTGCGCTACGAAACCATCATGGATGCTGGGCACGTCTGCAATGTGGAGCAGCCGGCGGCATGCAATCGCATCCTGCTGGAATTCCTGGGAAAGCTGCCGAAATGACAATTCTTCCGCGCCGTCAGCAGAACCGGATCATTCGCGAACGGCGCATCCTCGATGCCGCTCTCAAAGTGTTTTCCGAAACCGGCTATTCGGGGGCGACCATGGATGCCGTTGCCATTCAGGCCGGCCTGTCGAAGCCGACGCTCTACCAATATTTCGAATCCAAGGAAGCGCTGTTTTCGGCCATGCTGCTCGGCGAGCGCGACCTGATGCTGGAATTCTTCCAGCATCCCTCGGGTGACGGCATGGTGGCCGATCTGCTCGGGTTCGCATGGGACTATGCCGATACGGTGCTGCGTCCCGACCTGCTATCGCTGGCCCGCCTCATCATCGGCGAGGTGCATCGTTTCCCCGAGATCGGTCATGCCTACCAGGAGTCCGGACCCGACCGGCTGCTGCGCGGCATCATGGAACATCTCGAAGGCCGCCGAGCCGACGGCCAACTGGT
The DNA here is from genome assembly GCF_004136315.1 of Mesorhizobium sp. Pch-S. Taxonomy (NCBI): domain Bacteria; kingdom Pseudomonadati; phylum Pseudomonadota; class Alphaproteobacteria; order Hyphomicrobiales; family Phyllobacteriaceae; genus Mesorhizobium; species Mesorhizobium sp. Pch-S. The sequence goes on from NZ_CP029562.1 coordinate 4,556,147, forward strand.
GTTCGAGGATGCCGAACTGGCGGCGCAGGATCTATGGGGCCTGATCCTGTCGGCACCCCGAAACCAGGCCCTCTACATGCCGGATCACCTACCGGATCGGGCTCAGATCGAACGCTACATAAACAACGGCTTGCGCGTCTTCCTGAAGGCCTATTCGACCCGGCCGGCAGAGGACGTTGCCACACTAGAAGCGCTCATAAGCGCCCATTCCCTGCAGCAGGTGGAACATGACAGTTGATGATTATCTGGCCGATCCGTCCAGCCGGTTCGCAACAGTTGCGATGGTCGACACGAACGGCCTTCTGCGCGGGCAGATGGTGTCAGCCGGCAGCCTGAAAGGCATCGCCAGAAGTGGCATGGGCATGTCGCCCGTCACGCTGGCGCTGGATCCGACCGACGTGATCCAGCTCGTGCCCGGCGTCACCGACGGCACATCCGATTTCCATGACGACCCGCTCGTTCTCGACACGACGACGACGCGCCGCTTGCCGTGGTCAAAGCCCGGACACGATCTGCTGGTGCTGTCCAACTATTCGGGCGAAACGGCACAGCTTTGCCCGCGTTCGATCCTGAAGCGGGTTCTCGATCGCGTCGGCGAAGCCGGATATGTGCCTCGCTACGGCATGGAGCTCGAATACACGCTGTTCGACGAGACGACGGAAAGTGCGCGCGCCAAGGGCTATCGCAATCTCAAGACGGCGACGCATCACAACAGCCACGATCTCGTGCTTTATCAGGTCGAACAGACGGAATGGTACGAAGCGGTCGCTGCGATGTGCGAGCCGCTGCGCATCGATCTCGCCAAGATGCATGAGGAAATCGGCGGCGGCTTCCTCGAAGCCTGCATCGCGGCGGGAGAGGGGCTGGAGCCGGCGGATCAGCTGGTGCTGCTGAAGAATTTTCTGCGCGCGCTGGCGCAGCGGCAGGGCAAATGCGTCACCTACATGCCGCGCTGGACGGAGGCGGCCGACAGCCAGTCGATCCATGTTCATGTCTCGCTGAAGGATCGCGGCGGCAAGTCGGTTTTCCACGATCCTTCCCGGAAGAATGCCGTGTCTCAGACCTTCCGTCATTTCCTGGGCGGACTGCAGACCTACATCGGCGACCTGACTTTGCTGTTCCAGCCGACGGTCAATTCCTATCGTCGTTTTGCGCCTGGAACATTCGCGCCACCCGGTCTGAGCTGGGGCTACGAGAACCGCACCACATGCTTCCGCATCGTGGGGCACGACGCTGGTTCGCTGCGGGTCGAAAACCGTCTGCCGGGCGCCGACACCAACCCGTATCTCACGGTCGCCGCGACCATTGCCGCAGGTGTGACGGGTATACTGGAAAAGATCGAGCCGGAGCCCGAGACAGTCGGCAACGGCTACGGCCAGGAACCGGCGCGGGATTTTGCACGCTCGATGCCCGAGGCGATCGAACGATTACGCGCCTCGGCCTTTGCCAAGGACTGGTTCGGGGCACGTTTCGTCGAGGCCTTTTCCTCGACGCGCGAAAGCCAGCACAACGAGTTCCGGCGCAAGATTCCCGACGTGGAGCTGGAACGTTTCTTCGACCTGGGGTGAAGACCATGGATACCGACCTGCGTGCCCATTTCCTGGAAGGCATGAGCCGGGTTGCCTCGGCGGTCACCGTTGTTACGACGGACGGGGATGCAGGGCGGTTCGGGGTCACCGTTTCATCGATGACCTCGGTCTCGGCAGACACCACACGACCATCTCTTTTGGTCAGCATCCATCATCTGAGCCCCGCCGGCGAGGCGATCAGAAAGAACCGCCGGTTTTGCGCCAATGTGCTGAGCGGCAACCAGAGTTTTGTCTCGGACCTGTTTTCCGGCCGTCTCAAGCATCTGAATGACGACAGGTTCAGCGCGATCCCCTGGCATGGCGGTGCGACGGGGGCACCGATTGTCGATGATGCCATCGTCTCACTGGACTGCGAGCTGAAGACCGCCTTGCTCTGGGGCACGCATTTCATTCTCATCGGTGAGGTCGCGCAGATCGAGCTTTCAAGGCAACGCTCGCCGCTCGTCTACGCCAATCGCGGCTATCGCCGCGCCATTCCGATCGCACCGGACGATCACCAGACACACAGCCCGGAGAACCAGCTGCGTGTCGGCTTCTTCATCACGCTTGGGCCGGAATTCGTGCCTTCCCTGGTCGTGGAATTTGCCAATCAGTTGCCGGCCGTCGATCTCAGCCTGCTCGAGGCCGATCACGACGACCTGCTGGAACAGATGCGCGCCGGCAAGATCGAAGCTGCCATCACGTTCGGGACAGTGGACGAGCCGGAACTTGAGACAGAAGTGCTATGTCCCGCGGCGCCACACGTGCTGCTGAGCGCCAATCATCCGCTTGCAGCCAGGTCGAGCCTTCGGCTGGCCGATGTCGCCGATTTGCCGATGATCCTGCTGGACTACCCTTCCGTGCGAGGCGCGATTGCCGCCTTTTTCGAACGCAACCAGTTGAAGCCGCAAATCCGTCTGCAGTCGCCTTCCCTGGCGATGGTACGCGGCTTGGTGGCGCAGGGCCTCGGCTACTCGATCGTCCCGCAGAAGCCTCAAAACAGGACCGCTCCCGACGGCACGGAAATCCGCGCGATACCGCTCGAAAACGATTTCCCCGAAGGCGCTGTCGTGGCGCTTGCAAAGCACGCGGACCGCCGGAGCGGATTGGCGGAGGATTTCATTTCGAAGTGCAGGAAGTCGTTTCGACAAACATCACAATAAGCATCGCAGAGCGATGACAAATGGGAGAGGGGACTATGGCTCGGGAAGAAGCTATCGATAGCACAGGGAGCAATCAGCTCCGCAAGAATTCGCTTGGGTTGATTGCAGTCACCTTCATGGTGATTTCCGCGGCGGCTCCGTTGACCGGTGTCGCCGGGGCGATGCCGCTGGCGTTCATGCTGGGCAACGGTACCGGCGTGCCGGCGACGTTCGTCTTCGTGACCCTGGTGATGCTCGCTTTTGCTGCCGGCTATGTCGCCATGTCGCGCCACGTCACCAATGCCGGGGCCTTCTATGCCTATGCGGCGCGCGGTCTCGGCGGGCGGGCAGCCGGCGCCGTCGCGGTCACCGCACTTGTTGCCTACAACGCCATGCAGTTTGGCCTGATCGGCCTGTTCGGCGGCATCGCCAGCGGCATCTTCGGGCAATTCGGCCTGATGCTGCCGTGGTGGGGCTGGAGTCTTCTTGCCCTCGTGCTGGTCGGCTTTCTGGGGTATCGGCAGGTTGACCTGTCGGCCAAGGTCCTCGTCTTCGTGGTGGCGCTGGAATATCTGGTGGTGCTGATCGTCGACTTCGCCATCCTCGGAAAAGGCGGCGCCAACGGACTTTCGATGAACTTCTTCGACCAGAATGCGATCTTCTCGGGCTCGCTGACGGCTGCGATCCTGTTCTGCATGGGTTGTTTCATCGGCTTCGAGGCAACGACGATCTATGCCGAAGAGGCGCGCGATCCGGAAAAGACGATACCGCGGGCGACCTATCTGTCGGTGTTGATGATCGGCATCTTTTTCATCTTCACGACCTGGTTGCTGATTGTCGGTATCGGCGCAGACAAGTTGGTTCCGACCATCCAGGCGCTGCCTGATCCTTCGATCTTCTTCTTCGATCTGGCTGGCCAGTACGCCGGCGGTCCGGTGGCGACCATTGCCGGTATCCTGCTGGTGTCCAGCCTGTTTGCGGCCCTTTCGGCCTTTCACAATTACATCGCGCGCTACAGCTATGTGGCCGGCCGCGAAGGCCTGCTGCCGGCGGCGTTCGGTCAGACGCACGATACTCATCAGAGCCCGCATGTCGGTTCGGTGGTGCAGACCGCCGGAGCGTTGATCGTGCTGGCGCTGTTTGCCGGGCTGGGGCTGGATCCGGTGCTCAACATGTTCACCTGGATCAGCCAGGTCGGCACGCTAGGCGTGCTTGCCATGATGACCGTCACCTCGGCTGCGGTGATCGCCTTCTTCCGTCGGTCAGGTCATACCGGTTCGGCTTTGACGACGCTCATTCTCCCGCTGGCCTCCGGCGTGGTTATGGCGGGGCTGTTCGTCTACATCTTCCTGCATTTCGGCGACCTGACCGGAACGACGGGCGGTGCACTCGGCATCATCCTGCCATCATTGATCCCGGCTGCAGCCATCGTGGGCTACATCCTTGCCCTGCGCCTGCAGCGTGCCGATCCGGCTCGTTTCGCTCGAATGGGCTTCAATCGGGACTAGTTCAGTTGCACTTCGGGAGGCCGGCCGGGATGAAGGATTAACCGGTCGGCCTTTCTAGACTGCGATCAGGTTGGATCGGAATTCTGCTCTATCTCGTTGTTTCGTCGCATGATCTCTGTCCAGAAAGTCTGCGACTTTTCGGGATCATGCTCTAGCGATTGATCGACTGGAACAGCTTGTCGAGGAGTTTGACCAACGTCTGCTGTTCCCGCTTGGAAAGGTCGACAAACATGTCGCGGTTCAATCTCCAGGCGAAATCCATGACCTCCGCATAGAGTTTCTCCGCCGGGGTCGTGAGCGCCAGAAGGATCGATCGGCGGTCTTCGGTGCTTGTCGTCTTTGTCAACAAATCCCGCTTGATCAGGCCGGCCACGTAACGGCTCACCTGCGCTTCATCCTGCTGCGTCGCGCGTGCTACCGCGCGAACGGACGGCTTGTCGAGATAGCGAACCGCAGCCATCGTTCGCCACTCGCCCAATGTCAGTTTGTAGTCGCTCATCAGCATTGCATGGGCCTGCCGATCGTTGACCTTCGTCAACAACGCCAGCCGATATGAGAACAGGTCGCGGATGTCGCGCGGGTAGACCCAAGGCGCCGGCGTGGCGTCCATTTCGTCGTCATATCGCTCTACATTATTGGTTGACATTGTCAGGTAATTATCCTTGATATTATCAAATAAAAATGTGCCACGAAAACTGGCTCCCCGCAAGAAGGGACCGATGAGGAGAACAGCATGCCGACATTTTTCGGAAGACACCTCGGCAGCAAGATCGCTGCCGTTCTAGTTGCCGGGGCCGCTTTGGCTGCCGGTATCGCCATGGCGAACGCTGAAAACGTCAAGCTCAGGTTTGCCTATCTGCTCGCCGATTCCGATCTGCCCATTCTTGTCGCGCAGAAGAGCGGAGACTTCGCCAAGGCTGGGCTGGACGTTGAACTGACGGAAGTCCAGGGCGGACCTGCCGTGGTTGCCGCAATCGCATCCGGTTCCGCCGATGTCGGCTATGCCTCACCCGTGCCGCCGATCAACGCCCGCATCAACGGCATCAACGTCAAGATGGTCATGGCCCTGGGGCATGAGGTCGATCCGGACAAGAAGTTCTCCTGGCTGGTTGCTTCGAAAGCTTCGGGCATCACCGACCTTCCCGGGCTGAAGGGCAGGAAGGTTGCCGTCAACGCGAATGGCTCGCTGTGCGTGCTGACGCTGAGCGATCATATGGCCAAGGCTGGCCTCAAGATGGAAGATGTCGAGCTGGTCGTATTGCCGTTCCCGCAGCAGGAAGCGGCTCTCGAGCAGGGCGCCATCGACGCGACATGCACCGTCAATCCCTTCTTTTCCTCAATTGCCAAGAACCAGGCCATAGGCGTCAAGATCCTCGCCGAGGGGGTGCTCGCCGACGAGCGCGAACCGGTGCTGAATGACGTCATCTTCGCCACCGACGACTTCATTGCCAAGAACCCGGATACGCTGAAGACCTTCGGCAAGGTCATCTTCGACACCCGTCAGAAGCTGCTGGCGGACAGGGCGGCGATGGAGGCAGCGGCAACCGAGTTCCTCGGTCTGACACCGGAGGCCGCGAAGGATTTCAAACTGCCCGTGGTCAAGCCTGAATTGACCATCTCCGAGGCCGAGGTCCAGGTTCTGCTGGATGCCATGAAGCGCGCCGGCATGCTCACCCAGGAGGTCCCGGTCAAGGACATGGTTTCCAACATGGCTCCCTGAGGAGGGGAGAGCGGTTGCGGAGGGAGGAAGCTATGGACGCGGTGTTGGAGGCCCGGCAACTGGCCAAGGCGTATGGCGTCGGCAAGGACGCTCTTCAGGTTCTTGGTGGCATTTCATTCACTGTCGGTCGAGGCGAGTTCGTCTCGATCGTTGGCCCCTCGGGATGCGGCAAGACAACCCTGCTGTTTGCTCTTGCCGGGTTGCAGCCGGCGAGTTCGGGCACGGTGACCTTCAATGGGCAGCCCGTGACAGCTCCGCCACGCGGGGTAGCCGTCGTCTTTCAGGACTATTCGCGTTCGCTTTTTCCCTGGAAAAGCAATCGCGACAACGTGGCCTTCGGCATGGTGCGGGTGGAAGGCCTGTCTGCGGCTCAAAAGCGCGACAAGGCCCAGGAAATGCTGGAGGCTGTCGGCCTGCAGGGCTTCGAGGACAAATATCCGTGGCAATTGTCGGGAGGCATGCAGCAGCGGGTTGCCATCGCGCGCGGATTGGCATCGCAAAGCGAACTTCTGCTGCTCGACGAACCCCTGGCGGCGGTCGATGCGCAGACGCGTGCCGACATGCAGGACCTTCTGCTCGATCTGGCGAGACGATTCCGGCAAACCTGCATTCTTGTGACGCATGATGTCGAGGAAGCCGTCTACATGGCTGATCGCGTCGTGGTGCTGACGCGGCGCCCGACCGTCGTCGACCACGAGGTAACCATCGATCTCGGCAAGCAGCGCGATCAGATCGCCACGCGTGAGGATCATCGATTCCTTGCAGCGCGCCACGACGTCATGACGAGCATCCGGTCGTCACGCGCCGCTGCACCGGCCACGGCAGCCTGAACATGGGGTCATTCCGGTTGATGGAGATCCTGGCGGGCTTCCGCGCCATGATCTCGTTCCTCGTCATCATCATCGTCTGGCAGTCCGTCGCCTCGCTCGGCCTGGTTCCGGAAAAGTACTTTCCCAGCATCCTCGCCATCGCTTCCGGCTTTCGTGACATGATGATGTCCGGCGAACTTGTTTCCGCTGAATGGCGCACACTCTCGCGCGCGCTGGTTGGGGTCGCTGCCGCGTCGATGCTGGGCATCGGGCTTGCCGTGCTGGGCGATCTGTTTCCACCTTTTCGCCGCGGCTTCGCGCCCATTGCAGCACTGGTGCAGCCCATTCCGCCCGCCGCCCTCGTGCCGATGGCCGTGTTCATGCTTGGGCTGGGTCCCAGGCTCTATGCCTTCATCGTCATTCTGGTCACGGTCTGGCCACCATATTTCAACGGCGTGGCAGCGCTCGCAAGCGTGTCGGACGTCCAGATACGCACCGGCCAGATGCTCGGGCTGAGCCGGTGGCAGATCGTGTGGCAAATCAAACTTCCCGCCGCGATGCCGGAGATATTTGCCGGCATCCGCTATGCGTCGAGCATCAGCTTGATCGCTGTTGTCGTTGCCGAGATGCTTGCCGGCCACGATGGCCTGGGCTTCCTGCTCATCCGCAAGGCCTTCGCCATCCGCATCCCTGAAGTCTACGCACTGATGTTTGTCTGTGCCGCGAATGGCCTGGTCATGAACACGGTCATCAACGGATTGCGCTGGAAACTTGCAGGCTGGCAACTGCGCATGACGGGGCAGGCGGCATGACCATGCTGCGCAGCCGCCAGAGCTATAGTGCGCTCATCCTCCCGGTCGTTGTTCTGCTTGCCTGGCAGGTGCTGGCCTGGCGTGCATCCACGCCATTGTTCCCGGGGCCATGGCAGGTGGCCGTGTCGATTTGGCGGCTTTACCCGCAGATTCTGGGGCAGATCGGCTACACCCTGATGCGCGCTGCCGCAGGCTTTTTCCTTGCCGCGATCGTGATGATCCCTCTGGGTATCCTGCTCGGTCGGCTCAAGGCAGTTGGATCGGTCCTGGAACCGATCCTGGACATGCTGGCGACCTTGCCTCCGCCGGCGGTCGTTCCCATCGTGATGCTCTTTGCCGGAACCGGCGACGCCGCAAAAATCGCGGTTATCGCCTATGCCGCCGGCATTCCGCTGATCATGAACACATACGAGGCGTCCAAGACCTTGCATCCGATGACGACATTGGTGGCGCGTTCCCTGCACCTGCACCGTCTCGAAACCATGGTCTTCATCGACTTGCCCGCATCCCTGCCGATGATCGCAACCGGTGTGCGATTGGCCGTCGCCTCGGCCTTGCTGGTCAGTGTCACGGCCGAGATGCTGCTCGCCACCAACGGCATCGGGGTCTTCCTGCAACGCCAGCAGGAGAATTTTCAGATCGCCAATGGACTGGCGGCGATCGCCTTCATTTCCATCGTCGGTCTGATCGTCAACGACCTCGTCCAGCGACTGGAGCGACGTCTGCTCTTCTGGCACTACCGCCTAGACCTGCACAATGAGAGGTAACCGATGCGTCGCAATGTCCTGTTCATCATGTGCGACCAGCTGCGCTTCGACTATCTGAGCTGCGCCGGGCACAAGACGCTCGCCACGCCGAACATCGATCGTCTTGCCAGCCGTGGCGTGCGTTTCACCAATGCCTATGTGCAGTCGACAGTTTGCGGCCCGTCGCGCATGAGCGCCTATACCGGCCGCTACATGCGTTCGCACGGTTCTACCCAGAACGGCGTGCCGCTGCGTGTGGGAGAACCTACGCTCGGCGATCATTTGCGCGCGATCGGCGTCCGCTGCGCGCTGATCGGTAAGACGCATATGACGGCAGATCATGAAGGGATGGAACGTCTCGGCATCAGCAGCGATTCCATCATCGGCGTCCACCTTTCCGAATGCGGGTTCGAGCCTTTTGAACGCGATGACGGGCTTCATCCGTCGAGCAGCTACGATCCCGATCCAGCCTATGACGCCTATCTGCGCGAACAGGGCTTCGACGCCGAAAATCCATGGGAACACTGGGCCAATTCCGGTTCCGGCGAGGATGGCGAGAACTTCAACGGCTGGCTGCTGGTCCATGCAGACAAAGCCGCCCGCGTCCCCGAGGAACACTCCGAGACGCCTTACATGACGCGTCGCGCGATGCGTTTCATCGAAGAGGCGGAAGCCGTGGGCCAATCATGGTGCGCGCATCTCTCCTACATCAAGCCGCATTGGCCTTACATCGTGCCTGCGCCCTACCATGCCATGTACGACAAGGACGACGTGCAACCCGCAATTCGCAGTGAAGCCGAGCGCATCGCGGCGAACCCGGTCTACGAGGCGTTTCAACAGGAGCGCTATTCGCGGAATTTCTCCCGCGACGAGGTCAGGGAGAAGGTGATCCCCTGCTACATGGGGCTGATCAAGCAGATCGACGATCAGCTTGGCCACCTCTTTGCCTTCATGGAGGAACGTGGCCTGTTCGAGAACACGATGATCGTCTTCACGTCGGATCATGGCGACTATCTCGGCGACCATTGGCTCGGCGAGAAGTACATGTTCCACGATGTTTCGGTCAAAGTACCGATGATCGTCTACGACCCGTCCAGGGAGGCCGATGCTACGCGTGGTACAACCTCCGAGGCGCTGGTCGAGATGATCGATCTGGCGCCGACCTTCCTTGATCATTTCGGCGGCAAGCCTAAATCGCATGTCCTGGAAGGCAGGTCCCTGGCGCCATTGCTGCATGGACCAAAGCCGGAAAACTGGCGGCGCTACGCGGTCAGCGAATATGACTATGGCGCTGATCTGGCGAGGTTGAAGCTCGACCTTCCGCTCAGCGACTGCCGCCTCTTCATGATCACGGATGGGCGCTACAAGCTGATCCATGGCGAGGGTGTGCCACCGATGCTGTTCGATCGCGAGAATGATCCGCATGAGCTCAGCGACCTCGGCCAGAAACCAGAATTCGCGGATGTCGTCGCGACCTTGCGGGAAGCCTTGTTCCACTGGCTGGTCACGCCGAAGAACCGCATCACTGTCGAAGACCGATGGCTCACCGGCGACGACGACAAGCTGCGCCATTTCGATCCCGCCATCGTGCCGGGTATCCTGATCGGCTACTGGGACGAAGCCGAGCTGGCAAGCGAGCATGAGGCGCGAAACAAATGGTTGAAAAGCCAGGATGTTTGACGGCGCGCCTGCGAAGTGGAATGCACGTTCGACCCCAGCCGCGTTTGTCGAAGCCCACCGAGAACCGGCTCTCGGCGGGCTTCGACGCTTCCTGCGGAAGCAATCGGCTATCTTTCAGCCTGGAATACTTTCTTGCCGCCGAACATGGTCCATAGCACCTTGGTGTCCGCTATTTCGGCGGGTGCAACGGTGAGCAGATCGCGATCCACCAGCACGAGATCAGCGGCTTTGCCGGGTTCGATCGAGCCGATACGGTCCGAGCGCCGCACGGCCTCGGCGGCGTTACGTGTGTAGGCATAAAGCATCTGTTCAGCCGTCATCGCTTCTTCGGGGTTGAGTACTCCCTTGGTGCCTTGCCGGGTTATCGCGACGGTCATCGCCAGGAACGGGTTTGGCGAGGTGACGGGCCAGTCGCTGGCACCGGCGACGATAGCGCCGGCGTCTGCCAGCGAACGAGCCGGGTAGAGCGTCTTCGAGAGGCTTTCGTCGAGATAGGGCTTGACCAGGTCGGTGGTGTATTCGTCCGCGCCAGACCATAGAAGTTGCATGGAGGCGATGACGCCGAGCGCCTTGAAACGTTGTCGGTCCTCGGGTTTGACGACCTCCAGATGCGTGATCGTGTGAGGGATGCCGCTGTCGCCATTGGCCTTGCGAGCCGCCTCGATCGCGTCGAGCGCATCCGTTGCGGCCCGGTCACCGATGGCGTGGATATGGACCAGTGCATCCCGCTTGTCGGCGGCGGTCACCAATGCCTTGAACTTGTCGGTTCCGATGACTTCCGGTCCCGGTGTGCCGAGATTCTTGTAGGGCCGGGAGAGCGATGCCGTCTGCGCCGGATATTCGATAACGCCATCGGCGAGGATCTTGATCCCTCCCACCATCAGGTCAGGTGTCTTGGGGAACTTTGCTGCCAGGGCGTCGTAGACCACCAGTGCCTCGGGGCCGCTCCTGGAGTTCAAAAGCACCATGCCGGTGACATGGGCGCTCAGTTCGCCAGCGTCGGAAAGTGTCTTATAGGCGGGTAGTACGCCGAGGTCGTCCTTGGTCGGAACCATGTCGAAAAGTGGAGCAGCGGGGCGACCATTCGATATCGGGTCGAGCCAGGCGGTGACGCCGTTGCTGTTCATCACCTTCACTGCGCTGCGCGCTGCCTCGACCATCGTCTGCTGTGAAACGGGCGGCACCGCCCCCATCACCTTGTCCCAGCCGGTGTCGGCACTGAAGCCATTCGGCGTGAAATCCTGCGCGTGGCCGAAATACTTGCGTTCGGCTTCACCCAAGCCGGCGATGAAGTCCGTGGTTACTCCTGCTCGCTGCAGCAGGACCTTGTTGGCCCAGCCGGTATGGGCATCGGAGCCGGCGAGGATGACGGGCGTCTCGGCAAAGGGCGGCGCGTTGAACACCTTGTCCAATGCCGCGACATCGTCCCAGTAGGCGGAAGTCAGATTGCCGATGCGCAGCGTATCGCCAATCATGCCGCGTCCGCTCTTCATCGACGTCGCAGCGAACTCGGCCAGTCGTCCTACAGAGGTGTCGCCGGGCGGTAATTCCGCGGCCACCAGGGTGAAGCCTGCAAAGACCGCGTGCACATGGCTGTCGATCAATCCCGGCAGCAGCATCTTGCCGCCGAGGTCCTCGGTCGCATAACCGGGCTCCAGCGTCTTTTCCACGTCGGCACGGCTGCCGACGGCGAGGATCGTGCCATCGCGCAGTGCGACGGCCTCCGCCCCCGGTGCAGCCGGATTCGCGGTGAATATCCTGCCATTGACCAACAGGGTGTCTGCGGCAAGCGCGGGAGCGCCGAGCAGAAGGCCCAGTGCAGCGCCGAAAGCGACGCTTCGCCGTTTGAGTGATGAAATCATGCTTCCTCCCTTTCGACTTCGATGGCGAAGCCGAAAGGATTTTGGTCAGAATTTTACGGATAAGGCAATAAGTTTATCATTTCGTAATTTGTGAAAGCCTCACTGTTCGATGCAATAGGCGGCGAGACACGCCAGCCGCACACGCAGGTGCCGGCCGCAAATATCTGTGAGCTGGGTGCAATCCCGGGGCGGCAGCAATGCCTGGAAAATCAGGTGCTGCTTGAGTTGCAGCGCTCTCCAGCGCTGGCGGCAGTCAGCCCTTGATGCTGTTGGCGGCCGCCAACAGTTCGTGCGCGATCGCGCTGTCGGCACCGTCCTTGCCAAACGCGCCGTCAAGCGCGGTTGCGGTCAAGGCACAGGCCAGTGACCCGTCGAAGTCGAAGACCGGGACAGACAGCGCCGCCAGCCCCGGGATGACGGTGCCGTCGACGAAACCCACGCCTCGGTTGCGGGTGTCTTCGACCTTCCTGCCGAGAAGGGCCTTGTCCGTCGCAGCATTTGCTTCGCGGCGCGCAATCGGCGCCGTTGCGACCTCAGGCAGGAAAGCCATGAAGACGAGGCCGGTGGCTGAGCGCGTGATGGGCAGGACGCGGCCAAGGCCAAGGCTTGTCACCAGGGGGACGCCGCCGTGATGGGTGCGCACGATAACCGGCCCTTGCTCCCCCCAGACACTGAGATGGCCGGTCAGGCCATGTCGGTCGAGCAGATCGTTGAGCACTTTCTCGGCCTCGTCGATGACGCTGCGGCGCGCCATCGCTGCAAGGCCGAGGCGGATCGCCAGCGGGCCGAGATCGTATTTCCCATCCTTCTCGTGCTGCGAGGCCAGGCCGATGCGGATGAGGCTGGTGAGATAGCGATGCAGCTTTGCCGCCGGCACGCCAGTGTCGATGCTCAATGTCTTGAGGTTGAGCGGCCCTGGAGCGGCCGCCAGCGCGCGCAGCACCTTGCCGACGAAATCGATCGACTGAATGCCGCGCCGATCGTCCCCGTTTTCCTGCTCGTCCATTCGGTACCTCGCTGAAGGCTTCATATCGTCAGCTTGCAGAAATCACAAATTCACTATTGCGTAATTGATTACGAAATGTAAAAAGCCAAAAATCGCAACGGAGGAGAACGATGGCGGCTTTGCAACCTGACGATTTTCGTGGGCGGCTTGGGCAGGAGGGCGTGTCGCCTTTGTGGGATGTGCTGGATGCGCTGGTGACCCCGAGGCCGGCTCCACGCACAACACCCGCGGCATGGCGCTACGATACCCTGCGACCGCTGCTGGTCGAGGCAGGGGATCTGATAACCGCACGTGAGGCAGAACGGCGTGTCCTTATCCTCCAGAACCCTGCCATCCCCGGCCAGCATCGGACGACGGACACGCTCTACACCGGTCTCCAGCTTGTCTTGCCCGGGGAACTCGCACCGGCGCACCGCCATACGCAATCAGCGCTCCGACTTGTCCTGGAAAGCGAAGGCGCGTGGACCGCGGTCGACGGCGAGCGGGTGGAGATGTCCAATTTCGATCTGGTGCTGACGCCCAACTGGCGCTGGCACGAGCATGGCAATGACGGGACGACACCAGCCATCTGGCTCGACGGCCTGGATATTCCCATCGTTTCGGCCTTTGCCGGAGGTTTCGCGGAGCATCTCGGCAACAATCCACCGCCATCCGTGGTGCAGGCGGGCGACAGCAGGGCACGCTACGGTTCCGCCTTGAAGCCAGTTGTCGGCACCACGGCGGATCGTGCGGCAAGCGGCTATCCGCTGTTTCATTATCCTTATGTCCAGTGGCGGCAAGCGCTGGAGGATACGGCTGCTGCCAGCGATGCGGATCCGCATTTCGGCTGTGTCATGGAGTTCGCAAACCCGCTTGATGGCGCATCGGTGATGGGAACGATCTCGGCTTTCGTGCAGCTCCTGCGTGCGGGCACCGTGACGCGCCCATGCCGCCAGAGCGCCAGTGCCGTCTATGTCGGTATCGAGGGGCACGCGGTGCTGAGAGTGGACGGAAAGCGTTTCGAGATCGGCCCGCGTGATGTGGTGGCTGTGCCGTCCTGGGGAGAGGTCGCGATCGAGGCGGGCGCGTCGGATGCAGTCCTCTTCAACTATTCCGACCGCGTCTGCATGGAGAAGCTAGGACTTTGGCGCGAGCAGCGGGGTTGACCATGCCGGTTGCGTTCGAGCCCTGCCGTCCCACGCTGCTGGAGACCACGACCACCGTCAGCTATCCGGTGCGCCGCGTCTTCTGTGTTGGCCGCAACTATGAAGCCCATGCGCGCGAGATGGGACGTGACCCCGATCGGGAGCCACCGTTCTTCTTCACCAAATGGGCCGAGACGGTCGTCAACGCCGACCCGCAGGATGCCTGCCATGTGGCCTATCCGCCCGAAACGCATAACTTCCATTTCGAGATCGAACTGGTCGTGGCCATGGGTGGGCACGCATTCCGGATAGATGCTGCGGAAGCGGAGCAAGTTATCTGGGGCTACGCGGTCGGGCTCGACATGACCCGGCGTGACCTGCAGCTCGAAGCCAGGGATCTCGGTCGGCCCTGGGACACCGGCAAGAATGTCGAGCAGTCCTCGCCGATGGGACGCCTGGTCGCCAAGGATGCAGCCAGGGTAAACGGTTTCAATCCCGGAGCGGGGCGGATCACGCTTTCGGTCGACGGTATCGCCAAGCAGGACGCCGATCTCTCTGAGCTGATCTGGCCGGTCGAAGACATCGTCGCCCACATTTCGCTCTTCTATCGGCTTGCACCCGGCGACCTGATTTTCACGGGCACGCCGGCAGGCGTCGGTGCCGTCGTCCCGGGCAATCGATTGGCTGGCGCGATTGCCGGGCTGCCGCCGCTTGAGATCACCATCGCACCGCCTGCCGGCAGTTGACCTTTCACAGCATCGGCCAAGCCATGTCTCTCGACACAGCCAGCAACCAGGAGTGCGAAGCGGGGCAGATGCCCAGCTTCACCTTCTACAACTACTTCCGCTCGTCGGCGGCCTACAGAGTGCGCATCGCCCTCAATCTCAAGGGAATAAAACCGGCCCACACCGTCGACCTTGATATCAGGCAGGGCGAGCAGAAGGCGGCCGCATTCGGTGAGGTGATCCCGCACGGTCTCGTTCCGGCCTTCTCCTGGGATGGCGGGTTCCTGACCCAGTCCATCGCCATGATCGAATGGCTCGATGCATTGACGCCGCATCTGCCACGGCTGGTTCCGGCTGATCCGTTCCAGGCATCGCAGGCGCGCGAGATCGCGCTTGCCGTGGCCTGCGATACCCATCCGCTGAACAACCTGCGGGTGCTCAATTACCTCGGGCATCGGCTGGAGCTTTCGGAGGATGCGCGCCTGCAATGGTACCGGCATTGGGTCGAAGAAGGATTTGCCGCCGTTGAACGTATCCTTCGATTGAGGTGCTCGGGAGGACCGTTCGCCCTGGGCCTGCAGCCGACGCTGGCCGATGTGTGCCTGATACCGCAGGTGTTCAACGCACGTCGCTTCGATGTGCCGCTTTCGACGTTCCCGATGATCAACGAAGTGGCGGAGCGGTGCGAGACACTGGAGGCATTCAGAAAAGCGAGCCCGGAGGCGGCCGTTTGACGAAACGCCGGTAGAACCGGCGATCAAGGGAGGAGACATTCGATGTTCGGGAAAATGACCCGCCTTGCCGTGTTCGCGGCAGGCCTGTTGTGGTGTGGCTCGCTGCAAGCGGCTGAAATAACGCTGAAAATCAGCCACTATCTGCCGCCGGCGCATGGCTTCCAGGCCGATTTCCTTGGACCATGGGCAAAGGAACTGGAAGAACGCACCGGCGGCAAGGTCAAGGCAGAGATCTTCGGGGCCGGTTCGGCCTACGGCGAGGCGGCGCGACAATCGGACCAGGTCAAGGCGGGGGTCGTGGACATCGCGCTGGGACTTGCCGGCATTCCGCGTGGCCGTTTTCCGGCAACCTCAATCATCGAGTTGCCCTTCATGGTCGACAGGGCTGGTCCCGGCTCGCAGGCGCTGTGGCAACTCTACAAGGAAGGCGCACTCGGCAAGGAGTACGATGACTTCAAGGTGCTGGCGCTTTTCGTCCATCACGGAGGTCTTTTTCATACGGTCAATCGTCCGGTTCGTTCGCTCGATGATCTGAAGGGGCTGCGTTTGCGCACGCCGAGCCCTGCGGTCTCCGCCATGCTGGAGGCGCTGGGGGCTTCGCCCGTCGGCATGCCGCCCGCGCAGATCTACGAAAGCCTCGAACGTGGTGTGCTCGACGGGGTGGTGACGACGTGGGACCTCGTCAGCGCCATCAAGCTCAACGAGACGCTGAAATATCATACCGATGCGCGCTCCTATGCAGCGGCTTTCTACGTCGTCATGAACAAGCAGACATACGATGCGCTGCCCGAAGATGTTCGCAAGGTCATCGATGAGATGTCCGGTGACGCACTGGTGGCGAAGTTCGGCCCCTGGTGGGACAAATGGGAGGCGCGCGGCAAGGAGGATGCGATCCGGCGCAAGCAGGAGATCATCGAGGTCGACGATGCGACGCGTGCGGCCTGGGCAAAGCAGCTCCAGCCAATGACGGATGCCTATCTGGAAACGCTGGCCGGGGAGGGCGTCGCCGATCCCAAGGCGCTCTACCAGAGAGCAAAGGACCTCGTCGCGAAATATTCGGCCGAATAGTCGGGAGCTGCCAGTGTCCGATCTCTCCAAAGAACCCGGCGGCCGCGAAGCCGGCGTGCTCGCTCTCGTCAACGGCGTAGAACGCCTTATGGCCGCCATGGCGATCGTCGGCATCGTCATGCTTGCCGGTGCGATAGTGCTGGTCGTGGTCGACATCGTCCGGCGGCGAATGCTCGGTGGCTCCGTGATCGGGGTCATCGACATCACCCAGCTTTGCGTGATGGCTGCGGCCTTCTGGTCGATCCCTTACGCGTTCAGCAGAAAGGCTCATGTCGCGGTCGACTTCCTGGCGACGGACGATGCGCCTCGATTGCGGATTTTTGTCGCAATCGTATCGACCTTGCTCGGCCTTGGTCTGTTGGGGCTGATCCTATGGCTCGCCTCGGGGCGGGCGATGGACACCTGGCGCAGCGGCGACATTTCCCAGGATCTCGGCATTCCGATGATCTGGTACTGGGGCTTCCTGCTCTCCGGCCTGGCGGCGGGCCTTCTTGCAATCGCCGCTGCTTTTCTGAGGGAGATCATAGAGGCCATCGCATCGATGGGGGGCGAGTGATGACAAGTTATTGGGGTGTTGCCGGTTTTGTCGCGGTGCTGCTGCTGTGCGGCCTGCGCGTGCCGATCGCAATTGCCATGGGGGTAGTCGGCGCAGTTGGCTCCATCGCCTTGATGGGGTGGACACCTTCCGCCTTCCTGATGTCGAACCTGGCGTTTGAAGCTGTGTTCCCCTACGGGCTATCGGTCATTCCGCTGTTCGTCTTCATGGGCGTCTTCGCTTCCTATTCCGGCCTTTCCCAGAACCTCTATTCCGGCATCAATGCCTTCGTCGGTCACCGGCGCGGCGGTCTGGCTGCGGCAACCGTTGGCGCCTGTGCAGTGTTCGGTGCAATCTGTGGGTCATCGCTGGCGACCTGCGCCACGCTCGGGCGTGTCGCATTGCCGGAGATGGACAAACGTGGATATTCGCCGGCCTTTGCCGGTGCGACCGTTGCCGCCGGTGGAACCCTCGGCGTGCTCATCCCCCCTTCCATCATCCTCGTGATCTATGGATTGCTGACCCAGCAGTCGATTGGTGCGTTGTTCGCGGCGGCCATGATTCCGGGTCTGATCGCGACACTGCTCTATATGGCGGCGATCTGGTATCAGGTGAGGCGCAACCCGACCCTGGCGCCAGCCGGCCCACGCACGTCGCGGCGCGACTGGCTGAAGGCGATCGTGGGCATGTGGGATGCCCTGGTCCTTATCCTGCTGGTCATCGGCGGCATCTACAGCAAGGTCTTTTCACCGACGGAAGCCGCGGCCGTCGGCGCTGGCGCAGCCGTCGTCATCACCGCGCTGAAACGAAGGCTGACGCTCGGCGTGTTCAAGGTCGGCATTTCCGAGACCGCGCAGATGACAGGCATGATCTTCCTGATCCTGATCGGTGCGGCGCTTTTCAACCTGTTCATCGAGGCCAGCCGCCTGCCGGAGATGCTGGTGACCGTGATCGGCGCGTCAGGCTTGCCGGCGCCGGCAATCGTAGCGATCATCATCGTGTTCTATGTCGTGCTCGGCTGTTTCATGGACAGCCTGTCGATGGTGCTGCTCACCGTCACTCCGGTCTATGCGATCATCACCCAACTCGGTCTCGATCCGATCTGGTTCGGTGTCGTGCTGGTGACGGTTGCGGAGATCGGCCTGATCACACCGCCAATCGGAATGAACCTGTTCGTCATCAAGTCGATTTCGCCGAAGCTGGCGCTTGCCGATCTATGGCGAGGCATCCTGCCGTTCATCGGAGCCGACCTTGTCCGCGTCGTCGTCATCGCGTCCTTGCCGATGCTGTCGCTGTGGCTTCCCCGCCTGCTCGGATTTTGAACCAAGGCCGGAGCCAAAACACGGATCAAAACCGTGAATCTCGCTTGTTGAACAAAATACGACACGGTCGGGAATAATCTGCCCTGTCGTGTGGTCTTCTGCATGAATAGTCCGCGCGACAGGAAGGTTCTCATGCGCCGCAACAGTCTTGATCCGGTTTGCGCCAGCGTTTTCGGCGTCGCGAATGGCAAGGGCTTTTCTGCCCAAACAGGGTTATCGTCGATCCGCTTCATGGTTTCTGCGCGAACGCTGGAAGGTCGCGAGGAATGCGTGTGATATCGCCATGTTGAACGGTGAGGCGCAGGCGCGATTCAGCCAGGTGGTGCTACCCCATCTCGGCGACGCCCTTGCCTTGGCGCGCTGGCTCACCGGTAGCGCGACCGACGCCGAAGATGTCGTGCAGGACGCCTGCATGAAGGCCTATGCCGGGATCGACGGCTACGCCGGAGGGAATGCGCGCGCGTGGCTTTTGACCATCGTGCGCAACGCTGCGTACACGTGGCTTGCCCGCAACCGCCCTCGGGCCGTCGTTGCGGTTGGCGACCTGGGCGATCTCGACGACATGAGCGCGGGACATCGAGACCAGTCTTTGGATAGTGACGGTCCGGAAGCCAGCCTGATCGCCAAAGCCGATCAGGCTGCACTGGCAACCGCAATAGCCGCGCTACCGCAGCCGTTTCGCGAAACGCTCGTGCTGCGCGACATCACTGGCCTGAGCTATCGCGACATTGCAGTCATGCTCGATGTGCCGATCGGCACGGTGATGTCGCGGCTGGCGCGGGCACGCGGCCAACTGATGTCTGACCTTGGGAGAGCGCGATGACGGCGCACAAAGATGGATTGCCTGAGGACAAGGCGGAAATGACGATGATGGTTCATGCTTTGGTGGACGGCGAGCTCGACGCGGCCACGGCGCTGGCGGTGGAGCGGCGCATCGCTGCCGATCCCGGTCTTGCCGCCGAGCATGCGCGCATCACAGCGTTGCGCATGGCGGTGGGCCGTCTGCCAAAAACGCAGCCGACACAGACCTTTCTGGCGCGCATTGAAGCTATCGGAAGTGTCGATATCGATCAGGCGCCGCACGCATCCGTTCTGCCTTTCCGCACGCAGCCGTCGCAATCCGACCGCCCCCGTCGGGGCTGGTCGGCACGGTCCGTAACGTTCGATTGGCGTGCCCTGGCCGCGTCGATCGCCATCACCGCGGTGGTGGCGAGTGGAGCGACGCAATGGGTGATGACGGGTGGCTCTGATGACTTTGCCGTAGCCGTGGCAAGCGGCCATCGCCGCAGCCTGCTGGCTGCCAATCCGGTCGATGTCGTGTCGTCAGACCGGCATACGGTGAAACCTTGGCTCGACGGCCGGCTCGGCATGTCGCCACCGGCACCAGACCTTGCCAAGGAAGGGTTTGCACTGGTTGGTGGACGGGTTGAGGTTATCGACGGGCAGGCCGTTCCGGCATTGGTCTACCGACACAACGAACATCTGATCACGCTTGTTGCCCAGCCTCGGAGCAGCGGCAGGACAAGCAATCCCGTCGACCGTTCCTCGGACGGCTTTTCGATGGTGAGCTGGAGCGATCGTGCTTTCGCCTATTGGGCGATCACCGACATGGAGCGCTCGGGGCTCGACGAGTTCGTCACTCGCTTCCGGGCCGCCGCCGCCATCTGATCCGGCGCGCCGGCTGGTTCCGGCGCATGACTCCGGAACCGAACATCAGTCCGCAGAAAGAAATCGGGACGCGGGAATAAAATCAGAGCAATCAAGGTCTTGTCTGTAGCGACGCCAGAAGGGCCCGCGTCAAACCAGACAAGGAATAGTGATATGTTGAAGGTTGCTCTCACCACACTCAGTATCGTCGCTGCAACCGGTACCGCCTTTGCAGGCAGCGACCATTTCGATCCCGGCAGCATGCCGACCGTTACGGTCGATCACGCGACGACGGCTTCGGTTCCTGAGCCTCACAAGGATGTCGACGCCAGCATCAAGACCGGCACCTCCGGCAAAGCCAAGATCGAACCAACGGATTTCGGCCACGATCTCTGGGGCAACTGATTGGCTGCTGCCTGTTCGGAGGAGTGGCTCCCGCTCCTCGAACAGGCCTTGCTTCCGAGTTAGCGCGCATCTTCGCATCCGATCGAAAGAAAGACCCCATGGGCGGGAATAAATCCGGAAGGCGGCAGGTCTCGTCATCAGGGTGAACGGATCACCCGACCGCTTTCAAATCGTTGCATCAGACAAGAGAGATCACGATGTTCAACATGACACGTCGCATGGTGCTCGGATCCGCGGCGGCTGCCGCGGCATTCGGAGTTGCCGGAAAGCTTGAATTGATTGTCCCCGCATCGGCTGCCGCTCCGGTAGAGCCGACGGTTGGCTTCTACCGCTACAAGGTCGGATCGGTGGAAGCCACGGCCATCTATGACGGCATCTGGCGCAAGCCGCACGATCCGACCTTCATCGCCAATGCCTCGGTCGACGACACCAAGGCGGCACTGGCAAAAGCCGGTCTTCCGACCGACTTCATGCCGATACCGCTCACCGTCGTTGTGCTCAAGATCGGCGACAGGCTGATCATGATGGATGCGGGATCGGGTGTCGGCCAGTGGCAGGCCAATGCCACCCATCTGCCGGCCAACATGGCTGCCGCGGGCATCGACTACAAAGCGATCGACACCATCATGATCTCGCATTTCCACCCCGATCACGTCTGGGGGCTGATGGAAAAGGGAAGCAACGATCCGGTGTTTCCCAACGCCGAGCTGATCGTCAACGCCACGGAATACAAATGGTGGACGGATCCGGGTCGCGTCGACCAACTGCCCGCGGGCCGCAAGCCAGCTGGAAAGCGCATCGCGGAGAATTTTCCGAAGTGGAAGAACTGGAAACTGGTCGAGGATGGGGCGGAAGTCGCTCCGGGTGTTCAGCTGATTGCAGCGCCGGGGCATACACCCGGCCATTCCGTTTTCCTCGTGGCTTCGGGCAACGAGCAATACCTGATTTCAGCCGACACCATGTATGTGCCAGCGCTGCTTGCCCCGCATCCGGAGTGGCAAGGCAGCTATGACCAGGATGGCCCAACTGCAATCGCCACCCGTCACAAGCTGATCGACCGCGTCATAGCGGACAGGATCAGGATCAGCGGCTCGCACTTCCCGTTCCCGGGAACCGGATCCTTCGTGAAGGACGGCAACGCCTACGGCTTCACGCCGACCATCCAGAGCTGACGATAGGTGGGAGAAAGACGATGACCAGGTTTCTTGGAATGCTGAGTGGCATCTGCCTGATGGCACTCGCGACCGGACTGATGCTGCCACCGGCCTATGCCGTTGACGATATCGAAACGACGGATGCCCCCGACCTGACCGCTGTCAGGGCAAAGATCGAGGCGAAGGACTATCAGGGTGCTTTGGCGGAATTGCGCGATCTCGCCCAGGATACGCAGCAGCCCGATGTCTACAATCTGCTCGGCTTCACGCTGCGCAAGACGGGCGACTACAGCACCGCGCTTACCTATTACAACAAGGCGCTCGAGTTGAAGCCCGATCACAAGGCGGCGCGGGAATATCTCGGCGAACTTTATGTTGAAACGGGCGACCTTGCAAAAGCCAGGGAGCAGCTGGCCTCGCTGCAAAAACTCTGCCCCAGCGGCTGCGAGGAGCTGGAGGACCTGCAGCAGGCAATTCAGACCAAGGTTACCAAATGAAGTCGGGCAGGCGCACAGCGCCTGCCTTTTCATCCTGGATGGGGCTCGCCGTGCCGATGATACCAACCAACTGGACGGTTCGCCCGTCGGATTTCGTGCTGCTGGCGAGCCGCCTGCTGCTCGCCTTGATCTTTGTGCATGAGGGATTCGCGCTTGCCCTGCATTTCGACAGCACGGTGAAGGCGATGGCGCCACTCGGGATCGGTGTTCCGCTGGTACTGGCAACCATCGCGCTTCAGATTACGGCGGGCTTGTCCGTGGGATCGGGTTTTCTCACGCGCATCGGGGCTGGCGCTCTTGGCCTGTTCTGCCTCGCCACGGCAGCGCTGTTTCACACGAATTTCGCCAACCACAACGAATTGCTGCATTTCGAAAAGGACCTCGCCATCGCGGGTGGGATGTTCGTTCTGGCGGTTGCCGGCGCCGGCGGATTTTCTTTGGATGTGCTGGTTCAGCGTACTTTGAAAGGGAGCGTACGGATATCGACTGAGTCATAGCCTGACCAAATGCCGTCGCAGTCGGTTGATAGAGGATAGGTGTCGTCTGTTGGCGATGCAGGCTGTGGACCGAGCACCGGCAAAAGGTCTGCGCTTGTTGGGCGTTTCAATATCTGTTACTTAACACGCTAAGTTATCTGTCGACATAGGCGTGAGGCAGCGTTGGAACTGTTGAGCTCTGTGGGTTTGCTGCACAAGGACCGGATACGGACACCTTTCAGCCGCTGGGTCGACGATCTCCATCACACCTGCGGCAGTTTCCGCCCCCGGGCCATGGACACCAGCCTCGACATTCGTGGCGAAGCCCGGCGCATCAACGCCTGCGGCATGGAATTTTCGCACATTTCCAACGACCTCGACCGTGTCGATCATGATTGGGATGATGTCCGGCGCGATGCCATCGAGCAGCTTTTCCTGCTCGTGCAGCTCGAAGGTTCCTGCGGCGTGGAACACAGTGGCCGGCAGAGTGCCCTGGGCGTAGGCGATTGTATCCTGGTTGATTCCACCAAGCCGACCACATTCCATTTCGGAGGCAAGTTCAGTAACCACCTGTCGCTCAACCTGCCCAGGCAGCTCATCTATTTCCATGGTGGCGACAAGCTGAACGTGGCGCAGACGCTGGAGGCAGCCGATCCGATGGCCATCACGCTACGGGCACTGCTGGCCAAGGTGCTGTCGACAGCCGACAGCGATGTCCATGCGGCGAACCTGCGCCAGTTGATGCTTGACGCGACAAGGCAGGCCTTCGTATCGGATGTTCACAATTCGCTGTCGTTCGATTCGCTCAGCGACCTGGCTGCGAGGCGATTGCAGATGATCGATATGCTGATCGATCAGCATCTGACCAGCCCTTACCTTTCGGCACAGTGGCTGGCGAAACGCGCAGGGGTGTCGATGCGGGTGCTGCAACTGCATTTCCGCGATCTCGGCATGACCTGCACCACCTTCATTCGCGACAAACGCCTGCGTTTCGCGCATGAGAGGATCAAGCAGTTGCACTATCAGAACGGCACGCAGACCATTGCGGATGTGGCCTATTCCGCCGGTTTCAACGATCTTTCCTATTTCAATCGTTGCTTCAAGGAGTTGTTCGCCTGTGCACCGAGCGAACTTCTGAGATCGGCCCCACATAAAAAAAGAGTGCATTAGCCTCGGCTCGGTGGCGCGGCCTGACGTTCGTCAGACCCTTAGCGGCTTGTCGAGCTGCCGTCGGACGCCTGTTCGCACCTGATTTTTCAGCAAAATTTTCAAGATGACCGCGACGGCATGGGAGCGTTCACTGCCCAAATCACTGACGTCGATTTTACGCTCGAGCCCGTATCGGGTTTCGTTTCGCTCCAAGACACAACCGGCTGGCCGGTGTTGGTTGTGAGGGTACGGCCGCCAAAGAAGAACCCGCACAAAGGTCGGGGCAGGGGCGCGAGCCGCTACATGTGGAGGAGAAATCACGGTCATGATTCCGGTGAAATTCAGTCGCGCTATCGCGGTCGCTCTGCTGACCGCCACGACAGCCCTGGCGTCCCATACAATTGCGCAGGCGCAGGAGCTCGTGCTCGGCGTCATCGGCAACAGCAAGGATCAGGTGCAGCCCTATACGCCGACGAGCTCTGCGTCCGCAGGCTCCTTGTACAACCAGCTTTATGACGGCCTGACGGCCTACGATTCCAAGGGCGCGGTGGTCATGGAACTCGCCGAGTCCATGACACCGAACGCAACCCTCGATGTCTGGACCGTCAAGCTTCGCCCCAACGTCAAGCGTCATGACGGCAAGCCGTTCACCGCAGACGACGTCATCGCCAGCATCAAGCACATGATGGACCCGGCGAACAATTTCGTCGTCTCCAGCCAGATCGACTTTGTCGACCCGGCAAAAATCCGCAAGGTCGACGACCTGACGATGGAATTCACCCTCAAGCGTCCGTTCGGCCTGTTCGCCAATGCTTTCGCCGACGAGGATTTTAGAATCCGTGCCATTTCGGATGACGGCTCCGTGACCGGAACCGGGCCCTTCAAGCTCGATTCCTTCACACCTGGCCAGGAAGCACGGCTGAGCCGCTTCGACGATTATTGGGGCGAGAAGCCTGGCTTCGACAAGCTGCGCATCATCGGTTTCCGGGATCAGCAGGCGGTGACCAACGCATTGCGCGGCGGCCAGATCGACGTCGCCTATTCGGTGCCTTACACCGACGTTCCGGCACTGACCAAGGACCCGAAGCTGAAGACCGTGGTCAGCGGCACGACCACCTATCCGATCATCTCCGTGCGCGTCGACACGGCACCTTTCAATGACCCGAAGGTCCTGGAAGCGCTCAAGCTGCTGGTCGACCGCCAACAGATCGTCGACAATGCCTTCGGCGGCTTTGGCAAGATCGCCAACGACTATCTTGGCAACAACACGGCTTGCCCGGTGCCGTCCGAGCCGCAGCGCGTGCAGGACATTGCCAAGGCAAAGCAGCTTCTGGCCGAGGCCGGCAAAAGCAACCTCAAGCTCGAACTCGTGACCGACGGGGCCTTCGCCGGCATGATGGAGATGGCGCAGCTTTATGCGCAGCAGGCTGCGCAGGCGGGGATCGCCATCAAGGTGCGCCGACTCGATCCGGCTACTTTCCTCAATCGCTGGCGTGAATGGCCATTCCTGATCAGCCTGACCAGCGGACCGTACGAGACAGCAGCACTGGCAGCGCTTCTGCCGGGGCAGGGCGAGAATGCCACGCATTTCGATGACGCCGAATACAATGATCTCGCCAAGAAGCTGCAGAGCACTGGCGATCTGGTCGAACAATGCAAGCTGGTCACGCAGCTGCAGGCGATCGAATACAAGCGCAGCGGTGACATCGTTGCTGCCTATCCCGAAAACATCACCGTCTATCGGGACACGGTCAGCGGGCTGAAGCCTGATCTCTACGGCCGTACCGCCATCCTGTTTGGTGGTGTCACCGTCAAGAAGTGACAGCTCTCGATCGAAGATGATCAGTCCAAGGCGCGGGGAAGAGCGTTCGATGACAGTCGATAGCCAGACCGACAATGCAACGATCGGGGTTTTCACCCGGCTGCAGCCTTTGCTTGCACGGTTGCTGCAAGGGGTGCTGACGCTGCTTGCGGTGTCGTTGCTGATCTTCCTCGCGGCACGCGCCTTGCCGGGGGATGTCGCCAACATGATCCTCGGCCAGAGCGCGACGCAGGAACAGCTGGACCAGCTGCGTGTCCAGCTCGGGCTAGACCAGCCGCTGTGGTGGCAATACCTCATCTGGCTGGGCGGCATCCTGCGGGGCGACTGGGGAATGTCCCTCTCCAACGGACAGCCGGTGGCGGACCTGCTCGCGCTCGGGGTTCGCAATTCCGCGACCCTGAGCGGGGTGGCGCTCGCCGTCATGCTGCCCTTGTCGCTGCTGGTCGGGGTGATCGCCGCGCAGTTCCGCGACGGCGTCGTCGACAAGGTCTTTCTCGGCATGTCGATGGTGGCCAATGCCGTTCCCGACTTTGTCACAGGGACGGTGCTGGTCGCGCTTTTTGCGACAACGGTGCTGCACGTGCTGCCGGCGGTTTCATTCATCCCACCGGGAGACTCGCCGTTCTCCTACCCCGACGCGCTGGTGCTGCCGGCGACAACGGTGATCATTCCCGGCGTCATGTATCTCGCCCGTTTGGTGAGGGTCGCAGTCATCGATGTGATGGCGACCGAGTATATCCAGACCGCCGAGCTCAAGGGCCTGTCGCCGAGCCGGATCCTGTTCCGGCATGCGTTGCCGAACGCGGTAGCGCCGATCATTCCGGCGGCCAGCCTCGTCGCGGCCTTCACGGTCGGCGGTGTTGTCGTGGTGGAGTATCTGTTCGCCTATCCCGGCGTCGGCAGCGCCCTGGTCGACGCCGTCACCAACCGCGACCTGCCGGTGATCCAGGCTAATGTGCTGGTGATCGCCTCGGCGTACTTCATCTTCAATCTCATCGCCGACTCGCTCGCCCAGCGGGATGAGGCGGCTGGCCAGAAGCAGTCCAAGGCGTGAGTATCGACGTGGAAATAACAATGACTGCGCACCAGGCCGTGCGCCGGCGCCCAGCCAGTGGCTGGTGGCGGCTTTGGGCATCCGCCCAGGTTCGTTGGGGGGTGATCCTGCTGGCCGCGATGACCACGCTGGTCGTGATCGGCCCTTTCGTCGCGCCCTACGATCCCGCCGCGCCCGTGGGTAAACCCTATGACGTGCCTTCGGCAGTTGCCTGGCTCGGCACCGACAATCTCGGGCGCGATGTCCTGTCCCGTGTGCTTTCAGGTGGTGTCTATCTCGCCTGGATGGCTCCGGTTTCGGCCCTGCTCAGCGTGGTGATCGGTGCCGCTGTGGCCCTGGTGACCGCCTATTATCGCGGCTGGACCGACCTTGTGCTGATGCGGTCGCTGGATGTGCTGCTGGCCTTCCCGGGCATTCTTCTGACGCTGCTGTGCGTCTCGGTGTTCGGGCCGCAGCCGATCCTGCTGGTCGGGCTGGTGGTTCTGACCCTGATGCCGGGCGTCGCCCGCGTCATCCGCGGCGCTGCCATTCCGCTTCTCGACCGGGAATATGTGCTGTGGGCCAAGGCCGTCGGCACGCCGGGCCCCGTGATCATCCTGCGCGAATTGCTGCCAAACGTTTCTTCGCCGCTGCTGGTCGAGCTGGGGCTCAGGCTGAGCTGGTCGGTTGGGATCCTGTCCTCGATGAGTTTCATCGGCTACGGTATCCAGCCGCCGGCGGCCGACTGGGGCCTGATGGTCAGTGAAAACGGTACCGGCCTCGGCACCCAGCCCTTTGCCGTGCTCGCGCCGATCCTGATGATCATCCTCTACACCATCGGGGGCGGCCTGATCGCCGAAGGAGCTGCGCGGGTGATGGCCCGTACGGAAGGCGCGTCATGATGGCGGTATTGAAAGCCGCAGGGCTGACCGTCGAACGCACGGACGGCGCACCGATCATCGAGGATGTCTCGCTGAGCCTCGATCGGGGCGAAGTGATGGGCATCGTCGGTGAATCCGGTTCCGGAAAGTCGACTCTGGCGCTGGCACTGCTTGCCTATGCGCGGCGCGGCGTGCGCATCGCCGGCGGTTCGGTTCGCGTCGCCGACACCGACATGCTGGGCCTCGACACGGCAAGCCTGCGCAAGGCACGGCGCGAAATTGTGGCCTATGTCGCCCAGGACCCTGGTGCGGCCCTGAATCCGATGCTGACACTCGGGACGCTGCTGACCGAGGGACTGGCCGGCGACGCGGCTGAAAAGACGGCTCGTGCGCGGGAGATATTGCGCAAGGTCGGCCTGCCCGATGACGCGGCCTTCCTGCTGCGCCGTCCACGCCAGCTTTCCGGCGGTCAGCAGCAGCGTATCGCGATCGCCATGGCGGTGATCGCGAAACCCAAGCTGATCATTCTCGACGAGCCGACGACGGGGCTCGACGTCTCGACGCGCGCCAAGGTGCTGGACCTGATCCGGCAGCTCTGCGTTTCGGACGATCTGACCGCGATCTATGTCAGCCACGACCTCGCGGTGATCGCCAACGTCGCCGACCATGTCACGGTGATGTATGGCGGCCAGGTTGTCGAACAGGGGCGCATGCAGGAGGTGCTGGCGACGCCACGCCATCCTTATACACGCGCGTTGCTGGATGC
This sequence comes from Mesorhizobium sp. Pch-S, assembly GCF_004136315.1. Lineage (NCBI taxonomy): Bacteria > Pseudomonadati > Pseudomonadota > Alphaproteobacteria > Hyphomicrobiales > Phyllobacteriaceae > Mesorhizobium > Mesorhizobium sp. Pch-S. The sequence continues at coordinate 4,584,338 of NZ_CP029562.1, forward strand.
CGTTCCCTCACTGCAGGCACGCCAGGTGCTGCGGCCGATCCGCGGACGCGTGCCGGCGGTCGGCGAGGCGCCGAGCGGCTGCATCTTCTCGGATCGTTGCGATCACGTTGTCGATGCCTGCAGCACCCGGCCAGTGCTTAGGCTGGTCGGCGGCACCCAGGTGCGGTGCGTCCGCCCGGAACTGGCACAAACATTCGAGGCGCGACCGCAGGTTGTCGGGCATGCCGACAGGCAGGTTGTCAACAGCGCGGCAGTGCTGCAGGCCGACGGGGTCAATGCTTTCTACGGGCATCGCCAGATCCTGTTCGATGTCAGTCTCAAGGTAGAACCGGGCCAGTGCCTGGCCGTCGTCGGCGAATCCGGCAGCGGCAAGTCGACGCTGTCGCGCTGTCTGATCGGATTGCATGGCAATCTCACCGGCGAATTCCGCCTCGATGGCAAGCCATTGCCGCTCACCGTCGGCGAGCGCGATCAGAATGCCCGTCAGCGGCTGCAATATATCTTCCAGAATCCCAACGCTTCGCTCAATCCGCGCCGCACGATCGGCCAGAGCCTGGCGGCCGCATTGGCCAACAGGCCAGAAGCGCGCACCCGCTCCGGTGGCATCATTGCGGAAGCACTCGAACGGGTGGGCATCTCGCCCGATCTTGCCATACGCTACCCGGTCGAGCTTTCGGGCGGCCAACGCCAGCGTGTTGCCATCGCCCGTGCGCTGGTCGCCAATCCAGCGGTGCTGCTGTGCGACGAGGTGACGTCGTCGCTCGACGTGTCGGTGCAGGCCTCGGTGATCGAACTGCTGCGCAGCCTGCTTGCCGACGGCCTCGGCATGCTTTTTGTCACGCATGACCTCGCCGTGGTGCGCAACATCGCCGATAGCGTGGCCGTTCTCAGCGCCGGCCGCGTCGTCGAGCAGGGGGAAGCTCACAAGGTCCTGAGCGCGCCCAGCCATCCCTACACACAATCGCTGTTGGCCAACACGCTGCAATTGCCGACCGAAGCCGTGGACATTCCGGCGCTGGCACCAAGGCAATCTGCGGGCGGTTCACGCTGAATCTGAGGATTTTCCGTTCATCAAGAGGAGAAGATGATGAGCCATTTTGACGGTCTGCTCAACGACACGCTGCCGTTGCTGCAGGTAGACTTCACCGCCGAGGGCGCACTGGCCGACCTTGAGAATCCGCCGAACACGGGTGGTTTCGAGCTGGTCGGCACGCTGGTGCAGCCCAACGCGAAGATCCACATGACCCACATCTGGATCACGCCGTTCAACCGCCACCTGCATTGGGTGTCGGAGCACGTCCACGATTATGACGAAGTCCTGATCTGGACCGGCAATGACCCGGAAAACCCGCAGGATCTCGGCGCAGAGCTCTATATCGACATCGAGGGCGAGCGCCGCATCATCAACAAGTCGGGCTCGATCTACATCCCGGCTGGCGTCAGGCACTGCCCGCTCGGCTTCCACTATGTGAACCGGCCGTTCCTGTTCCACGCGCTGTCGCTGGATCCGGAATACAAGGCAAAGGTCCAGAAGTCTTAGCGCATGACCCCGAAAATCGGAATCGATTTTCGGAAAGGAAGGGTGGCATACGCCCACCCGTCATGCGCCAAATCAAACTGTTAGAGCGACCTTTGCGCGTCCGAAAGGACGCGCGGCGCTCTAGTCGAACGCCCACCGCCGGCGGGTTGTCCCCCCGGTGGTGGTTTTTATCTACCCGGTCGTCCCGTGTTATTCGGCAGCGCCGATTGCCTTCAGGCCGGCAGCCGCGCACTTGGCGTCGATGTCGCCCGAAGGCGCGCCACCCACGCCGATGCCGCCGACCAGTGCCTTGCCGAACTTCACAGGCAGGCCGCCGGCCTGGATCACCATGCGGCTGTCCATATCGCGCATGCCTTCATTGGCCGGCTTGCCGGCGATGAACTGGCGAGCCCTGCCGTGTCGCGGCCGAGTGCTGCCGAAGTAAACGCCTTGCCCTGTGCGCTTGCCCCGGTGTGCGGGCCGGAATTGTCGCCCTTGAGCACAACCTTGGTTGCGCCGTCGCGAGCGACGATGGCGACGCTGACGTTATGGCCCTCGGCAACACAGGCCTTGAGCGCGGCATCGGCGGCCTTGGTGGCCAGCTCGAGCGGAAGGTAAGGCGTCGTCGGCAATTCCTGCGCGGTGGCGGCAAGCGGGGCAACGAGGGCGGCTGCGAGTACGAGAGTGCGGATCATTTCGGTCTCCTGTCCAGTTGATGGAGGAGGGTTACCGCGCGATCGGCGCTGTCGGTATTCGTAGGGCTTGCGACCGGGTCCGTAGTTCTACGGAGTTTGTTGGCCCTCGAGCCAGAGCCGGGTCATTTCGGCCTGCGATGTAGTGCCGAGTTTGGCGCCGATCGCGGCGCGATGGCTCTCCACGGTGCGTGGCGACAGGCCAAGCCCCTCGGCGATCTGCCGGGTTGTGAAACCCGAGGCGATGCGATCCAGAACCTCGCTCTCGCGCGCCGTCAGTGCGGCTAGCAAGGTGATCGTCTCCGCCGTTTCTGCACGCTTGCGCAGGGTGCGCTCGAGCAATTGCTGGCTTTTCTGGATGGCGTCGATCAGATCCTGCTCGTCGATGGGCTTGGACAGGAAATCGACGGCGCCATTGCGGAAGGCACGCCGGCAGGCCTCGATGTCGCCGTGGCCGGAAATGACGATGGTGGGCCAATCGATACCCTGTTCCGCCAGTCTTTCCTGCAGCTTCAGCCCGGAGATGACCGGCATGCGAATGTCGAGGACGAGGCAACCGGGTTCGAGCCGGCCGACCTGTGCCAGGAACGTCTGCGGATCGGCGAAGCCGGTAACCGTTATCCCCACTGTGGAAAGCAGCAAGCCGAGAGCCCGGCGGACGGCCTCATCATCGTCGACGAGATAGACAGGACTGTTCACTGGGCCGCCTCCGCATTGTCCTGTCCGCGCGGCAGCACAACCCTGAAGGTCGCGCCGGGGCTGTCTTCGATCAGCACGATCTCACCACCTGCGCGCTCGACCAGGCGTTGGCTGAGTGCCAGGCCGAGCCCGGTGCCGTCGACGCGGGTGGTCGCGAAAGGGGTGAACAGTCTGGACCGGATTGCTTCCGGCACTCCGGGGCCATTGTCGCCGACCTCAAAAATGGCCTGAGAACCCTTTTCGCGTAGGCTCATCGTCACGCTTCCCGTGCCGTTTCGTCCATCGTCCAACGCTTCCATCGCGTTGCGCACGAGATTGAAAGCGACCTGTTCCATTTCGACAGGGTCCGCAACCACCAGGATCGGCTTGTCGGGAACATTGACAGCGAGCTGGATTCCACGCGAGCCAGCCTCCGGTGCCAGCAGCGTTCGCACATTGATCAGTGCCTCGCGCAGATCGAAGGTTTCCGCCAGCGTGTTCTGGGGGCGCGACCAATTGCGGAAGCGTTCCAGTATGGCGGAGGCCCGTTTGGCCTGGGTGACGGTGTCTTCCAGAACCGGTGCAAGTGCGGCGACGTCGCCCCTGTTGGCCAATCGGCGCCCGGCCTGTGACTGTGCCAGGATCGCGGTGAGCGGTTGTGTCAACTCATGCGCCATGCCGCTTGCCATTTCGCCCAGCGCGTTGACGCGTGAGGCATGGGCAAGCCGCGATTCCAGCGCGCTGAGCCGCGCCTGTTCGACAGCTGCGCGCGCACGGGCGCGCTGACGTAGGCCCGCCAGCCCAGCAAGGCAGGCAAGACTGACGACGAGCAGCACAAGGCCCGTCCGCAAAGGCGGGAACAGGTCGAGGAAACCGATCGTCATGCCGGTTTCCAACGCTAGGGGTTGTGAGGCACTGCTGAGGGGCCTGGAGAAACGGACCCCGCCTGGCTGGGCGGGTGGCCCGACAAGAAGGTGGCCGTCGGGCAAGGACAGCCGCATCGTGACGCCGGGGCGTGACCAGAAGGGCGCCGCTTCGTCGATCAGTTTACCGGCGTCGATGCCCAGCATCAGTCCATAGCGCGCGGCGTCACTGTTGGGGCTGCGCTTCACCATGGCGTAGTGGTCGGGTCGCCCGGGGTTTGGCAGCAACGTTATCTGGCCGGTCGAGGTCCTGGCTGCCGTCCGGATGTGCTCTGCCATCGATGGATCGAGCGGTGTCGTGCCGACAATGGTGGCCTGCTGATCCAGCGGGACAAGCTGGATCTCGTCGATGCGCGGATAAAAACGGGTTATGGTCGAAGCCACGTCCAGGAACAGGTCAAAGCTGCGACCATCCGATGCGACCGCAATGGCCGAAAGCGCCGTCATATGGGCATCGTGCTGGTCCGCGCGCTGCGAGGCGACCCTGTGCAGGGCGAAACTTTCCTGCTCGAGTTCGGTGACAAGCGCCCGATACTGCCATGCCGCCAGCGTTCCGGCTGCGATGAGCAGCAGCAGGAACCAGATGGCGATCAGAGTGGCAGGTCTCTCCAGGATCGGGCGTCGGACGAGCGTCATCGGACCATTGTGGCAGTTTGCGCGGGATAGCTAAAGCAACAACTGGCAGCAGCCCCGTCACTGGCTCATTCCAGGGTTTCTCCGATTGATTACAATTATTGTCGATTATTTTGTTGAAGAATTGTCGGCAATTTGGTTGGATCGCCGTGTTGAAAAAGGTGACGGTCGACGGAGATTCCGTCAGAACCGCTTGGGAGGACAAAATGGCACTATTTCGGACGGCACGCCGCGTCGCGGCTGCCGTGCTGCTTTTGGGCACTTCCGTCGTCGCGGCACAGGCCGCGTCGACGCTGGAGACGGTGAAAGCGCGCGGCAAACTCATCTGCGGCGTTTCGATGGGCACGACAGGCTTTGCGCTGGCTGACGCGCAGGGCAAGTTTGCCGGGTTTGACGTCGACGTTTGTCGCGCGGTGGCCAGCGCCGTGTTCGGAGATCCGAACAAGGTCGACTTCGTGATGACCAACATCAACACGCGCTTCCAGGTGCTGCAGTCGGGCGAGATCGACATCCTGTCGCGCCAGACGACGATGACCTATTCGCGCGAAGCCTCGCTTGGCATCGATTTCGGCCCGACCGTGTTCTACGACGGCCAAGGTCTGATGGTGGCCAAGAGCCTCGGCATCAACAGCGCCAAGGAGCTCGACGGCGCGGCCATCTGCACCTTGCCGGGAACCACGACGGCGCAGAACCTGGCCGACTTCTTCCGCACGACCGGCAAGAAGTTCGAACTGGTGGTATTCGAGAACCCGGACGAAAACAACAACGCCTTCTTCTCCGGCCGTTGCGATGCCGTCTCGTCCGACCGGTCCGATCTCGCTTCCATCCGCGCCGGTTCGAAGAGCCCGGGCGACTATGTGATCCTGCCGGAGACGATCTCGAAGGAGCCGCTGGCGCCGGCCGTGCGCCAGAACGATTCCAACTGGCGCGACATCGTTTCCTGGTCGATCTGGATGATGATGGCCGCCGAGGAAAAAGGCATTACCCAGGCCAATGTCGACGAACAGGCCAAAAGTGCCGATCCGGAGATCCAGCGCATGCTGGGCGGAACGGATGATCTCGGCCCGATGCTCGGCCTCGACAAGAAGTGGGGCTACAACGTCATCAAGCAGGTCGGCAATTATGCCGAAGTCTTCGACCGCAACCTTGGTGAGAAGACCGCGCTCGGTCTGAGCCGCGGCCCGAACACGCTTTGGAACAATGGCGGCCTGCTTTATCCGCCGCCCTTCCGGTAAGCCGGTCGCCTGATATGGCGCATGTCGGTCGACATGCGCCATACTTTCTCAACCAGACCTTGAAGGGGAACACGGCGTGTCGCCCATTGTTCTGCTGCGAAATCGCCGCGTCCGAGAACTGGCGTATCAGGTCATCTGCGTGGCGGCAGTCGTCGCCGTCGGCTGGTATCTGCTCAGCAACGCGCTTGCCAATCTGGCCAAGCAGGACATAGCGACCGGCTTCGGCTATCTCGGCCGTGAGGCCGGCTTCGTCATCAGCGAGACGCCGATCGCCTATGAGCCGTCTGACAGTTATGCGCGAGCGCTGCTGGTCGGCCTGCTCAACACAGTCAAGGTGGCGCTTCTCGCCATCGTGTTCAGCACAGTCATAGGTACACTCGTCGGCATCGCGCGCCTGTCCAGCAATCCTCTGCTGTCGCGGCTGATGCTTTTTTATGTCGAAGCGCTGCGCAACGTGCCGCTGCTGCTCTACCTCTTCCTCTGGTACTCGGTCATCATTTTCACGCTGCCGCCAGTCCGGCAGGCCATCACGCTGCTGCCCGGTGTCTATGTCTCGAACAGCGGCCTCGTGGTGCCGGCTATCATCTGGAATTCCGGCTTCTGGGTAGCTGCGGCCGCGGTTGCCATCGGCATTGTCGCTGCAGCCATCTGGTTCAGGATCGTGCGCGACCGGCGCATTGCGACGGGCAGGGCGCTTCCGGGCTGGCCCGTGGCTTTTGCACTGCTGGTGCTGCCCATCGTCTTAGCTGCACTGCTTTTCGATATCAGCGGCGAAGTCGACTGGCCGGTGCTGGGCAAGTTTCGCCTGACCGGTGGGGCGCATCTGAAGCCTGAATTCGTCGCCCTGCTTGTCGGCCTGACGCTCAGCGCGTCCGCCAGCGTCGCCGAGATCGTGCGCAGCGGTATCCTGGCGATCCGCAAGGGGCAGCGCGAAGCGGCGAAGTCTCTCGGTCTCTCGGATGGCCAGGCAATGCGGCTGGTCATCTTGCCGCAAGCGCTCAGGGTGATCGTGCCGCCACTGACCAATGTCTATGTGACGACTTTCAAGAACAGTTCGCTGGCGATCGCCATCGGTTATCCGGACCTTGTCATGGTGTCCAACACCATCATGAACCAGACCGGGCAGGCGATCGAGCCGATTGCGCTGTTCATGCTGACTTATCTGATCCTCTCGCTTCTCACCTCCGTGGTGATGAACTGGTACAACGGGCATGTCGCGCTCAAGGAGCGCCAGTCATGAGCGAACAATCCATCATGGCAAGCGATCTGACCCCGCCGCAGCATGAGAGCGGCGGGTTGCGAGCCTATTTCGGCACTGCAGGCAACTCGGTGGTGACCCTGATCTGCCTGGCGATCTTCGCATTGGTTGCCAAGGTCGCGATCTCCTGGCTGCTGGTCAATGCGGTGTTCACCGGCACACCGGAAGAGTGCAAGGTCGCCTCGGGGGCCTGCTGGCCCTACCTCGCCGACAAGCTGCGTTACATGCTTTTCGGAATCTATCCGTTCAACGAGCAATGGCGGCCGCTGACCGCGACGCTGCTGTTCATCGCGGCCATGGCCGCTTCTGGTATCCCGCGCCTGTGGGGTCGTCAGTTGATAGCCGGCTGGATCGTGCTTTTGCCGCTGCTGTTCGTGCTGATGGCGGGTGGTGTGTTCGGCCTGACCTCCGTGCCGACGTCGCAATGGGGCGGCTTGCCGCTATCCTTCATGCTGACCTTTGTCGGGCTCGTCCTAGCGCTGCCGCTGGGTATCCTGCTTGCGCTGGCGCGGCTTTCCAACCTGCCGGCCATCCGCATTCTCGCCGTTACCTTCATCGAACTGGTGCGTGGCGTGCCGCTGATCAGCATCCTGTTCATGGCTTCCGTGATGTTGCCTTTGTTCATGCCCGAGGGCGTGACGATCGACAAATTGCTGCGGGCCCAGGTCGCGATCATCCTGTTTGCCGCAGCCTACATTGCCGAGATCGTGCGCGCCGGGCTGCAGGCATTGCCGCGTGGCCAGACGGAGGCCGCCCAGGCGTTGGGGCTGCATTACTGGCAGTATACGTTCCTGGTGATCATCCCCCAGGCGCTTAAGACTGTCATTCCGCCGCTGGTCTCGCTGTTCATCGGTTTCTTCCAGGACACGACGCTTGTGACCATCGTCGGCCTGCTCGATTTCCTCAACACCGTGCGCACCGCCCTGCGCGATCCCAACTGGCAAGGCATCGCGGTGCTGGAAGGCTATCTCTTCGCTGCCGTCGTCTATTTCGTCTTCAGCGCTCTGATGGGCGCCTACAGCCGCTTTCTCGAAACACGTTTCAGGGTTGGTCATGACTGAGATCACCGTCATCCGCGACGTCGACACCATCATCGCCTATGACGCGGCCGGCGATCGGCAGGTCTATCGACATGGCGGCGACGTCGCCTTCGACGAAACCGGCCTGCTCTGCGTTGGCGAGAGGTTCGACGGGCCGGCGACGACCGAACTCTCCGGCAAGGCGCGCATGGTCATGCCAGGGCTGATCGACATCCATTGCCATTCGCATGACGAACCGATGGCCAAAGGCATTTTCGAGGATGTCGGCACCGCCGCCCTCTGGGGGCAAGCCATGTACGAATATTCCTCGGTGATCGATGGCGGCGCGGATGCCCGTGCCGCATGTCTGACGGTCATGCTCGGCGACCTGATGCGTTCCGGTGCGACCACGGTGCTCGACATTGCCGGCATTCATGACACCTGGCTCGACATCGCCGCGCAAAGCGGCGTGCGCGGCTACCTCGCTCCCGGTTTCCGCCAGGCCGACTGGGTTGTCCATGACAGCCATCGGCTGGATTTCGCATGGGATGAGGAGGCTGGCCGCGACGCATTTGCGCGAGCCCTGGAATTTGCCGACCAGGCGAGGGCCCATCCAAGCGGCCGGCTGGATGGCGTTGTTTCACCGTCGCAGGTCGAGACCTGCCGGCCCGACCTGCTGGTCGATGCCGCCGATGAAGCGCGCAAGCGAGGCATGCGGCTCACCGTCCATGCCGCGCAGACCATGGCCGAGCACGAGGAGCTGCTGCGCCGCACCGGCTTGACTGCCGTGCAATATCTCGATCAGCTCGGTGTGCTCGGACCGGACGTCATCATCGGCCACTGCATATTCACCGATCATCATTCCTGGACGCGGCAGCGCACACGCGCCGATCTGGTGACCCTGGCGGAGCGCAGCACCAGCGTAGCGCATTGTCCGGTTACCTTCGCGCGCAGCGGCATGGCACTGGAGACGCTGGGCGCCTACCGCCGCGCCGGCGTCAACGTCGCCATCGGTACCGACAGCTATCCGTTCAACATGCTGGAGGAGATGCGGCAGGCGCTGATCTGCTCGCGGCTTGGCGGCAGGAGTGTTTTCGATCTTTCGACAGGCGACATTTTCGAAGCGGCGACGCTGGCCGGCGCACGTGCGCTCGGCCGGTCGGACATCGGCAGGCTGAGCGTCGGCGCCAAGGCGGACCTGGTGGTGGTCGATCTCGATACGCCGACGATGCGGCCGGTCTATGATCCGCTGCGCAGCCTGGTGCACTGCGCCGCCGAACGCGCGGTGGAACGGGTCTATGTCGACGGGCGCCTGACGGTGGACGAGGGGAGGCCGACCGGGATCGACTATGAGGGCGCGCTGCGCGAAATGCAGGCGCTGCAGGATTGGGCTTGCGCGCGGGCGAGGCTTTTCGATCCGCGCGGCCGCGACATTGCGGAACTGGCGCCCAAATCCCTGCCGGTGGTGCAGGGCTGACCTGACATCCTTTCAGATGGCGGCGATCGATGATGCGGTTCGTAGCCTGATCTTGTCGAAGAAAGGGCGCTTCACTTGGAGGTGAAGCGCCCTGAGTTTGGACATACGGCCTCTTGTCGGACCGGGTTACTCGCCCATCTGCGTCAGCCAGTGGCGCGGTTTGTTGTCGGCCCGGAAATCGATGCTCTTGACCTTGGCCTGCATTGCCCAGGCGATCGGCTGCTGGTGAAGCGGGATCAGGATCGTGTCGTCCTTGGCGATCTTGAGGGCGGCCTCTTCGATCTGCAGGCGCTTGGCGTTGTCGGGTTCCTGCACCGCCTGTTCGACCAGCTTGTCGAGTTCTGGATAGGACCAGCCGCCATAGTTGGAGACGCCGACCTTGCCGGTCTTGGTCTCGAGGACCTGAGCCAGCAGGGAATAGGCATCCAGCGTCGGCTCGTTTGCCCAGCTCAGGTTGAAGACGTCGGCCTTGCCGTTCGAACGTTTCGGCGACTGAACCGCGCGCGGCGCAATGTCGATCGTCGGGTCGAAGCCGGCACGCTTCAGCATGTTGGTGATGCCGGCGCAGAAATCTTCCTCGTTGATGCTCTCGTCGTTTGTACACATGTAGGTAAACTTCAGGCCTTCCTTGCCGGCCTCGGCGAGAAGCTTCTTGGCAAGGGCCGGGTCGGCGGGGCTGTAACTGTCGAGCGATTTGGCGTAGCCGGCGATCTCAGGAGCGATGAGGGAGCCGGACGGACGCGCCAGGCCACGCATGACCTTCTTGTTGATCAGGTCGCGATCAATAGCTGCTTCGAAAGCCTGCCGCACGCGCAGATCGTTGAATGGATTGTCACGGCCGTCTTCCAGCTTTTCCTTGCGGTTGAAGCCGATGAATACGGTGCGCAACTCGGTGCGCTTTTTCACGGTGATGCCCGGCGAGGATTCCAGCCGGGGAAGATCCTGGATCGGTGCAGAGTCGACGAGATCGACTTCGCCGGAAAGCAGGGCAGCCACGCGTGTGGCAGGTGATGCGATCGGCAGGAATTCGATGCGGTCGATGTTGTGCTTCTTCTGATCCCACCACCTGTCATTGACGAGCAGGACGGTCTTGCTGTCCGGGGTGCGGCTTTCCAGCTTGAACGGGCCGGTGCCGTTGGTGTTGTGGGTGGCATAACCCTCGGTCTTGGTCGCGACGTCGGTCGGCTTTTCGGTGTTGTTGTCCTTCAGCCACTTGGCGCTGAACATGAAGATGTTGGTCATGTCGTTGAGGAAGAGCGACGTCGGCGCCGAAACCTCGACATCGACCGTGTAGTCGTCGACCTTGGTGCTGTTCACATAAAGCGGGATGTTGCCGCGCAGCGGTGATGTCGGATCGCTGACGCGCTTGAGCGAAGCGATGACGTCGTCAGCGGTGAAGTCTGCACCGTCGTGGAACTTCACGCCCTTGCGCAGGGTGAAGCGCCATTTCTTGTTGTCGATCAATTTCCATTCCGTCGCGAGCGCCGGCTCGATCTTGAAGTTCGTGTCGTAACGGACCAGGCCTTCATAGATATGATTCAGGAAGGCCAGATTGGCCGTCGAGGGTACAGAATCCGGATCCAGCGAATAGATATCGGCGCGGCCGCCCCAGCGCAGCGTTTCCGCATTTGCCGAAGCCGTCAGGGCCACGACAGCCACGGCGCCAGCCAGCAAGCTTTTCAAGCAGGACATATTCACCTCCCAGGTTCCTCGCTCGATCTCACAATCGTCATGCTCGACAGGATTGTCAACAATATTGTTGACGTAAACTGCGCATATAGATAGCAAAATGCCTACGATGAGAGTGTCTCGGGGAGGAGAACGTGAACGGACTGCTACTGCTTCACGGAACCATCGTCACTGTCGATGCCGGCCGACGTGTGATCGAAGATGGTGCCATTGCTGTTCTCGGCGACAGGATTGTCGACATTGGACACGCCCAGGATCTGGAACCGAGGCACCCGGACAAGAAAGTCGTCGATTGTCGCGGCAAGCTCATCATTCCCGGCATCATCGACGCACATGGCCATGCCGGCCATGCGCTGATCCGCTCCATCGCTGCCGATACCTATTCTCTATGGATGCGGATCGTCACGCCGACCTACTATCACTGCGCGACCCGCGACTATTGGTATGCAGACGGGCTGATCGGCGGCCTGGAGCGCCTGCGAGCCGGCGTTACCACCGGGGTCAGCATCATTTCCTCCATGCCGCGAAGCGACGATCCGGTCTTCTCCATCAATCACGCCAGGGCTTATTCCGAGATCGGCCTGCGAGATATTGTCTGTGTCGGTCCGGCCGGCTTGCCCTGGCCGCATCCGGTCACACGCTGGGAGAGCGGCGCGCCGATAGGGCGGCAGGTTTCTTTCGAAGAGATGATCGAGGGAACGGAGGCTGCCATCGAGACGCTGAATGGCAGCGCCGACGGCCGCATCGATGTCTTCGTCACGCCGTTCACGATCGTGCCGTCCCTCGATCCCTCAAATCCGACCACGCCGGATCTTGCGGTCAAGCTGACCGACAAAGATCGAATGCAGGCAAGGCGGGTGCGCGAAATCGCGCGTAAATGGGGTGTGCGCATTCATTCCGATGCCTTTGCGGGACAGATACGCATGGCGTTCCAGGACAAGGAAAACGCGCTGCTCGGACCTGATGTGCACCTGCAGCACTGCTGGGGCATCTCGCACGATGAGGTCGACATACTGGCCGCAACCGGAACGCATGTGACGCATGCGCCGCCCGGCCGCGCTGTGCCGCTGCTGGACATGATGTCGAAAGGCGTACCGGTGGCGATCACTTCGGATGGCGTTTCGCCCAGCCGGCATTTCGACATGTTCCAGATCGCGCGCCTGGCACAGTTCACGCAGCACCTGCTCAACAACAACGACCGCTACCTGCTGCCGCCGGGCAAGGTCTTCGAGATGATCACGATCGATGCCGCCAGGGCACTCGGCAAGGCGCACGAGATCGGTTCGCTGGAGGTCGGCAAAAAGGCGGACATCGCCATCATCAACATGCGCCAGCCACATCTCGCCCCCAACTGGATGGTGGTGCACCGGCTCATCCATCAGGTTGTCGGCAGCGATGTCGATACAGTGATCGTCGATGGCAAGATCCTGATGCAGGAAGGGCGTGTGCTGACGGTGGATGTCGACCAGGCGATCGATTTCGGCGAGCGCGAAGCCTGGGCGATGGTGAAGCGTGCCGGTCTCGAGGCCCATATGCACGATCCGGGCTGGGGGCAGATCAGCCGGACTTTCCATAAGCCGATCATGTTGCCCGGCTCTGCATCGTAGGCCCGTTTTTCAACCGCACTGGATTGGAAGGGGCTGACCGATGAAGGTCGTCGGTCGGTGACTTGGGTAACTCTGGTAAACTTCAGAAGCAGAATCGTGAAAGCGCTATAACTCGCTGCTTTTAAAGCAAATGGAGTGTTTGGTAGATGCGCGCTCTGATCGGCGCGTCTTCAAAGCGCTCGGCAAACTGCCCCTTAGGACGCGGATAGTCGTAGGTGCTGACCTTCGAGGTCGCATAACCCGCGCCGACCAGGGCTTCGGCGATCTTCAGCGCGGCGGTGACGCCGTCGATCACCGGTACACCGGTAGCCGCCGACAGGCGTTCGCACAGGCTCGACATGCCCGCGCAGCCGAGGATGATCGCCTCGGCTCGGTCCTCCGCCTTGGCGCGTTCGATCGTTTCCCTCAGTAACCGCTCGGCCGTCTCAGGATCTTCTTCCAGTCCCAGGACCGGCAGGTCGATGGCATGGACTGCGCGGCAATGATGGCCGGCACCATAAGCCTGCACGATGTCCTCGATGATAGGAACCGAACGCGGCAGGGTGGTGACGACAGAAAAGCGCCGGCTGATCGTCATGGCGACCTGCACGGCTGCCTGGCAGATGCCGACTACCGGTCCTTTCGCGATTTCTCTGGCTGCATGCAGGCCAGGGTCGTCGAAGCAGGCGATGACGTAGGCGTCGACGCCTTCTGCTTCGGCTTTGCGGATCTCCAGGAGCATGGCCGGCACCGACAAGGCTTCGTCCGCCGAACCTTCGATGCTGACGGGCGTTCCCACCGGATTGACGGCGGTCACGCGCGTGCCGGGGCTGGCGACCTTCAGCGCGCTGTCCAGCGCCTGCGCGGTCATGGAGGCCGTCGAATTGGGATTGATCAGGTGAATATGCACTTTACTGGCCTGCGCGTTTGGCTGTGGTGAGGACTTCCGAGATTGCCGGTGCCTTGAGCACGAACTGGCGGTCGGAAGTGATGTAATTGTCGGCATGCAGCCGGGCGATCGGCTGATAGGTCTCGGGGTTCACATAGCGTCCAGCTTCGTCGAGGCAGCCGCGTTGCACATGCATGTGCACCACCTGCCCAAGAACCAGCACGCGGCGCGGATATTCGATCAGCCGCTCAACCCGGCATTCGAAGGCACAGGGCGAGTTGGTGACGAAATCGACGTCGACCTGCCTGCAGCGAGCGGTGGGGAGACCGGATATCTCCAGCTCGTCGACATCGGTCTCGAAGGCGAGACCGCACACCAGCATCTGCTGCGACAGTGCCATGTCGACCATGTTGACCGCAAACTCGCTGGTGCGCCGGATGTTGGCGACGGTGTCCTTGTCTTCGCCGGACAACCGGGGCTGTATGCCGAGTACGACGATGGGAGGCTCGTGCGAGAAGACGTTGAAGAAGCTCATCGGCGCGGCATTGGCGCGCCCGGAAGCGGAACGCGTGGTGACCAGCGCGATCGGGCGCGGACCGACAAAATTGGTCAGCAGGCGATAGCGCCCTTCCGCTTCGATCTGTGTGAAGTCGAATTCCATTCGAGTCTCCCCGTCCATGTCAAATATTGTAGACAATTTTTGAATGTATTATCTACAAAAAAAGCTCATGGACCAATGCAAATATTGACTTTTTGTCATCCTTGGCGGATGTCGATCAGACAGCGGGAAAGAGAGTCATGACCGAACAGGCAGGCATTTCGATACAGCAGATCGTCGAAAAGGTGTGGCTCTCGATCGCTGAGCGTCGTTTGCGCCCGGGCGTTCAGCTCAAGGAAGGCCAGATGGCGGCGATCTTCGACGTCAGCCGGGCCCGCATCCGCCAGGCACTGGCCGCACTCGAGCGCGAAGGCCTGGTGACGATCATCCCCAATCGCGGCGCCTTCGTGTGCCAGCCGACCGTGGACGAGGCGAGGGATGTCTTCACCATCCGCCGTTCCGTCGAGAGCCGTGTCGTTGCCCGCATCGGCGCTTCGGTGACGAAGGCCGATCTGGCACGGTTGCGTAGCCACGTAGCCCAGGAGCGTACCGCCAACACCAATGACGCCACCACCGACATCATCAAGCTGTCCGGCGGCTTCCACCTGCTGCTGGCCGAAATCTCCGGTTCCGACTTCCTGTTCGGCATGATGCGGGACCTGATCTCGCGCACCTCGCTGATCACCGCGGTGTACCGGAACACGGCGCGCTTCAATTGCGGACCCGACGAGCACGCCGAGATCGTCGATGCCATCGCCGCCGGCGATCTCAAAAAGGCTTCCGCACTGATGGAACATCATCTGGAGCATGTGGAGTCCGAGTTGGACCTGAGGGAGGTGCGGGACATGTCCCATGATCTCAGGGCCGCGCTGGCCTAGGCTGACTAATTCTACGCATCTTCCGCGAAATGGCAGGCTACCCGTGTACCGTTCGAGAGCGTACGCACTTCAGGTAACTCGGCCGAGCAGCGTGCCGTCGCGACCGGACATCTCGGATGGAACGGGCAACCTGACGGGGGCTTCAGCGGGCTTGGAACCTCGCCGCCGGCGACGACACGGTCGCGATGCGGCTTCTCGATGTTCGGGATCGTCTGCAGCAGCAGTTGCGTGTAGGGGTGACGCGGCCTGGCGAACAGCGCTTCCGTCTCGCCTTCCTCGACGATGCGGCCGAGATACATCACCGCGATGCGATCCGACATGTGCCGCACCACGCTCATGTCGTGGCTGATGAACAGATAGGTCAGACCGAACTGATCCTGCAGGCGCCGCATCAGGTTGAGCACCTGCGCCTGCACGGAGACGTCGAGTGCCGAGGTCGGTTCGTCGCAGACGAGGAATTCGGGTTCGCTGGCGAGCGCCCGCGCGATCGAGATGCGCTGGCGCTGGCCGCCAGAGAATTCATGCGGGAACTTGTCGCCGTCGGAAGCCGACAGGCCGACCGTCTTCAACAGTTCGATCACGCGATCGTCGGTCTCGGCCCTGGTCCTGCGCAGCTTCAGTTCACGGATCGGTTCGGCGATGATGTTCTTCACGCGCCAGCGCGGGTTGAGCGAGGCATAGGGATCCTGGAAGATCATCTGCGCTGACAGCGGCTTGCCATCATGGCCCGGTGCGAACCGCATCTCACCACCATTCGCCTTGTAGAGGCCTGTCACAAGGCGGGCGACGGTGGATTTGCCGCAGCCGCTTTCACCAACCAGGCTGAGGCATCCGCCCAACGGGACGTCGAAGCTGATGCCGCTGACAGCCTGCAGGAACTGCCGTGGCTTGCGTTCGACGACACGGTTGAGCCAGGGCGCGGAAACGTCGAATGTCTTGACCAACCGACTGACGGAGAGGGCAGACGTCTTTTGCGAAGTCATCGCGGTCATGCGGTTCCTCCAGCATTGAGCCAGCATGCGCTGGCGCCGGCGCCGGCCGGCAACAGGCCCGGCCGTTCCCGTGTGCAACGTGGGCCGGCTTCCCTGCAGCGTGGGTTGAACGCGCAACCCGGTGGAATGGCGTCGAGGCGCGGCATCGAGCCGTCGATCTGGTTGAGGCGTTCGACGCGGGCGCCGAGCGCCGGGATCGAGGCCATCAGCCCCCGCGTATAGGGATGCTTCGGGGCGCGCAGCACCTGTTCGACCGGCCCGATCTCGATGAGGCGGCCGGCATAAAGGACGGCGACACGATCTGCCGTCTCGGCAATGACACCCATGTCGTGGGTCACCAGCATCACCGCCGTGCCTTTCTCCTTGCAGAGCTTGCGCAGCAGGGATGTGATCTGCGCCTGGATAGACACGTCGAGGGCGGTGGTCGGCTCGTCGGCGATGATCAGCTTCGGCGAAGCAGCAAGCGCCAGCGCAATGACGACGCGCTGGCGCATGCCGCCGGAGAACTGATGTGGGTATTGGTTGACGCGTTCTTCGGGCGAGGGGATGCCGACATCCTTCAACAGCGATATCGCCCGCGCTCTCGCCTCGGCTTTACCCATGCCAATATGCTGCCGGATCGTTTCGGTCAGCTGTGCGCCGACGGTGAACAGTGGGTTGAGCGAGGTCAGCGGATCCTGGAAGATTGCGCCGATCTCGCGGCCGCGGATCTTCTCCATCTCGCGGTCGCCCAGATTGTCGATGCGGCGATCCGCCAGCCAGATCTCGCCTTCGGCGATGTGTCCCGGGCGTTCGAGCAGTCCCTGGATGGCCAAGCCGGTCATCGACTTGCCGGCACCGGATTCTCCGACGACGCCGAGGATTTCGCCGGGGCGGATTGAAAGGCTCACATCCGAGAGTGCGGTGGCAACGCCACGGCGACCGGGAAATTCGACCTTGAGGCCACGAACCTCGAGCACGGCTTGCTGGGTTTCAGCCATTGGCATCCACCTCGATGGGATAGCTTGGCGGGAAGATCTCCGAAACCGGCGGATGGCCCCAGCTGCGATCCGGATATTTGGCGATCAGGCCGTCATATTGCCGCTGGGCGCGTTCACGCGCGGCTTTCATGTCGATGCCGGCAACCTCGCCGAAACGCATGGATAGCCGCCCGTCGACGAACACGGCCTGCGTGACCTTGCCCGAACCGCCGGTGACCAGTGTGGTGATCGGATCCACCGACGGTGCCATCACCGCATCGTCGAGGCCGAAGACCGCGATGTCGGCGCGGGCGCCTGCCGTCAACCTGCCGAGATCGTCGCGACCGACAGCCTTCGCGCCACCCAGGGTCGCCGCATCGAACAGGTCGGCGGAGCGGACACGGTCCGAGGCCTTGTCGGCGATGCGGCAGGTGATGAGGCTGATCAGCAGGTTCATCAGCATGTCGGCTGGGGTGGTGTCGGTGCCCATCGCAATGTTGATGCCGCGCTCGCGGCATTTGGAGAACGAGTTCAGGATGCTGCCGCTGCGCGCCGACACCAGCGAGCAATGCACGATCGAGACGCCATGCTCGGCATAGAGGCCGAGATCTTCCTCGGTGGCGTTGGTGGCATGCGGCGCGATCAGCCGGTCGTTCAGCAGACCGGCCCGCGCCAACCAAACCGGAGCGGTGGTGCCGTGCAATTTGCGCACGGTGTCGACCTCCATCGAGCCCTGCGCCATATGCAGGCGGATCTTGCAGTCGAGCTCTGCGGCTGCGGCCTGGGTCTGCCGCAGCAGCTGTTTGGTGCAAGTCTCGACACGGTCTGGGGCCAGCATGCCGCGCACCAGGTCTCCGTGGCGGCCATTCTGCCGGCCGATATAGTCGACGGCGTCCCGAAGTCCGGCCAGGCCGCGCTGTTCATCGAACACCGGCACCATCTGGCCGGGGCCTTCCAGCACCATGCCGCCGGCGCGGTAGGCAGGGCTGAGATAGACCCTGAGGCCGAGGTCGCCGGCGGCATCTGCCGCCGCATCGAATTCGGCGACCGTTTCGCCCCATTCCCGGTAGAAGAGCGAGGCAATGGGTGCAGCCGTGGTGATGCCGTTGAGCAGCAGCTGCCCGAAGGCAAAGCGCTTCTGGAAGGCCAGCTCCTCCTGGCTGTACATTTCATAGGGGCCGGCTTCGACATAGGAGCGCGGCCACACCCGGCCCTTGGCCCAGCCTGGCTGGTTGTCGATGCCGAGGATGGTGGTGTCGAGGTCGGAAAGTGCATCGAGGTCGACAAAGCCCGGGCTGACCAGCGCATTGCCGAAATCGACCCGCCTTGCGACTTCGCCAGGGAACTTCGTGCCGACAAAAACGACTTCACCGCCGTCGATGACAACTTCGCCGTTCCGGATCAGCCGATGGCCGCCGTCGCGATGGCCAAGCACCCAGGCCGCGGTGATCAGCGTGCGGCCTTGCGGGCGCTTGCCGAGTGCGAGTGAATCCAGGATCTGTCGTGTCATGGCATGGCCACCATGGGCTGGCCGTTGCGTGCGGTGATGCGTCCGCCCTTGACAACGAGAGGACGTGGCGCGACGTCGACCACGGCATGGGCGAGGGTCTCGCCGGTCAGAAGTGTCAGATCGGCATTGCAGCCTTCTGCAAGGCCGTAGCCTTCGATGCGCATGACGTCGGCGCCACCCTGCGACACGATGTGCAGGACGTGCGCAAGATCCTTGTCGGAGCGCAGGCCGTTCTTCATGCCGACCACCTTGGCGCGGTCGAGCATGTCGGGCTGGCCCCAGGGACCCCATGTGTCGCGAATGCCGTCGCAGCCGGCGCCGACCCGGACACCGGCCTCCTTGAGGCGCATGATCGACGGCACGGTCGCCGACGGCGCGCCGGTGGTCAGGATGGCGACGTCGAGCTCGGCGATCTGTTCGATGAGCTGGCCGACGCGCAGATAGTCGTTCATGCCAAGCGCGAAGGCGTGGCTGATCGCCACCTTGCCCTGCATACCGTTGGCGCGGATGCGTTCGAACATCAGCTCCATGGTGAAGGCGCCGAGATCTCCGGTTTCATGCAAATGGATGTCGATGGGTTTCTGGTGCCTCACCGCCAGGGCGAAGAGGGCATCGAGCTGGCCCTTGGGATCGCGGTCGATGCCGCAGGGATCGATGCCGCCCAGCACTTCGCAGCCTTGCGCCAGCGCTTCGTCGAGCAGCTCCACCGTGCCCGGCATCACCATGACGCCCGACTGCGGGAAGGCGACGATCTCGATGTCAATGATGCCTTTCAGCTTCTCGCGGGTTTCCATGATGCCGTCGACGATCGAAAGCTTGTGCGTAGGATCGATGTCGACATGGCTGCGGACATGGGTCGCGCCATGCGCGGCGAGACCGATGGCGTGACGCATCGACTGCCGGTGCGGGTCGATGCCGATGGCGAGGCGGTTCTCGCGTTCGAAGTCGATCCGCTCGCGCAGCACGGCGCGCCGGTTGTTCTCATGCCAGGGCATGCCCCAGGTTGTCTTGTCGAGGTGGGTGTGTGCGTCGATCAGACCGGGAATGGCGATGGCACCGCCACCGTCCTCGACCGGCATGCCGGCGTCCGGTTCGAAATGACCGATCCCGGCAATGCGTCCGTCGCGGATCAGGAGATCGCTGGCGGCGCCCCCATAGGGGCGGACGTTGCGGAGCAGCAGGTTGGGCATGCACTTACCTCAGTTTCGGATTGAGTACGTCGCGCAGCCAGTCTCCCAGCACATTGACGACGACGACGAGCAGGCAGAGCTGGATCACCGGAAACAGGACAATCCACCACGAGCCGGAGAACAGGAACTGGTTGCCGATGCGGATCAGCGTGCCGAGCGATGGCTGGCCGGGCGGCATGCCGATGCCGAGGAACGAGAGCGTCGCTTCCGTCAGGATCGCCATGCCGAAATTCAGCGTGGCCGCAACCAGCACCGGGGTGAGTGTATTGGGCAGGATGTGGTGTGCTAGAATCCGGCGGGCCGGTACTTTCAGCAACCGTGCCGCCTGCACATATTCCTTGCTGCGCTCGACGATGGTCTGCGCGCGCACCGTGCGTGCATATTGCACCCATGACGATAGCGCGATGGCCAGCACCAGCACCGCTGATGCGCCGATTTCGCGCAGATCCGACGGCAGCAGCTGACGCACTACCGTCGAGACGAGGATGGCGATCAGGATTGTCGGGATCGACAGGGTGATGTCGCCGATACGCATCAGGATGTTCTCGATGAAGCCACCGAAGAAGCCGGCAACCAGGCCGGCGGTCATGCCGATCAGCAGGGAAAGCGCGACAGAGGCCAGGCCGATGACCATCGAGATGCGCGTGCCGTAGAGGATAGCCGACAGCATGTCGCGGCCCTGCGTGTCGGTGCCGAGCAGATAGGGCCATTCGCCGCTTTCCTGCCACACCGGAGGAAGCTCGGCCTTCCACATGTCCAATTGCGCGGCATCGTAGGGGTTCTGTGGGGCGAACAAGGGCGCGAACACCGCCGTCAGGATCAGGATGGCGAAGATCGCGGCAGCCAGCATGGCGGCTTTCGAATGCGTGAACGACCACCAGATATCGCTGTCACGCCAACGCTGCAGCGCGGAGGAAGGCTTTTGGGCGGCTGCTTTCGAGGTCTCGAGCGTCATCGAACGGTCTCCTCAGTGCGAGGCGCGCAGGCGTGGATCGATCACCGCATAGGTGATGTCGACCAGCGTGTTCAGCGCGACGAAGATGAAGGAGATGATGCACAGATAGGCCGCCATCACCGGGATATCGAGGAAGGTGACGGCCTGGATGAACAGCATGCCCATGCCCGGCCACTGGAAGACGGTTTCGGTAATCAGCGCGAAGGCGATCAGCGAACCGACATTCATGGCGGTCATCGTCACCACAGGCATCAGGCAGTTGCGCAGGGCGTGACGGAAATAGATGCGCCAGCGCGGAATACCGCGCGCCCGGGCGAATTTCACGTAGTCGGAGCGCAGCACCTCCAGCATCTCGGCGCGCACCAGCCGCATGATCAGCGTGATCTGGTAAAGCGACAGCGCGATGGCGGGCAGAATGAGTGCCGCGCGTCCTGAAGGCGTCAATAGGCCGGTCGACCACCAGCCGATCTGCACGACGTCGCCGCGCCCGAAAGACGGTGACCAGCCAAGAATGACTGAAAAGACAAGGATGAGCAGGATGCCGACCACGAAGCTCGGCAACGAGACGCCGATGATCGACAGGAATTGCAGGGATTCCGTGTACCATCGCCCTCGCTTGATGGCAGTCAGGACACCGAGGGGCAGGCCGACGATCAGGGAAATCAGCGTCGCCACCAGCACGAGTTCAAGCGTTGCCGGGAAACGTTCGCCGATCAGCGTCAGCACGTCCTGGCCGTTGCGGTAGGAAACGCCGAAGTCGCCGCGCGCAGCATTGGCGACAAAACGGACAAATTGTGTTGCGGTGCCATCGTTCAGGCCGAGCCGTTCGCGCAACGCATCGCGATCTTCCTGCGTCATCTGCTCACCGGCCATCATCTCGACCGGATCGCCGGCAAGGCGAAAGATCAGGAAGGCGAGCATGGCAACGGCGAGCATCACCATGATGGCGTTGGCGAGACGGCTTATCGTGAAGACCAGCATGGGGAACCTCGTCGGCCGACCGTTAGGGAATGCGCTTCAGAAGCGCAGCGAACCGCGGCGGACAACGGTCGTTGCCGATTGTTCGACGCGTGCTGGTCGGTCATGGAACATCCTCCCGATGTCGCGGCGACGATCTTGATGCCGTCGTTTGCGGCCTGGTATCGGATATTCAGGATGCCGGTCTTATTGTCAACTATTTTGTCGACAATTTTGTCTTCATTGGGCGACAGTCTGCAGAATGCCGGGCTTTGTGGACCTTCGATGGTGCCACGCAGCGCATTGTCGTCGGTGGAAAACCGCGTTTGGTGGGAGCATTGCACCCCATCCAGATACTCTGCATCGACAACATCCGGCCGGCCGATCGGGGTCGGCAGCAGCTCAATCCGCTTCGCGAAATGCTCCGGGCGATACGCCGCGCATGGATTTGAACAGCCGCGTGAGATGACTCTGGTCGGCAAATCCGGTCTCGAAGGCGATGTCGGCCAGCGGTTTGCCGGTGCGCATCAGGGTCGCGGCGGCGCGGATGCGGCAGTCGCGCAGATATTGGCCGGGCGTCATGCCGGCCACACGCTTGAAGTCGCGGATGACCTGGAAGCGGGTTACACCCGCCACCTCGGCGAGATTACCCAGCTCGAAGGTGCCGGCGAGGTCGGCCTCGATGAGGTCGCGGTAGCGCCGAAACCGCCTGGCTGCCTCGCTGTCGTCGGCCGAAGGATTGCGGCCGCCACGGTCCGCGAAACGTCGGGTCAACCCGCGCAAGGCCATCAGCATGGTCGTTTCCGCTTCCATGGCCCTGCCGGCGACGGCAAGGCGGTGGGCCTGCACGAAATCGTCGGCGAGGTCCGGGGCCACGAGAACGCCATGGCTGAACATCGGCAAATGGCCGAGCTCGAGATCTTCCGCGACTTCTCGCATCAGTTCGGCGCGGGGGTAGCAGGTGCGATAGGCCCAGCCGGCCTCGCAGCCTTTCTCACCATCATGCGGATCCTCGGGATTGACGACGATGATCGAACCGGCAGGCGCAAGATAAGACCGGCGGTTGATGCGCAGCTTCTCGGCGCCGGCAACCACGACGCCAAACACGTAGCTGTCGTGGGTGTGTAACGCATAGGCATGATCGCGGTAGCGGGCGGTCAGCAATTCGAGATCGCCGAGCCCCGCATGCCGTGTCAGTCGCGCTTCTTCGCGTTCCCTCGCCTCGCTCATCGATGGCAGCCTTCCGCAAACCCGCCTTGCGGTCAATCCTGTTCAAGACGGGTCCTGCGCCCGCATTTAGGATCGCAGTCATCCTGAGAAAAGTGAACCGCGAGACTATCCATGCCTGCCAACGACGGCGTCGCCGAAATCGCACCAGAGGTTATTGCCTGGCGCAAGCACATCCATGCCAATCCGGAACTCGGTTTTGCCGAACATGAAACCGCTGCCTTCGTTGCTGCAAAACTCAAGGCATTCGGCCTCGCCGTGCACACCGATGTCAGCCGGACCGCTGTCGTTGCGACGCTGACCAAAGGAAACGGCAGCAAGGCCATCGCGCTGCGCGCCGAGCTCGATGCACTGCCGATCGAAGAAATGGCCGATATCGACTATGCGTCGAAGAACAAGGGCGTCATGCATGCGTGCGGCCATGACGGCCATACCGCAATCCTGCTGGGCACAGCAAAACTGCTCGCCGAAAGCGAGGATTTCGATGGCACGGTCGTCTTCATCTTCCAGCCGGCGGAAGAGGTGGTGGGCGGCGGCAGGCAGATGATCGAGGATGGGGTGCTGGAGCGCTTCCCGGTCGGGAAGGTGTTTGCTATTCACAACTGGCCGGGTTTCCCGAAAGGCCAGATCGGCGTTTTGGCTGGTCCCCAGATGGCGGCGGTGGACGATTTCGAAATCCGCTTCCACGGCAGCGGTTGTCATGCGGCGATGCCGCATCTCGGCGACGATCCGGTGCTGGCGGCGGCCAGTTTCGTCACCGCGGTGCAGCGTGTGGTCAGCCGCAGTATCGACCCGCTTGCCGCTGCCGTTCTTTCGGTCACGCAGATCCATGGCGGGAGGTTCAACAATTTCGTGCCGACCGAGGCCAAGGTCGAAGGCACGTGCCGTTTCTACGACCCGGTTCTGTCGGACCATTGCGCTGAAGAGATCGAGCGGATCGCGCGAGCGGTCGCAGCCATGCATGGGGTGACGGCCGAGCTGAACTACAAGCGCGGTTATCCGCCGGTGGTCAACCCGGCGGCCGGCGCGGGACTGGCGGCGCTGGCCGCCCGGGACACGGTCGGCGCCGGGCGCGTCAGCACCGATTTCCAGCCCAGCATGGGCTGCGAAGACTTCGCCTTCCTGCTGCGCGGCGTCGGCGACGGTGCCTATGCCTGGATCGGCGCAGGCGATGTCGGCCCCGGCGAGGGGTTGCACGGCGATCGTTTTGTCTTCGACGACGATATCGTGCCGATCGGCATGCGTTACTTCCTGAATGTCGTGCACCGGGCGCTGCCATCCATGCGCTGACGTTCTGGCAGTTGCTGTCGGTAGTCCCGAGCAAAGGGCAACAAAACCCGCTTGCTGTCCGACAAGGGTCGTGGGCTTACTCACGACCCTTTCGTTCAATCGGATCCATTCATGGCCAAACGCATCATCATCGACTGCGATCCCGGGATCGACGACGCTTTTCTTATGGCCATGGCCGTTGCTTCCAGCGACATAGAAATCCTCGGAGTCACCACCACTTACGGCAATGTCGGGGTCGCCCACACCACGAACAACGCGCTGCGCGTGCTCGACTGGCTGGGCAGTGCCGTTCCCGTTTATGCCGGCGTCGACCGCGCCATCCTGAGCAACCGGGTCGATGCCGCCGCCTATCACGGCGAGAGCGGGCTCGAGGCGCCACAGATCGGCCAGCCGAAGCGCGGCGCCGAAGCCGAGAGTGCGATCCACTATCTCGTGCGGACGCTTGCCGGCTCGTCGGACAAGATCACGCTGGTGGCGTCCGGGCCGCTGACCAATCTGGCGATCGCGCTCAGGCTGCAGCCGTCGATTGCCGAAAAGATCGACCGGATCGTCTTCATGGGTGGCTCGACGGACTATGGCAATGACAGCCCGGCGGCCGAATTCAACCTGCTATGCGATCCGCACGCTGCCCAGATCGTGCTCGACAGTGGTATTCCGACAGTGATGTTCGGGCTGAACGTCACCCATCAGGTGATAGCGACACCGCGACATGTCGAGCGCATGCGCGCGCTCGGCAACAGGGCAGGGCGGGTCTTCGCCGACATGGCCGAGTTCTTCGCCAAGGTCTATCGGGAGCGCTATGGTTTTGAAGGGTCGGCATTGCATGACCCCTGTACCGTCGCCTGGCTGCTGCAGCCGGATATTTTCCAGACACGCACAATGCGGGTGGATGTCGAAACCAACAGCGGGCTGAGCTTCGGCCGCACCGTGCATGACATCTGGGGACTGGGCGGCAAGCCGGCCACCACCGAGGTTGCGATCAAGGCCGATGCCGATGGTTTCTTTGATCTGCTTTTGAGCTTGCTGGGCAAGCTTGACTAGAGGTTTGCGTTCTTCTCGGCGAGGCGTGCGAACACTCTGAATTCTGCGTCAATCCTGACGCAGAGCCGTGCATGTTTGCCGGAATTGTTCGGGCGTCGCCGGCAGGCGGCTCCGACGGCAATCGGCGCATACGACCGTCTTTTGTAATCTCTTGATCAAAAGATCGAATGATGTAATCTGCTCGCATAGTGCCAAGCGATCGTCGAAAATCGATCCGACGCCGGCAAGCGCGCAGAGCTGTGCCTGTCCAGAGATCGAGGTGGTTGTCCTGGCATCAATGGGAGGGAAATCGATGATCAAGAAACTGCTTCTGGCGGGTGCGGCTCTGGCCATGCTCGCTGCGCCTGCGCTTGCCGACACCACGCTGCGGTTCGTCCAGACAAACACCAGCGATGAATCGCTGGCCGTCCTCAACACGCTTATCAAGAAGTTCGAAGCGGAAAACCCGGGCGTGAAGGTCGAGCTGATCTCGATCCCCTGGGATAATTCCTTCGAGAAGTTCGCCACCATGATTGCCGCAGGCGATATTCCCGACGTGGCGGAAATGCCTGACAACTGGGTGGCCCTCTATGCCAATTCCGGGCACCTCGAGAGCCTTGAGCCCTATATCGAGAAGTGGGAGCACAAGGGTGATCTGAACCCGCGCGTCCTGGAACTGGCACGCAAGGTCAAGGACACGGCCTATGTGCTTCCTTACGGCCTTTTCGTGAAGTCGCTCTATTACAACAAGAAGCTGTTCGCCGAGGCGGGTGTTGCCGGACCGCCGAAGACGGTCGATGAATTCATGGATGCCGCCAAGAAAGTGTCGGCGCTTCCCGGCAAATATGGCTATTGCCTGCGCGGCGGCTCGGGCACTTTCAATGCCTGGGCGATGATGGGCGCCGCCACCAATGGCGACAACGCGTTCTTCGACAAGGACGGCAAGTCGACGCTCGACCAGCCGGGCTGGGTCGCCGGTTTCCAGAACCAGATCGACCTCTACAAGAATGGCTGGGCGCCGAAGGACAGCGTCAACTGGGGTTACAAAGAGACGGTCGCCGGCTTCTATACCGGCACCTGCGCCATGCTCGACCAGGATGCCGACGTGCTGGCGCCGACGTCCGAACACATGGCGCCCGACGATTTCGGTGTCGTGCCGATGCCGAAGGGCAAGGGCGGCAAGGCCTTCCCTGTGCTGAGCTATGGCTCGTGGGGTGTGATGTCGGCCAGCAAGAACAAGGATCTGGCCTGGAAGTTCCTGGCGATGATCGACAATCCGCAATCCGATCCGCTCTGGACGAAGGCCGTGGGAGCTCTGCCTATCTTCAAGAGTGCGGAAAAGGATCCGACCTATGCCGATCCGAAATACCGTGCCTGGTTCGATTCCCTCGACGACAAGGACATCGTGCCCACCGTTACGCCAGGTTATTTGCCGGAATACAGCCTCTTTGCTGGCTCGACGGCGGTGAAGCTCGCCCAGCAGGCGCTGCTTGGTCAGATCACAGCAGAGGATCTCGGCAAGCAATTCGCAGGTATCCTGACGAAGGCCCAGCAGAAATTCCTGGCGAAGTAACTGTGCTCACTGAGGCAGCGACGATGCCTGGCGCATCGTCGCTGCCCTGACAATCCGGGCCGAACATGACCGTATTCCATCTTTCCGCGGGCGCACGGCGGCGCCTCGCTGTGCTTGAGCCGTATCTCTACAGTGCCCCCGCACTGTTGCTGATCACGGTTACGACGCTGGTTCCGATCGTCATCGGCATTTCTTATGCCTTCCGCAATGTCATGCTGCTGGATCCGACATCGGGAGGGTTTGTCGGCCTCGACAATTTCCGTGACCTGATGCGCGACGGCAGCTTCTGGGGCGCGCTGAAGAACACGGTCACCTGGACGGTGAGCTGCGTTGCATTCCAGTTCGTCTTCGGGCTGATCCTGGCGCTGCTGCTCAATCGGCCTTTTCCCGGCCGGGGTATCATTCAGCCGATCGTCTTCCTGCCCTGGGCTATCCCGACCTTCCTCATCGGCATGAACTGGTCGTGGCTGTTCAACCCGGCGATCGGACCCTTGCCGCATTGGGCCTATGCGCTTGGCCTGATGGGCGCGCCGGACAACATCCTCTCCAATCCCCAGCATGCGCTGCTGGGGCCGATCATCGCCAGCATCTGGTGGGGCACGCCGTTCTTCGCGATCACGCTGCTGGCCGCGCTGCAGGCCATTCCGGGCGAGATCTATGAAGCTGCCGAGATCGATGGCGCTGGCAGTTTCGAGCGCTTCCGCTCGATCACGCTGCCTTTCCTGGCGCCGACCATTGTCGTCACAGTGATGCTGCGTACGATCTGGATCGCCAATTCGTCCGAACTCATCGTGGTGATGACCAAAGGCGGCCCGGCGGATTCCTCGCAGATCGTCGCCAGCTACGTCTTTACACAGGCCTATCAGGGGCTGAATTTCGGCTATGCCTCGGCGGTTGCGACGGCACTTGTGGCCCTGCTCCTCATTTATGCGCTTCTGCTGATATCGATCCGGCAGATGATGCTGAGCTCGAGGTAACGGCATCATGCGCGGCTCTTTTCAAATCCGGATGACGAAATGGGCACTGCACTACGGGGTGCTGCTCATCTATGTCCTGGTGGCGCTGTTTCCGCTGTACTGGCTCGTCAAGGTTTCGATTACGCCAAACGACATCCTCTACAAGCAAGGCACCGATCTGCTGCCTTCCAAAGTGAGCGTCGAACACTACGCGACGGTGATCGGCAAAAGCGACTTCCTGCTGTTCTTCCGCAATTCGATCATTGTTTCAGGCGTCACCGCGATCGCGTCGACCGTGCTTGCCACGGCGTCGGGTTACGCGTTTTCGCGCTTTGCCTTCAGGGGCAAGTTCTGGATCGTCGGCCTGATGCTGGTGACCCAGATGTTTCCGCTGGTCATCGTGATCACGCCGATCTTCAGCATTTTCGGCACGCTGGGGCTGACCAACAGCCTGACCGGCCTGATCATCATCTACACCGCCTTCAACATCCCTTTCGCCACCTTCCTGATGCAGTCCTTCTTCGACGGCATACCGAAAGACCTCGAGGAGGCGGCGATGATCGACGGCGCCACACGATTCAAGGCGTTCGTGCAGATCATCGCGCCGCTGACGCTGCCAGGTATCGTGGCGACGGCCGGCTTCTGCTTCACGGGTGCGTGGGGTGAAATCCTGTTCGCGCTGCTGCTCAATTCGTCGGCTTCGGCAAGCACCTTCCCGGTCGGCCTGCTGCTCTATTCGACGCGCGCCACGATCGAGTACGGGCCGATGATGGCGGCAGGCGTCCTGGCGCTCATCCCGGTCTGCATCTTCTTCTTCCTGATCCAGCGCTATCTCGTGCAGGGGCTGACGGCCGGCGCGGTGAAGGGCTGAAACGAAAGGGTGTTCGGCAAATGGCATCGATCGCTATCGACGGCGTGCGCAAGGACTATGGCGCGGTCCCAGTCCTCAAGGGGGTAGACCTGACGATCGAGTCGGGTGAATTCGTCGTCCTCGTCGGGCCGTCTGGTTGCGGCAAGTCGACGTTGCTGCGCATCATCGCCGGACTGGAGGATCTCAGCGCTGGCGAGATCCGCATCGGCGACATGCGGGTGAACGATCTGGCGCCGCGCGACCGCGACATCGCCATGGTGTTCCAGTCCTACGCGCTCTATCCGCATATGAGCGTGCGCGACAACATGAGCTACAGCCTGAAGCTCAAGCGCACGCCGGCCGAACGCATCGCCGAGGCGGTCAAACGGGCCGGCGACAAGCTGGGGCTGGAGGCGCTGCAGGACCGCAAGCCGCGTGCGCTGTCTGGCGGACAGCGCCAGCGTGTCGCCATGGGGCGGGCGATCGTACGCAACCCGAAGGCGTTCCTGTTCGACGAGCCGCTGTCCAATCTCGACGCGCGATTGCGTGAACAGATGCGTTTTGAGATCCGCAAGCTGCACCGCGATATCGGGGCGACGTCGGTCTATGTCACGCATGATCAGATCGAAGCCATGACCATGAGCGACCGCATCGTGGCGATGAATGGCGGCGTCATCCAGCAGGTCGGCGCCCCGCTTGAGCTCTACGACAATCCCGCCAACATCTTTGTCGCCGGATTCATCGGCTCTCCCGCCATGAATTTCATCAAGGTGCGCGCGCTGCGCCAGGACAAAGGTATCGGCCTGCAGGTTGGCGCTATCAACCTTTTTGCCATGCCGGCTCCCGACAGACTGCCGGACGATGGCGAGGTGATCGCCGGCATTCGGCCGGAGCGGATCGGG
Source organism: Mesorhizobium sp. Pch-S (assembly GCF_004136315.1). Lineage (NCBI taxonomy): Bacteria > Pseudomonadati > Pseudomonadota > Alphaproteobacteria > Hyphomicrobiales > Phyllobacteriaceae > Mesorhizobium > Mesorhizobium sp. Pch-S. The sequence continues at coordinate 4,613,793 of NZ_CP029562.1, forward strand.
CTGTTTCCGGCCAGCGAAGCCGGTGTCGCGGCGACCGTCGAGCTTGTCGAGCCGACGGGCGTAGCCACGGTGGTGCATGTGAACATCGCAGGCCAGCAGCTCAAGCTTTTCACCACGGAGCGGCTGCAGCTTGCGGTTGGACAGCCCGTGTCGCTGGCGATCAAACCCGCCGACGTCTGCCTGTTCGACCCGGCTGATGGAGAACGGCTGCGCTTACCGAAATGACGTTGCGCAGCCGCAGATGATGTGAGGCAATTCCGCAGGCAAACAGCACCTTCCCAGAACTGCCCTGGAGTGCTCAATCGCGCTTGTTGAAGCGGAAGAACTCGACGCTGTAGCCGCCGGGATCGCGCATCAGGAAGGTAGAGACCATCTGCTCGGCAGCCTTGGCCGGATCGTAGTGAACGACGATCTCGGCGCCGCTTTGCTGCATGCGTTCGTACCAGGCTTCGAGTTCCGGTGTTTCCATGCTGACCATCACCGCCTTGGCGTCGGATGCCTTGTGGTGTCCCTTCGCCTCGTCGACGAGGCCGACATAAGAATGGGCGGTGATGCGGAAGAACTTGACCCAGCCCTTGTCGAAGGTCTTCTCGAAGCCCAGCTGCTCGCCATAAAAATGCTCAGGCGCGGCGAGGTCCTTGTAGTAAAGGAAGGTCACCTGCGCGTTGACCGGCAGTGTTCCCGACTCTGTCTGTGTGTCCATTGCTTTTCCCCTCCGTGAATTCAGGCTTGGTGTCGAACCGCGCGATGTGCTCAGTGGCGCCTAAGCGCCGTCATCTCCAGCTCGACCTTGATCTCTTCGGCCGGAAAACCGCAGATGATGGTGGTGTTGGTCGGGCGAGGCGCGGCGAATGTCTCGCCCAGGATCTTCGACACTGCCATCACGTCGGCGCGGTCGGCCAGATAGACGCGCACACGCACCACATCGGCAAAAGTGGCCCCGGCTTCCGCGAGTGCTGCCGAAATAACGGCCAACGCGCGTCGTGCCTGCTGAGCGGTATCAGGTGAGAAGCTGCCATCAGCCTCGGAACCGGCGGTGGCCGAGGTGAAGACCCATTCATCGTCGACAACGGCACGGGAATAACCGGCCAACTCCTCGAATTTCGATCCGGATGAAATCGCTCGTCTTTCGGACATCGTCGTGCTCGTTGATTAATTGATCAAATTTCTTCGTAGGCCAGCCCGATATGGGCACGCTGGTGTGATTTCAGGATTGATCTTCCGCTGTCAGTTCACGCAGCAGGTCACGCGTCGCTTTGATGTCGGCGATGATGGCCATGCGGGCCGCATCCAAATTCCTGGCCTTGAGTGCGGCAATCATCTCGTGATGGTGCACGGAATAGGTGCCGCTGTCGTCGGACTTCAGCAGGGGTTCGATATGGCGCGTCAACAGTCGCATGTAGGGGCCGAAGCGCAGCCACAGGGTTTCGATGAGCTGGATAAGCACTTCCGACTGCGATGCGCCATAGAGATGGAAATGAAATTCCTGGTTCTTGCCGAGCATGGCATAGACACTGTCGGTTCGTCCGATCGTTTCGTGCTCGTGGATGATGCCTTCCAGCTGAACGATGTCGCGTGCGGTGATGTTGGGTACAGCCAGTTCAGTCGCCAGGCTCTCGACGGCGATGCGGGCGCGGCACAGATCGTCGAGTCTTGCACGGCTGGTGGCGGGAATGCGCGCTGAACCGTTTGCCGCTACCTCGAGCGCATTTTCAGCGGCGAGCCGACGCAAGGCCTCCCGCACCGGCATATGGCTGGTGCCGAAGGAATCCGACAGCGATGCGATCGTCAGCGTCTGGCCCGGGTCGAAACGGCCTGTCATCAGGGCATGCCTGAGCTGCCGGTAGACCCCATCCTGGATGGTGCTGCGCGACGCTATCGGTGCAAAGACGTCGACTGCCACGATATGATCCCTTGCTGGAAGGACGGTTGCGGCTGGATCGCTCCAAGCCTTCAACTGTCGTAGTCATCCTTGATGCCGGAGACAAGAGCACGGCATTGCTGGCTCAACTCGGGCATGGCTTGCTCCGTTTGCGATCCGGGCGGCACCGCCTGATACCATCGGCGGGGCTGCTCATAACGTCTTGTGTGGCCAGCCTTCCGCCCGCATCTCCAGCACTTCGACCGTGTAGCCGTCAGGGTCGGTGACATAGAGGATGTAGATGCCGAATTCCGGCTTGAAGATGGGTGGGCCCTTGGTTTCGATGCCGATGTCGACGAGGCGTTTCGACCAGGCATCGACATCGGAAGAGACAAGGGTGATGGCTCCCATGCGTGGCTGGTTCGCCGGCAACTCGCCGGTGACGAAACCGAAGAAGCTCTCGCCGGTGGCCTGCAGGATCAGCACCTTGCCTTCGCGCTCGAAGACAAGACGCAAGCCGAAAGCCCGTTCGTAGAAATCTCTGGTGCGCCGGAGATCGCTGACGCGAAAGAAGCTGATCGTCTGCTCGATCGGTGGGTGGGTTTGAGCGGTGAGTGTCATGGTGGAGCGGTTCGCCAGGCGGTTCGGATATATCAATGGAAAGATCGAAAGATTGCATCATTCGATCTTTTGATCAAGAAACGATTCATACTTTGGAACTGGTCGCGGATAGTCGGCTGTCACCCTGACGAGGTGGACAGGGCGCGACAGCTTATTATAGTCCGCATCCATGAGCCTGTTGCTGGGGAGGAGCGGGTCATGAGCGTTGTGATGAGGGACATCACGTCCGACGAAATCCGCCTGTATGGCGATATCGTCGCGCGACTGGAACGTATCGGCCCGGGGGCCGACGCGCGCGGCGACGTGCTGTCGGATATCATTCGCCTGACGCGCTCGGATTTCGGCGCTTCTTACGTCTGGAACGACGGCAAGGGTGTTTTCGAGCGTTCGCGCGCCTACCGGATGAGTGAAGACAATCTCAGGGCCTATGACGACTGGTTCCAGTTCCACGACCCGATGACACAGCAGTTGCGTGCGCGAAAGCGGGCGACGCCCGTCGAGCTCGTCATTCCGCACCGCCGGCTCGAGCACACGGAATTCTTCAACGACTTCCTGTCCCGCGACGGCATGCACCATGGCATCAACCTGTTCGTCTTCGACAATGGCAAGGACCTCGGTGACCTGCGCATCTGGCGCGCCAAGAAGCGGCCGGAGTTCGAGGAACGCGACGTGGTGCTGCTCGACATGCTGGAACCGTTCCTGCGGCGCGCGCTGCTGCGGGCTTCGCTGCATGGCGATGACCTGACGCCGCGCGAGCGTGACGTTGCGGTTCTGGTGGCGCGCGGCTGCACCGATCGCGACATCGCCCGCCTGCTCGGCATCGGCTTTGCCACTGTGCGGACGCATCTTTCGCGTGCCATGGAAAAGCGCGGTTGTGCCAATCGCGCGGAACTGGCCGCCACCGTTTCCCGCTCCGACAACTGACCAGGGTGCATCCGCATTTCTGCTGATACCCGTGCTGGGCTCGCGCCTCTAGCATCCGCTTTGCCTGATTGGGTGAGGAGGACTGGATGGCTGAATTGCATGAGCTCGGCGTTGCGGCTGCGGCGACAGCCATTCGCAACGGCGAGGTGAGTGCCGAACGTCTCGTCCAGACTTTCCTCGATCGTAGCGCTGCCCATGTTCATCTGAACGCCTTCGTCTCGATCGATGCGGATACTTCGCTTGAAGCCGCTCGCGCAGTGGATCGCGCGCGCCGCGGCGGCGAGACACTCGGGCCACTTGCCGGCGTGCCGCTCGGCATGAAGGACAACATCGACATTGCTGGCCAGGAATGCAGCGCCGGCACGCCCGGCCTTGCCGGCCACCGACCGAAGAAAGACGCGCCGGTCGCTGCAGCGCTGCGCGGTGCCGGGGCTGTCTTTCTCGGCCGAACCGGCATGCATGAGCTGGCCTTCGGCATCACCAACAACAACGCGTTCTCCGGCGCGATCCGCAATCCCTATGATCCCCTGATGATTCCAGGCGGGTCATCGGGCGGTGCCGGTGCCTCCTGTGCGGCACGCCTAACCCCAGGTGGCATCGGCACCGACACCGGAGGTTCGGTGCGTGTGCCGGCCGCTCTGTGCGGCATCGCTTCCTTGCGTCCATCTGCGGGTCGATGGCCTGCGGGCCACATCGTGCCAATCTCATCGACCCGTGACACGCCGGGCCCGATGGCGCGTTGCGTCGCCGATCTCGAGTTGATGGATCGGGTCGTCATCGGCAGCACTGGCATGCTGTCCGCACGACCATTGGATGGGCTGCGGCTTGGCGTGCCGCGCGGCTATTTCTGGGAAGATCTCGACTGCGAGACCGAGCGCCTCTGCCTGGAAGCGCTGACTTTGCTGAGGGTCGCCGGCGTGACGCTGGTGGAGGCCGACATTGCTGACCTTGCCGCGCTCAACGCGGCCGCCAGCATCATTGCCTTCTATGAACCTGGCCGGGATATCGCTGCTTATCTCGAGGAAAGCGGCGCGTCTGCACGATTTGCCGATATCGTCGAAAAGGCTGCCAGCCCGGATGTGCAAGGCATCATGCGCTTTATCAGCGATCCGGCCACCATGGTTCCGCAGGCTCTCTATCGGGAAGCGATGGATGTTCATCGGCCACGCCTGATCAAGGCCTATCGCGATCATTTCGCCGCTCATGGCATCGATGCGCTGGTCTTCCCGACGACACCGCTGCCCGCCCGTCCGATCGGCGAGGATGTCGACGTCGAGTTGAACGGTCGGCGGGTGCCGACCTTCCAGACCTTCATCCGCAACACCGATCCGGGGAGCGTTGCCGGGTTGCCGGGCATCAACCTGCCTGTTGGGCTGACGGGGCGAGGGTTGCCTGTGGGGCTGGCCTTGGACGGGCTGCCCGGTGACGACCGGGCGCTGCTGTCAATCGCGGCTACGATCGAAGCGCTGTTTCCGGCTCTTCCTGCGCCGAAGCTCGATCCGGCGAACATCCAGCACGGACAACGATAAGCAACAAGGGGAGGAACGACATGCCATCATTCATGACCATCGACCGCCGCACCATGCTGGCCGGCATGGCCGGTGCGCTGGCCGCCGGCATTGCGCCGGGCACTTTGCGCCGCGCCATCGCGGCAGAGGGTGAATTCAAGATCGGACTGCTGATCCCGCTGTCCGGGCCTGCCGCGCTGTTCGGTCCGTCGAACCAGGGCTGCGCGGAACTGGCCGCGGACGAAGCCAATGCGGCTGGAGGGGTTCTTGGCCGCAAGATCAAGCTGATTCCAACCGATGCAGGGGCTGCTCCGCCGAAGTGGCGAAATCGGTCGTGCGCCTGATGCTGGAGGAAAAGGTCGACCTCGTGATCGGCTCACATGACAGCGCCGTGCGCCAGGCGGTCGAGGCCACCGTCAAGGGCAAGGTTCCCTACATCTACACGCCGGTCTATGAGGGCGGCGACTGCACAGCCAATCTGTATTGTCTCGGCGAAACGCCGCCGCAGCAGATCAAGCCGTCGATCGAGTTCATGATGAAGGAGAAGGGCGCCAAGTCCTTCTATCTGATCGGCAACGACTATGTCTGGGCCCGCAATTCCAACGAAGCCGCCAAATCATACATCGCTGCCGGTGGCGGCACGATCGCCGGGGAAGAATATGTACCGCTTGGCGCGCCCAACCGTTTCGAAGAGATCGTCACGCGTATCAAGGGCGCGAAACCCGATGTCGTGCTGATCACGGTGATCGGGGCCGACAACGTCAATTTCAACCGGGCCTTTGCTTCTTTCGGTCTCGACAAGGACATCACACGCCTGGCCTTTTTGCTGGAGGAAAACACGCTGCAGGGCATCGGCGCCGAAAGCAGCGGCAATCTCTATTCCTGCATGGCTTACTTCGCCAATGTCGGCTCCGAGGCCAACCAGAAGTTCAAGGCGGCGATGAAGGCGAAGTTCGGCGACAAGGTGCCACAGCTGTCGACGCTCGGCGCCGACGCCTATGCCGGCGTGCACTGTGCCAAGGCGCTTGTCGACAAGGCGGGCTCGACGGAAGCGGCCGCTGTTGCTGCGGCTTCGCAAGGGCTCACCTTCGCCACCGCCGGCGGCACCGCGACGATGACGGGACGCCATGTCGACAAGGACATGTATCTCGCAATGTGCAAGGGCGCCGAGTTCGAGGTGGTCAAGACCTTCGAGAAGGTCGCCAGCGGCCAGTCCTGTCCGGTGTGAGCTGCCGGCAGAACCAGAGCAATTCCAGCAACAGTGTGAGCGGTTTTGTGTCCGGATTTGCACAAAAACGACGAAATAGAGCTGGTTCGGTGATTTGAAGAAAACCGGACCTGCTCTCGGGGAGGGCTCGTGGATCCGCTAATAATCACACAGCTGTTGAACATCGTTTTCGGCGTGACGACGCTGGCGATGATCGCGCTCGGGCTTGCCGTCACCTTCGGCATGCTCGGCGTGCTCAATCTGGCGCATGGCGAATTCGTCATGATGGGCGCGTTCTGTGCCCTGGTTGTCGATCGAGCCGGTGCGCCTTTCCTGCTGGCAGTACCGCTGGCGCTTCTGGTCTGCGGGGGTGTCGGCCTGATCGTTGAGGTGCTTCTGATCCGTCCGCTCTATCGCCGTCCTTTCGACACGCTGGTTGCAACGTGGGGCTTGAGTCTGCTCCTTCGCAAGCTGGCGGAAGCCGGATTCGGCCTCGGCTTCAACAGTGTTGCCGTGCCGCTTGCCGGTACGATGACACTGTTGGGCACCGACTATCCGACCTACCGGCTGATGCTGATCGTTGTTTGCGTCACGATCATCGGCGCGCTCTTCGCCTGGTATGGAACCAGCAGAGCAGGGCTGAGGATCAGGGCTATGGTCGGCAATCCGGACCTGGCACGCGCGCTCGGTATGCCGGTGAAGCGGCTTGCGACCACCACATTCGTGGTCGGCTCCTGCCTTGCGGGTCTTGCCGGCGTCATGGTGGCGCCGCTGGTGCCGGTGCATCCCTATCTCGGGCTGGACTATGTCATCAAATCATTTTTCGTGCTGGTTGTCGGCGGACTGGGCAGCGTGCTTGGCGTGGTCGCCGGTACAGGTGTCATTGGCGGACTCGACAGCTTGATGTCGGCCGTATTCGGCAGCACGCAGGCCTATTTCACCGTGTTGGTGGTGGCGATCCTGTTCCTGTGGCTGAAACCGCGCGGATTGTTCGCGCATGGCTAATCTCATCACGCTGGTCGCGCTGCTTGTCCTGCCGTTTGCGGTTGGCGACTACTGGACCTATCAGCTCGGCCTCTACTACCTCTATGCGATGGTCGCCGTCGGGCTGGGCTTGTGCTGGGGACAGGCTGGCTTCCTGCCGCTCGGCCAGGCGATGTTCTTCGGCGTTTCGGCCTATCTCTCGGCAATCCTGCTGAAAGCCATGCCCGGCAGCTATCTGATCTACCTGCTGCTGCCTCTCGCTGCCCTGGCGAGTGGCGTTCTGGCGCTGCTGATCGGGTTGATGGTGTTTCGTCGCGATGGCGGCAGTGGGCCATTCTTTTCATTGATCACGCTGGCGCTCTCGATGCTGGCGTTCCAGATCGCCAGCAACTGGAATTCGGTGACGGGCGGTTTCAACGGCCTCGCCGGCATCCCGGCCCTTCCTGGGATCGATGATTTCCGCGCCAATTATTATCTCGCCGCGGTCGCGCTCGTTGCCGTGCTGGCGATCGCGTCGTGGCTCTACAGTGCACCGCTCGGCGTACTGTGGCGCGCCATCGCCCAGAACGAGCGCCGCGTCGCACTGTTCGGTTTCAACCCTGATCACTACAAGGCAATCGCCTTTGCCGTGTCCGGGTTTTTCGCCGGTCTTGCCGGTGCGCTCTACGCGCCCCAGCAGGGCCTGGTTTCACCTCAGGTGGTCGGCTTTGCCTTTTCGGCGGAACTGCTGGTCTGGACAGCAGTCGGCGGGCGTGGCCGGCTTTACGGACCGGTCCTCGGTACCTTGCTGGTCGGTTCGATGACGGCGGAGATGCGCGACAGCATTCCCTATTGGGAAGTGATCATGGCCGGCTTCTTCATGGTGGTCGTGCTCGCCTTTCCGCAAGGCGTGATCGGGCTGGTCACGCCGGTGACGGAGCGCCTGCGCCGCGCCTTGGCCGGTGCACGCCCACAGATAGCCATCGAAGCTCCCGCGCGGACCGGAACCAGCGCGCAGGAAGCGCTGACGATCGACGCGGCGCGGGTCAGCGCCGGCGGCATCACCATTCTAAACGACCTGACAGTCGCGTTCCCGCCGAAAGGCGTCGCCTGCATCATCGGACCCAACGGCGCCGGCAAGACGTCGACCTTCAACCTGATCAGCGGCGAACTGCCGGCCAGCGCCGGCAGCGTGAAGGTCGGCGCGCTCGATATCACCAACTTGGCACCTTACCGGGTGGCGCGGCTCGGCTTCGGTCGCAAGCTGCAGGCACCAAGCGTGTTTCCGGAACTGTCGATCGGCGACAATCTCGCCATCGCGTTGTGGAGCAACAGCGCGCGACCATTCGATCTGCTACGACGGTCGCCGCGTCGCTGGTCGAGCCCGATCATCGGGGAACTGGCTGACCGTTATGCCTTTCTAGGCAAGGAAGACGCGCCGGCGAGCGACCTTTCGCATGGCGAGCGCCAGATCCTCGAGCTTGCCATGGCGCTCGCCGTGCAACCGCGCATCCTGCTGCTGGACGAACCCTGTGCCGGCCTCTCGGCCGACGAGACATCGCGCGCTGTCGACGTCATTCTCTGGGCGGCCGAGAGGCTTGGCAACGCCATCATCATCATCGAGCACGATATGGCGCTGGTGCGCAGGATTGCGGACCGTGTGATGGTATTCCACAATGGCGCCTTGCTGGCAGAAGGAAGCGTCGCCGACATCCAGGCCAATCCGGTAGTGCAAGCCGTCTATGTCGGAGGTCAGAAATGATCCCGGTCAGCTTCGACAACCTCTCCGGCGGCTATGGCTCCCTCAACGTCGTGAAGGAGCTCAGCGGCGAGGTCTATGCCGGGCAGGCTCTGTGCATCGTCGGCCGCAACGGCGTCGGCAAGTCGACGCTGCTCAAGCTGCTGCTCGGCTACCTGCCGTGTCGGTCGGGCGAGGTGGTGATCGGTGGCCGCAAGGCAGGCGCGATGGCGCCTGAGGCGCGCAGAGGACTTGGGATCAGCTACTGCCCGCAGGAGCGGCCAGTTTTCGATGATCTCAGCGTCTCGGACAATCTGGCGCTGATGAGCAAGGACGGCCAGTTGGACAGCTATCGGCCCTTCTTCGATCTGTTTCCGGTTTTGGAGCGGCGGCTGGCGCAGCGCGCCGGAACGTTGTCGGGCGGCGAGAAGAAATTGCTGTCCTTCACCCGCGGGCTGGCGGAAGGCCAGCCGGCTGTCGTGCTAGATGAGCCGACCGAAGGCGTGCAATGGGAAAACATCCAGCGCATGGCCGACATGATCAACGGCAGGAAAGCGGGCGGCACGGCCTTTATCGTTGTCGAGCAGAACCTCTCCTTCGCCGAGCTGGTCGCCGACCGGTATCTGGTGATGGATCATGGTCGCTGCGTGCTGACCGGTTCGCGCACCGAGGTCGGGCGCGCCGATATCGTCAAACACCTGACCGTCTAGGTATCCGATGCTGCGGCTCGGCCAAGGCTAAGTTTCGTTACCCAGTCGGCGAATGTTGGTGGCAAGTTCGGTGGCGAGCCTGGTAGCGGTGGCCGTTGCGACGATCACTTGTGGCAGGATCATCCACTCCAGGGTCCAGGCGGCGCCGGACCGCTCCTGCTCATGCACCAGCGCGCCGTGCAAGCCGGCGATCTGCGTGGCGTTGAAGCGGGCAAGCGTCACCAGCACTTCGGCTGAGACTGGGTTCTGCTTGTGCGGCATGGCCGAGGAACCGCCGCCGCCGGCAAGTTCGATCGCATCGCCTGACAGCGCCATGAGGGCGATGTCCTGTCCGAATTTGCCGAGACCGCCGGAGATCAACGACAGGGTGGAAGCCAGGTCGGCGATGCGATCGCGTTGGCTGTGCCATTGCGGCCGATCGGCCAGTCCGAGCTCTTCGGCAAGAGCCGCGCGCACCCCAGTCGCCTTGTCACCGAGCTTGTCGAGCGTTCCGGCCGCGCCGCCGAACTGCAGCGCCAGCCCGCCCATTATCCATGCGCGCAGCCGCTCCAGATTGCGTTCACATGGTTCGCGCCAGCTCGCGATGCGATCGGCTACCCGGATCGGGACTGCAGGCTGCATGCGCGTGACGGCCATCAGCGCGCGCTCGCCGTCGCGTTTTTCGAGGTCGGCGAGCGCGCGCAGGAACACGGCGAGCCGCTGTTCGACGAGGGCCAGCACCGGTTTCAGGCGCAGCATCAGGCCACTGTCGATGACATCCTGGCTGGTGGCGCCGAAATGAACATGGGATGCCGCCTTGCCCCCGATCGCTTCGCGTAACTGCCGCACCAGTTCCGGCACGACAACGCCATCCGTCGACACCGCCATGCGCAGCCGGTGGATGTCGGGCTCGAAGGCGGCGATGGCGTCGACGATGGCTGCCGTCGTTTCTTCGGATATCAGCCCGGCCTTGCCTTCGGCTGCGGCAAGCGCAGCCTCGAAAACAAGCATTGCCTTGATTTCCGCCTCGACGGAGAAGTAACCGGCGATCTCCTCATCGCCGAGAAGCCCGCCAAGGATCGGGTGATCGAAAGGGCAAACGCTCATCGCATCCGGCTCAAATATCCAGGAAGACGGTTTCCCGTTCGCCCTGCAGATGGATGTCAAACCGGTAGCCTCCGTTGCCTTCGGCTTGTGCGATCATGGTTTTCGCCCGCTCGCGATGCTCGAGGCGCAGAAGCAGAGGGTCTTCCGCATTTGCCTGCTCTTCCTCGGGGAAATACATGCGTGTGTGCAGCCCCAGATTGATGCCGCGGGCCACGATCCAGAAGGTGATGTGCGGCGCCATCAGCCGCCCGTCCTTGAACGGTACCCGGCCGGGCTTGACGGTTTGGAAGGCGAACTCGCCGCTGTCGCCATCGCACGCACGGCGGCCCCAGCCGGTGAAATCGGGGTCGGCCTGCCCACGCGGCTCGCTCGGACTGTTGTAGAGGCCCGCCGCATCCGCCTGCCAGATCTCGACAAGGCCGTCGCGCAGCGGTGCGCCGGCGCCGTCGAAGACGCGGCCGCGGATGGTGATCCTTGTGCCCTTGGTGCGGTCGTTCACCATCGCCGTGCCGAGGTCGGACGGGTAGACGCCGGTGATGCCTGAGGCATTCGGTGTCAGCCCGATATGCACGTATGGACCCGCCGTCTGCGAGGCGGTCTCCTTCAGATGGTTGAGATCCTGCGTCATAGCGGTCGTGAACCCGTTGCCGTTTCGATCTTCATGGGTTTACGCCTAGTTCCCGTCCAGCCGATTTTCAAAGAGGGTCGAGCGCCGGCCGCGCAGGACGATGTCGAACTTGTAGGCGCGTGCGTCCATGGGAATGGTGTTGGCCATGTCGAGCGGCGCGATCAGCAGCTCCACGGCGCGGCGATCAGGAATGGTGCGCACGATCGGGCAGCGCCAGATCAACGGGTCGCCCTCGAAATACATCTGCGTGATCAGCCGTTGGGCAAAGCCTTGGCCGAACACGGAAAAATGGATGTGCGCGGGGCGCCAGTCGTTTGGACCATTCGGCCAGGGATAGGGGCCGGGCTTCACCGTTCGGAAACGGTAGTTGCCATGCTCGTCGGTGATGCAGCGTCCGCAACCACCGAAATTAGGGTCGAGCGCCGCCAGATAGCCTTCCTTCTTGTGCCGGTAGCGGCCGCCGGCATTGGCCTGCCACACTTCGATCAGTGCACCCGGCACACCGCGCCCGCTTTCGTCCAGGACACGGCCATGCACGATGATACGCTCGCCGATCGCGGCCTCGCCGGGGCGGGCGAAATTGTTGATGAGGTCGTTGTCGAGTTCGCCGAGGATTGCGTGACCGAAGACCGGGCCGGTGATCTCGGAGAGCGTGTTGTCCAACGCGAGCAGCGCCCGTTGCGGCGAGCGTAGCACCGAGGTCTTGTAGTCCGGCGTATAGGCCGGCGGTTGCCAGGTGCGGTCGCGCGTGAAGAAGGCGCCGGTGTCGGGCTTGCGATCCGTCATGATCAGGCTTTCCCTTCGGCATCGAGCATGGCGTAGACCTGCTTGGCGATCCGGATCGCACGGTTGGCCGCCGGGACGCCAGCATAGATGGCGACATGCAGCATGGCCTCCGTGATGTCCTCACGCGTCGCCCCGGTGTTGGCGGTGGCGCGCACGTGCATGGCCACTTCCTCGTCATGTCCCAGCGCCGCGAGCAGCGCGATGGTGACGATGGAACGTTCCCGCGGCGTCCAGGCAGGGCGTGCCCACACCGTACCCCAGGCCGCCTCGGTAATCAGTTCCTGGAACGGGCGGTCAAATTCGGTTGCGGCAAGCTCCGCCCGGTCCACATGACCGTCGCCGAGTATCGCGCGACGGGTTTTTATCCCTTGCCGGTAGCGTTCCGACGTTGTTTCGCCTTTGGCCATGTCAGCGTTCCGGTGATTGCGAGCGGATGAAGGCGCTGACCAGTGCCGCGAAGGCTTCCGGTTGCTCGACGCAAGGGATGTGTCCCGCGCCCTCGATGATTTCATAACGCGCACCCGGCACGAGATCGGCGAGCGATCGAACGAGAGCCGGCGGCGTCGAACCGTCCTGGTCGCCGACGATGCAGAGTGCCGGGACTGAAACGCCTTGTGCGGTTTCGGTCAGATCGGCCGAGGCGAGCGCCTTGCAGGCGGCAACGTAGCCAGTCGCGGGCTGTCGCACGAGCATGTTGCGGTAGCCCGCGAGTTCGTCGGCGCGTCTGCTGTGAAAGGCCGGCGTGAACCATTTTTCCATGACGCCGTCGGCAAAGGCAGCGATACCTCCGGCTTCGGCGATCGCGATGCGTTCTCCCCATGATTGCGCTGTGCCGATCTTGTGGGCGGTGTTGCTCAGGATCATCGCCTGCACGAGATCGGGGCGGCTGGCGTAGAGCTGCAGCGCGATGAGACCGCCGATCGAAAGCCCGCAGATGATCGTGCGTCTGATGGCGAGATGGTCGAGGAGGGCGGCAAGGTCCGCCGCATGGGTGGCGATGCTTGGCTGGGCGTTGCCGAGATCGGAAAGGCCATGGCCGCGCTTGTCATAGACCAGCGTGGTCCATTCGCCTCCCAGGCGAGCCATGGTTTCGTCCCAGATGCGGAAATCGGTACCGAGCGAGTTGATGAAGACGACGACCGGGGCGTCGGACGACGTGCCGTTCAGGCGGTGGTGCAGGACGATATCGTTGATCCGCGTCAGTCGCATGTGCACCTCCTGCGTTGTTGTCGCTCCTCTGTTTGGTTAAGTAAAATAATAAATTGGGCTATTCCATTAACTCATGAGTTATGAGCGACATGATCGAGCAGCGCATCAAGTTCCGACATCTGCAGACATTCGTCGAGGTTGCACGTCAGAAAAGCGTGATGAAGGCAGCCGAAATGCTGCATGTCAGCCAACCTGCGGTGACCAAGACCATCCGCGAGCTCGAGGACGCACTCGGAGTGCGAGTCCTGGAGCGCGACGGTCGCGGTATTCGTGTCACGCGTCTCGGTGAAGTATTCCTGCGTCACGCGGGCGCCGCCATCTCGGCGCTGCGGCAGGGCGTGGATTCCATCGCCGCGGATGGGTTGGGCAACGCCGATCCGGTGCGGATCGGGGCCTTGCCAACGGTCTCAACGCGCATCATGCCGCGCGCCATGGCGCTGTTTCTTGGCGAAAATACCGGCAGCCGTGTCAAGATCGTCACCGGCGAGAACGCCGTGCTGCTTGGCCAGTTGCGCGTCGGTGATCTCGACATGGTTGTCGGGCGGTTGGCGGCGCCGGAGCAGATGACCGGTCTTTCGTTCGAACATCTCTATTCGGAAGAGGTGCGTTTCGTGGTGCGTGCCGGCCATCCTCTTTTGGCCCGCGGCACCTTCGATTTTGCCGAGCTCACCCGCTACGTGGCGCTGATGCCGACACGGACCTCGATCATCCGCCCCTTCGTCGAGCGGTTGCTGATCGCCAACGGCGTGCCGAGTTGGCCGACCCAGATCGAAACGGTGTCACATGCTTTCGGCCGTGCTTTCGTGCGCTCGAACGATGCGGTCTGGGTGATTTCCGAAGGGGTGGTGACCGCCGATATCGAGGATGGAGTGCTGGCTGTATTGCCGATCGACACCAGCGAAACCAAGGGACCTGTCGGGCTCACCATCCGCGCCGACCAGCAACCGACACTGGGGCTGGGTCTGCTGATGCAGACGCTGCGCGAGGCGGCAAGGGAGCTGTCGCGATAGGTGCCAGCCCGCAACAACAATCCGATCGGATCGAGATCTAGTAGGGCAGTCCGACATAGTTCTCTGCGAGTGCGGTCGCCGCGGCATGAGAATGCGTCAGGTAGTCGAGTTCGGCGTCCTGGATCCGGTGCTCGAAATCGGTGCCTTCGGGGAAGTGATGGAGCAGGGTGGTCATCCACCATGAAAAGCGCACTGCCTTCCATACCCTGGCCAATGCGCGTCCTGAGTAGGCACCGATGCCGGCCATGGATTTGTCGAGGAAGAATTCGCGCAGGCCGTCGAACAGGTAATGCACGTCGCTGGCGGCCAGGTTCAGCCCTTTGGCGCCGGTCGGCGGTACGATGTGGGCGGCATCACCGACGAGAAAAAGACGGCCGAAGCGCAGCGGCTCCGCCACGAAGGAGCGGAGCGGTGCGATCGATTTCTCAAAGGAGGCCCCGGTGGTCACGGCCTCTGCATGGTGACGAGGCAGCCGGCTGCGCAATTCATCCCAGAAACGATCGTCGCTCCAGTTCTCCACCCGCTCGTCAGCGGATACCTGCACATAATATCGCGAGCGTGTCATGGAACGCATCGAGCAGAGCGCGAAGCCGCGTTCGTGGCTGGCATAGACCAGTTCGTCGCTGACCGGCGGCACCTCGGCAAGCACACCCAGCCAGCCGAACGGGTAGGCGCGCTCGAAGGTTCGCATCGCGCCAGCCGGGACACTGCGGCGGCTGACACCGTGGAAGCCGTCGCAGCCGGCGATGACGTCGCAATCGATCCGCCTGGCGACGCCGTCTTTGGCGTAGGTGACGTAAGGCCTGTCGGTATCGAAACCGTGCAATGCGACATTCTCGACCTCATGGAAGGTCGACGTGCCTGCGGCCTCGCGTGCGGCCATCAGGTCGCGTGTCATCTCGGTTTGGCCATAGACGGTGACATGTTGTCCGGTCAGAGCGGCAAGGTCGATGCGATGGTCACGTCCGTCGAAAGCGATGGAGAAGCCGTCATGCGTAAGGCCTTCAGCGTTCAGGCGAGCGTCGGCGCCGGCTCTGCGCATCAGCTCGACGGTGCCTCGCTCCAGCACGCCGGCGCGGACGCGGCCAAGGATATAGCCTTTGCCGACCCGGTCGAGGATGACGTTGTCGATGCCGGCTCCGGTCAGGAGCTGGCCCAGCAACAGGCCTGAAGGGCCGGAACCGACAATGACGACCTGTGTACGCATCCGGTGCTCGAAATGGCGACGCGGCCGGGGACCATTCCAGCCGGTAGACGGCACCATCGCCCAACCGGACGGTTCGGTAAAATGATATCTGAGGCCGAACGCATATATGGATCGTTATGAAAGAGGAGCGCGGAGATCGCGGCGACGTTGCCCGGAAAGGGTGATCGGACCCACCACGGCTCAGAGCAACCGTGTTGCCCGAGTCCGCCATGAGCCGCCTTTGCGATGAGCCCGACCGATTTCGGGGCTATTCGACTCGAAGCGCCGAAGCGAAACGTTTCGTTTCGACAACCACAGCTGCCGTCCGCGTTGGTAAATCAATGCTTAACGAAATGCCGCCGTGACTGGTTTGAGCCATGCAAATGGCAGGCGATCAGCAACATTTTTGGCGATACCTGCAGATATTTGCGAGTGATGGTCAAAAAAGTATCATTGCAAATGACCAAACGTGGTGGCGCCATCCTGGCGGGGGGACTAGCGTTTGTTTCGAAGGTCAGAGCTGGAGCACATCCAGCCGATTGGGAAAGGGCCACAGCGGCAAGACCGCCTCGTGCCCGGAGGAAACAAATATGGGTCCGGACCTGGAAGTCGTCCAGATTCGACAAGGCGAGTCGTTCAAGGCCTGGTCGCACGGCTATCCGTTCCACACGGTGCGCTGGCATTTCCATCCCGAATACGAACTTCATCTCGTGGTGGCCACCGCCGGGCGATATTTCGTCGGCGATTTCATTGGTGAATTCGAACCCGGCAATCTGGTGCTGACCGGTCCCAACCTGCCGCACAACTGGGTTAGCGATATCCCCGCGGGATCGACCATCCCGCTGCGTTGCCGTATCCTGCAGTTCAACGAAGGCTTCATCGGCGACACCATGCGGGTGCTGCCGGAGCTCGCAGCCCTGGCGCCGGTGCTGGAGCAGTCACGCCGCGGCGTGATGTTTTCGGCCGAGACGAGCCGGCAGGTAGCTCCGGTGATGGAAGAGTTGATGC
The DNA here is from genome assembly GCF_004136315.1 of Mesorhizobium sp. Pch-S. Classification (NCBI taxonomy): domain Bacteria; kingdom Pseudomonadati; phylum Pseudomonadota; class Alphaproteobacteria; order Hyphomicrobiales; family Phyllobacteriaceae; genus Mesorhizobium; species Mesorhizobium sp. Pch-S. The sequence continues at coordinate 4,630,238 of NZ_CP029562.1, forward strand.
GGGCGCAAGGTGTGCGTCGCATCGAATTGTTCATGGGCATAGCAGGCCTGCTCAGCCGCAGTCAGGGCACGCGTCTGCTGGCGAGCCCGAACTACCTGCCGGATCCGTCCGGCTACATGTCGGCGGGTATCAACAAGGCACTCAGCTATCTGCGCGAAAACCTGACCAACCCGTTCAGTGAAGCGGATCTGGCGGGCATTGCCGGGCAATCGACCTCGGCGTTTTCGCGTGCCTTCCGTCGCCATACCGGCATGACGCTGGTCCAGTATGTGAAGCGGCTGCGCATCAATCTGGCCTGCCAGATCCTGACCAGTGACGAAGAGGCGCCAATAACCGACATCTGCTTCGAGGTCGGCTTCAACAACCTGTCGAACTTCAACCGCCAGTTCCTCGCCGAAAAGGGCATGACGCCATCGCGCTTCCGGCGGCTGACGATCGATCACATCAACGCGGCGAAAGCCGCCTGAGCAAACGCGGCCGAGGCCGCCCAAGAAGGAGGGTCAGGGAGGAACACCAGCGGAAAATCAACAACGTGAGCGGTTGCCTGCTGCTCGCGAGGGGAAAGCTTTGTCCTGAGGTCAGTTTCGGTGCTGCGGCGGGGATCGCCAAGCAAGCCCGATTGGACAGCCGATGGATCCACGCTGCCTGGGAGGGCAGCTCTTCAGATCACTCATTGTCATATCGTTCAAGGGAGAAGATGCAATGAAACATTCATGGAAAATGACGGGCCTTGCGATGCTGGCCCTGTCTCTCGCTTCGGGCTCGGCACTGGCTCAGAGCGCGGACGGCGCCACCGTGGCCTTCCTGATGCCCGACCAGGCTTCGACCCGCTACGAGGAGCACGACTATCCGGGCTTCAAGGCCGAGATGGCAAAGCTCTGCGCGTCCTGCAAGGTCCTCTACCAGAATGCCGATGCCGATGCCGCGCGCCAGCAGCAGCAATTCAACTCGATGATCTCCCAGGGCGCCAAGGTCATCGTCATCGACCCGGTCGATTCCACCGCTGCCGCCTCGCTGGTCAAGCAGGCGCAGGCGCAAGGCGTGAAGGTCATCGCCTATGACCGGCCGATCCCGGATGCCAAGGCCGATTTCTATGTCTCCTTCGACAACGAGGCCATCGGCAAGTCGATCGCCGACTCCCTCGTCAAACATTTGAAGGACAAGGGCGTGAAGGCCGGTGAGGGCACCGGCGTGTTGCAGATCAACGGTTCGCCGACCGACGCTGCGGCCGGCCTGATCAAGAAGGGCATCCATGCTGGTCTCGACAACAGCGGCTATCCGATCCTGGCCGAATACGACACGCCGGAATGGGCGCCGCCGAAGGCCCAGCAGTGGGCGAGCGGCCAGATCACCCGCTTCGACAAGAATATCCTGGGTGTCGTCGCCGCCAATGATGGTACCGCCGGCGGCGCCATCGCGGCGTTCAAGGCCGGTGGTTTCAACCCGGTTCCACCGATCACCGGCAATGACGCCACGCTGGCGGCATTGCAACTGATCATCGCAGGCGACCAGTACAACACCATCAACAAGCCGAGCGAGATCGTCGCCGCCGCGGCCGCCAACATCGCCGTCCAACTGGTCAAGGGTGAAACGCCGAAGGCCGAGACGACGCTGTTCAACACGCCGTCGCAGCTGTTCGTGCCAGTGGTCGTCACCCAGGAGAACCTGAAGGCGGAGATCATCGACAAGAAGATCGCCACCGCCGAGCAGCTCTGTGTCGACCGCTATGCCGAAGGCTGCAAGAAGCTCGGCATCACCCAGTAAGCCGCTGATCGCGACTGCCCCGCCGCATGCGGCGGGGCAGCATTGCCCATCGTGGGCGAAAATTCTTGGGAAGGCTTGCATCATGACAGGAACATCACAGGGGCCTGCCTCGGCACGTGAGCTCGTGCTCAGTCTGCGCGGCATCTCCAAGCAATTCGGCGCCGTGTCGGCGCTCACCGATATAGACCTGGACGTCCATGCCGGCGAAGTCGTTGCCCTTGTCGGCGACAACGGTGCCGGCAAGTCGACCCTGATCAAGGTCCTTGCCGGCGTGCACCAGCCGACGTCCGGAACGATCACCTTCAAGGGCGAACCCGTGACGTTGTCCGATCCGGCGACAGCCCTCGGTCTCGGCATCGCCACCGTCTTCCAGGATCTGGCCTTGTGCGAGAACCTCGACGTCGTCGCCAACATCTTCCTCGGCAAGGAACTCAGCCCGATGCGGCTGGACGAAGTGTCGATGGAGATAAAGGCCTGGAAGCTGCTCAACGAACTTTCGGCGCGCATTCCGAGCGTGCGTGAGCCGATCGCTTCGCTTTCGGGCGGTCAGCGCCAGACGGTGGCCATTGCCCGCTCGCTGCTGCTCGACCCGAAACTGATCATGCTCGACGAGCCGACGGCGGCTCTGGGTGTCGCCCAGACGGCTGAAGTGCTCGATCTTATCGAGCGGGTGCGCGAACGCGGCCTCGGCGTGATCATGATCAGCCACAACATGGAAGACGTGCGTGCCGTCGCTGATCGTATCGTCGTGCTGAGGCTCGGCAAGAACAACGGCGTTTTCCTTCCCGATGCCTCCAATCAGGAACTGGTCAGCGCGATCACCGGTGCCGAGAACAATTCCGTTTCCCGCCGGGCCAGCCGTCGCGCGCAAGCTCAGGAGAGCCAGCCATGACCGACAAAGCCATGCAGAATGCGCCCAAGGCGCAGCTTCTCGACCGCGCCGACGTGCGCGTGAAACATGCCGAGGGACTTGGTGGCACCATCAGCGCCTTTTTCGACCGCGTGCGGTCGGGCGACCTCGGCTCGCTGCCGGTCATTGTCGGGCTCGCCATCATCTGGACGGTCTTCCAGAGCCTGAACCCGGTGTTCCTGTCGGCGAACAACCTGGTCAATCTTCTGTTCGACTGTTCGACCGTGGGTGTCATCGCACTCGGTATCGTCTGCATCCTGATGCTTGGAGAAATCGACCTTTCCGTCGGCTCCGTCAGTGGCTTCGCCTCGGCATTGGTCGGGGTGCTCTGGGTAAACCAGGGGTGGCCCGTCGGCTTTGCCATCGTCACCGCCATGGCGGCAGGCGCGATCATCGGATCGGTCTACGCCCTGCTGCTCAACCGCTTCGGCATGCCGAGCTTCGTCTCGACACTCGCCGGCCTGCTCGCCGTGCTCGGCCTCCAGCTTTATCTGCTCGGCTCGACCGGCTCCATCAACCTGCCTTACGAGTCGCCTTTGGTGAATTTCGGCCAGCTGATGGTGATGCCGGCCTGGGTTTCCTACGGGCTCGCCGCGATCGCAGGTATCGCCCTTTTCTGGACGGGATACCGTGAAGCGTCGCGGCGTCGCGAGGCAGGCCTGTCGGCGCCGTCGATGGCGGGCATCGTTGCGCGTGCCGTCGTCATCACCGTCGTGCTCGAGGCCATTGTCTTCTACCTCAACAGCTCGCGCGGCATTCCATGGATGTTCGGGTTGTTTGTCGGCCTTGTCGTGGCGATGAACTACGCGCTCAAGCGAACCAAATGGGGCCGTTCGATGCATGCCGTCGGCGGCAATCGCGAGGCGGCCCGGCGCGCTGGTATCAACGTACGCTACATCTACACCACCGCCTTCATGCTGTGTTCGACACTGGCGGCTACCGGCGGCATCCTGGCAGCGGCGCGCCTTGCGTCATCCAGCCAGCAGGCAGGCACAGGAGACGTCAATCTCAACGCGATCGCTGCAGCGGTGATCGGCGGAACCAGCCTGTTCGGAGGTCGCGGCAGCGCCTATTCGGCTCTGCTCGGCATCATCGTCATCCAGTCGATCGCCAGCGGTTTGACGCTTCTCGATCTGTCTTCGTCGCTTCGTTACATGATCACCGGCGCCGTGCTGGCAATCGCCGTGATCGTCGACTCGCTGGCACGCAGGTCTCGTGTCTCGCACGGCCGTGCCTGATCCTGGAGCGTTTCCGTTTTCACGGAAACGCTCCAGTTTTGTTTTTACGCAATTCCGGAACCGCTACGCACTTTCCTGGAATTGCCCGAACTCCCAAGCAACCAAGCAGAACAAGAGGCAGAAATGGCTCAAGACCTTACCGGAAAAGTCGCGGCGATCACCGGTGCCGCATCGGGCATCGGCCTGGAATGCGCCAGGCATCTGGTGGCGGCAGGTGTGCGGGTCGCGCTCGTCGACCGCAACGAAAGTGCCCTGAAAGCCGTCTGCGAGGAGCTCGGTCCGCAAGCATTTCCCGTGGTGGTCGATCTGATGGACCCGAAGAGCGTGGCCGGCATGATGCCGCGGATCCTCGAGAAGGCCGGCCAGCTCGACATCTTCCATGCCAATGCCGGTTCCTATGTCGGCGGCGAGGTCGTGGACGGCGATCCGGATGCCTGGGATCGCATGCTGAACCTCAACATCAACGCGGCGTTCCGATCCATCCATGCGGTACTGCCGCATATGGTCGAGCGCAAGACCGGCGACATCGTCGTCACCAGCTCAATCGCCGGCCTGGTTCCGGTGGTGTGGGAGCCGATCTACACGGCTTCCAAACATGCCATCCAGGCTTTCGTGCACACTGTGCGCCGCCAGGTGGCCAGGCACGGCCTGCGTGTCGGCGCGGTTGCGCCAGGCCCGGTGGTGACGGCGCTGATCAGCGACTGGCCGAAGCAGAAACTCGAGGACGAACTGGCTGCGGGTGGGTTGATGCAGCCGGTTGAGGTGGCCGAGGCGGTGATGTTCATGCTGACCAGACCGCGCAACATCACCATCCGCGATCTGGTGATCCTGCCGCAAAGCAACGATCTCTGACATTGACCCTCTCCGGCCTGCGCGTCGGCGGCGTTTCCCTTTTTCTCGGCTCACGGGTGATTGCATGACTTCGGCAAAACACTTCATCGGCATCGATGTCGGCACCGGGAGTGCGCGTGCCGGCGTCTTTGACGAGCGCGGCGCCATGCTCGCTTCTGCCAAGCGCGAGATTGCGCTGTTTCGCGAAGCGGGCGACGTCGTCGAGCAATCGAGCAACGATATCTGGCAGGCGGTGTCAGCAAGCACGCGGGAAGCTATCGCGAGGGCCGGTGTGCCGGCAATGTCGATTGTCGGCATTGGTTATGATGCGACCTGCTCGCTGGTGGTGTTGGGCGAGAACGGAATGCCGCTCTGCGTCGGGCCGACCGGAGAGGCCGAGCGCAACATCATCGTCTGGATGGACCACCGCGCCACCGAGCAGGCGGCACGCATCAACCGCACCGGCGAAGCGGTGCTGGACTATGTCGGTGGGGCGATCTCACCGGAGATGGAAACGCCGAAACTGCTGTGGCTGGCCGAGCACAAGCCGGAGACCTTCGCCAGCGCCTGGCAGTTCATGGACCTGACCGATTTCCTGACCTGGAAGTCCACCGGCAGCCTTGCGCGTTCCGTCTGCACGGTGACGTGCAAATGGACCTATCTGGCGCATGAGCAACGCTGGGATGAGCACTATTTCCGCACCGTGGGACTTGGCGCGCTGGCCGACGAGCAGTTCCGCCGCATCGGCACCGAGGTCATAGCCGCCGGCACGCCTCTCGGCCAGGGGCTGACAGCCGAGGCGGCGCTCGATCTGGGGCTGATGGAAGGTACGCCGGTGGCGGCCGGTCTCATCGACGCTCATGCCGGCGGCATCGGTACGGTGGGTGCACGAGGCGCTGCGGGAAGCGTCCTGACGCGCATGGCCTATGTATTCGGCACATCGGCCTGCACCATGTCGACCACCGCGGCTCCAGCATTCGTGGATGGCGTGTGGGGACCGTATTTCTCGGCGATGGTGCCTGGGCTGTGGCTGAACGAAGGCGGCCAGTCCGCCGCGGGTGCTGCGATCGATCACCTGGTGCGCATGCACCCGGCTTCGGCCGAGGCGGCAATGCAGGCCGATAAGGACGGCATGAGCCTGAGCCAATGGCTGGCAGCTGAGGCCAGCAAACGTGGCGGGGTTGCACAGGCACCTGAGCTCATCGGCAAGCTGCATGTCGTGCCGGAATTCCTCGGCAACCGCGCGCCCTTCGCCGATCCCGAGGCGCTTGGGCTGATCGCCGGCATCGGCATGGACACGGGTCTCGACGGACTGGTCGGACTTTATCTCGCCGGCGTCTGCGGCCTCGGATATGGCGCGCGCCAGATCGTCGGCGTGCTCGCCGAGAAGGGCGTTACTACTGACACGATCGTGGTCAGCGGCGGCGCCGGGCAAAGCCCGCTGGTGCGCCAGCTTCTGGCCGATACGACCGGGCTTGTCGTGGCAGCTTCGACCTCGCCGGAACCTGTCCTGCTTGGTTCAGCCATACTCGGCGCCGTTGCGGCGGGTCATTTCCCGGATATGGTATCGGCCATGGACGCGATGTCGGAGCTTGGCGAAACCTATCAGCCAAATGAAGCGCATGCCGGTTGGCACGCAAGCCGTTTCCAGGCGTTCGAACTGCTGCAGAAGGCGGGCAGGACAATTCGCGACGATGCCTGACCTCGTCTCCCGGCCGAGGGGAGGGATAGCGCCCGACCATTCTTGGGTCTATTCCTGTCTCGTCGACATGCAGCGGATGGACTTTTTCCCAACCGGTGGCGTAAGACGCTGCCAGACGGGAAAGCAAAGCCGCCGTCGATGTTTGCTGGTTTCGGGGGACAAGGCATGACTGCAGAGAATGGCAAGGCAACCGCACAAGCGGCGGACGCACTACCGCTCTTCTACCTGAACCCCGAGGCAATGAATCCAGACCGGCATGGTTCGCTCGGTCTCGCTGCGCGGACCGATTTCTCGTTTACCCGTGCTGCGCATGCATTGCCTGTCGTGACGGGCGAGATGCCCGCCGCCATGCGGTCCTACCCGATTGTCTTTGTCGGTCCCGCCAATCAGCCGGTCGTCATCACGGGGTTGCGGCAGGGCGAGAACCTGTTCGTCGACAAGGACGGCCAGTGGGCAAAGCCGCATTATGTTCCTGCCTATGTGCGTCGTTATCCGTTCATCCTTGCCGACGATGGCGGGCAGGGCAGTGGACGGCTGGCGCTCTGCGTCGACCGTGCCAGCGACCGGGTGGTCGAGCAGGTTGTGGCAGCCGCGCGCGGCGACAAGGTGCTCCCATTCTTCGCAGGCGCCGAGGTGACCGAAGCCACCAAGCAGGCCCTGGCCTTCTGCAACCAGTACCAGATGGATTTTGCCGCCACCCGCGCGATGGTCGACAAGATCGACGCGCATGGCCTCTTCGCCGAGCGCCGTAGCACCGTGACACTGGAAAATGGCGAGGTGCTCAACCTCACCGATTTCAAGATCATCGACGAGGATGCCTTCAACAAGCTGAGCGACGAGGCGTTTCTCGATCTCAGGAAATCCGGCGCGCTGACGCTGGTCTATTGTCACCTCGCTTCGACCAACAGCTGGAGCTCGCTGATCCATCAGGCGGCATTGCGGAACGTTTGATGAGGCGGGGTTGCGCCCCGATACACTGTGCAGGCATGGTGTGTGCCTGGCGCTTCCAGAGATCGGCCTGAACGACCAAGAAGAGCGCGAATGCCGCTGATTTTGCGGTGGTGACAGGGCGTCTGAGCGGCAAGCCGGCACGCTTGCGTCACAATCGACCAGCCTTTTGAAAATCAATGTCAATTTCCGGGCGCGAAAACCGAAACCGGGAACATCGTTTCGTGCTTTTTCAAGATGCACAATCTATGCGTGTGTAGAGCGTTCTCCCTGCAAACAGGGGGCGTGGCCCAAGTTGGTGTCGGTCAGAACTTTTTTCGGTCTCCGTACAAAGGGTGAAGCAAGCTTCAAAGCATCCAAATTAAACCATTCTTCGCGCTGCGATTTTTGATTGCAGAGCCCGAATTCCAACGGCATTGGGCGCGCCCACATTTCCCGCAAGCCATTATGTTAAAACGATTTTTTCTTCGGTACGACCTTTTTCGCGGTTGACGAAGAGCCGCTTCGCTCATACCCATAAATCAAATTGATTTATCTTATCCGCCGACAAGAGCGGAAGGGTCAATTCCAACCAGGGGAATCAAACCATGCGTGCCAAAAGGACGAATCCGTCTTCTTCCCGCCGGGCTGTATCGCTGCGGCGGCTGTTCGCTGGCGCTGCCTTCGCAGCGCTCTCTGTTGCGGGCGGGCTGACCGCCCAATCGACACCCGCCTCCGCCGAAGCCGTGCTCTCCATGCACATCGAGGAGCAGACCAGTTGGGTGCAGAACTTCAATCCGTTCGATCTCGGCGGGCGCCGCCAGAGCACGATGGATTTCATCTATGAGCCGCTGGTCATCTTCAATGACTATGACGGCGGCAAGCCGATCTGGCGTCTCGCCACGGCGTACAAGTTTTCCGACGATCTGAAGTCGATCTCCTACACGCTGCGCGACGGCGTAAAGTGGTCCGATGGCAAGCCGCTGACTTCGGCGGATATGAAGTTCACGCTGGAGATGATGCTGAAGAACCCGGCGGTCGACACGGTCGGCGTCGGTGAAACTGTTGCCTCCGTCGAGGCGCCGTCGCCGACCGAGGTCAAGATCAACCTCAAGGCCGTCGACACGCATTTCCCTGAAATGCTGGCTGATTTCCCGGTGGTGCCCGAGCACATCTGGAAGGATGTGAAGGATCCACTCGCCTTCAAGAACGAAAAGCCCGTCGGTTCCGGGCCGATGACCGAAGTCCGCCGTTTCACGCCGCAAGTCTACGAACAGTGCCGCAACCCGAACTATTGGGATGCTGCCAGTCTCAAGGTGGATTGCCTGAAGCTGCCGCAGATCTCCGGCAACGACCAGATGCTGGCACTGCTGCCTGAAGGCACGATGGACTGGATCGGCTCGTTCATCCCGCAGATCGACAAGACCTATGTCGCGCTCGATCCGAAGAACAACGGCTACTGGCAACCGCCTGCCGAAACGGTGGCTTTCCAGATGAACTTCAAGACGAAGAACCCCGGTAATGCCGAGGCCTTCGCCGACATCAATTTCCGCCATGCCTTCTCGCTGGCAATGGACCGCACGTCGATGGTCGACATCGCCGGTTTCGGTTATCCGGTGGTGAACCAGCACGCGTCCGGCCTGCCGCCGCGCTTCGACAGCTGGCGCAACAAGGCCGCCGAAGGCGAGCACGACGTATGGATGGCCTATGACGTCGACAAGGCCAACAAGGTGCTCGACGACGCTGGCTACAAGAAGGGCGCCGACGGCTTCCGCACCACGCCCAAGGGGCAGCCGATAGCGTTTTCCATCGCAGTGCCGAACGGCTGGACGGACTGGATCGATGCGGTGCAGATCGGCGTCGAGGGGCTGCGCAAGATCGGTGTCAACGCTTCGGTGGCGACACCGGAATACGAGCAGTGGCAGAAGCAGATTCTCGACGGCACGCTGGACGCCGTCATGAATTCCCGTGCCGATGGCCCGACGCCCTTCCGCGGTTACTATCAGTCACTGTCGACATCATTCGGGGGCCGCATCACCTCGGCGCCGTCACGCTATTCCAATGTGGAACTGGACAAGGTCTTCGACGCCTATCGCAAGGCGACTTCGGAGGAAGAGCGCCACAAGCTGTTCGACCAGGTTCAGCTGATCGTCGCCACTGAATTCCCCGTAGTGCCGGTGTTCAACGGACCCACCTGGTTCCAGTATTCGACCAAGCGCTTCACCGGCTGGGTAACCAAGGACGAACCGGTGATGAACCCGGAGGATCACGACAACAACCGCCTGCGGCTCGTGCATTTGCTGCGGCTCAAGCCAGTGCAATAATCAGGAGGGATCGGCGACGGGATAGCGGCGATGCGGATACCTCTTCGACGGCTCGGTGTCTATCTGGCCGCCTTCCTGTTTGCCATCGTGGTCAACTTCACGCTTCCCCGGCTGATGCCGGGGAGCCCGGTTGACAGCATGGTCGCCCAGCTCGGGCCGCGCGCCACGCCGGCGGCAATCGAGGCGATCAAGGCCCGCTTCGGTGCAGTCGAGCAGCCGATATGGCTGCAGTTCCTCGACTACCTGAAAGGGCTGGCCACCTTCGATCTCGGCGTATCGGTCAAATATTATCCGCAGACCGTCACCGAGGTGCTGGCCCGCTCTGCCGGCTGGACCGCCTTTCTGGTTTCCACTGCGATCGTTTTCTCCCTCTGCGTCGGCGTCTCCCTCGGCGCAGTGGCAGCCTGGCGGCGAGGCGGACGCTTCGATGCGTTCGTCTCGCCCTTTTCTGTGGTGCTGATCGCGGTGCCGCCGGTCATCATCGCGCTCGCCACGCTGTTCACTTTTGGCGTGACGCTGCGATGGTTCCCGGTGGGCTACGCCTATGACCCGAGCCTCGACCCGGGCATCAATTTCACCTTCTTCAGTTCGGTGTTCTGGCACGCCATCATGCCGGTGCTGACGCTTTCGCCTTACATGATCGGCGAATTCCAGACGACGATGCGCTCCTCGATGATCTCGGTGCTGGGCGAGGACTACGTCACCATGGGCCGTGCCAAAGGGCTCGGCAACACCGCGGTGATGTTCAGCTATGCAGCGCGCAACGCCATGCTGCCGGTGATGACCAACCTTGCGCTCATGCTGGGCGCGGTGTTCGGGGGTTCGATCGTCACCGAGATCGTCTTCAACTATCCAGGGCTGGGCCTGACTTTGTTCACGGCAAGCGTGGCGCGCGACTATCCGGTGATCCAGGGGCAGCTGCTGCTGATGACGATGGCCACGCTGGGGGCCAACCTGCTGGTCGATATCCTCTATGGCGTGGTCGATCCCAGGATGCAGGAGGGGCGGACATGAGCTCGGGTCTCAGGTTGTTCCTGCGCCAGAAGAAGGCGGTGGCTGGATTTATCATTATCGTAGCGCTCTGCCTGATGGCCCTCCTGGCACCAGTCCTGGCACCTGGCGATCCTGCCCAGCGCGTCGGACGTTCACATCAGCCGCCGACAGCCGAACATGTCTTCGGCACCACCAAGATGGGCCGGGACGTCTATTCGCAGTTTGTCTGGGGCGCGCGACCATCGCTGGCGGTCGGCTTCGCGACTGGGCTCGCGATCACGGCGATCGGGACGGCGATCGGCCTGATTGCCGGATATTTCGGCGGCCGCACCGACGCGGTGCTCGACCTGACCACCAATGCTGTGCTGGTCATCCCCAACATTCCGTTGCTTATCCTGCTCGCATCATTCGCCGGCACCGTCGGGCCGATGGCGATCATGGCCATCATCGCACTGACGTCCTGGCCATGGGGCGCGCGCATGACACGCGCGCAGACCCTGTCGTTGAAGAACCGCGAGTTCGTCGTTGCAGCACGGATGGTAGGCGAACCCTGGTGGCGCATCATTTTCGTCGAAATCCTGCCCAATCTGGTGCCCTTGATCGGCATCAACCTGGTCGGCTCGATCATCTATGCGATCGTGGCGCAGACAACACTGGAATATCTCGGCTTCGGCGATCCGTTGAATGTCACCTGGGGCACCATGCTCTACAATGCCCAGAATTCCTCGGCGATCATCGTCGGTGCCTGGTGGGACATCGGCGCGCCGGCGCTTGGCATCGCCATCGTCGGGCTGGGACTGGCGTTGCTGAACTTCACCTTCGACGAGATCGCCAACCCGCAACTCCGTTCCGGACCGGCGCTCAGCCGCTGGCTGCGGCTCAACCGGTTGCGCGCTCGTGAATTGAGGGCTGCCCGATGAACGCGCCGTTGCTTCGGATCCAGAACCTCGACGTCGACTATCTGACCGACGGTGGCGCATTCCGCGCGGTCAAGAACGTGTCCTTCGACATCGGCCGTGGCGAGTTGTTCGGGCTTGCTGGCGAATCCGGCTGCGGCAAGAGCACCATTGCCTACGCCATCACGCGGCTGTCGAAGCCACCGGCCTGGGTGGCGGGCGGCCAGGTGCTGCTCGATGAACAGGATCTTCTGAAGCTGCCGGAGACGGCGCTTCAGAAGGTGCGCTGGCGGCGCATCGGCATGGTCTTCCAGAGCGCGATGAATTCGCTCAATCCGCTGATGCGCGTTGCAGCGCAATTCCATGACGTGCTGGCCCGCCATACCGGCGCAAGCAAGGCGCAGTCGCGCGCCCGCGCCGAAGAGATGTTCAAACTTGTCGGCATCTCGCCGACAAGGCTGGACGACTATCCCTACCAATTCTCCGGCGGCATGCGGCAGCGCATCGTGATCGCCATCTGCCTCGCCCTGCAGCCGGAGCTCATCATCATGGACGAGCCGACCACGGCGCTCGATGTGGTGGTGCAGCGCGAGATACTGGAGCAGGTCATCGACCTGCAGCGCAGTCACGGTTTCTCGGTGCTGTTCATCACCCACGACCTGCATCTGATGGCGCAGCTCTGCCACCGCGTCGGCGTGATGCTGAAAGGCGAACTGGTCGAAGTTGGCGACGTGCGACAGGTCAGTCGTGCGCCGGCACACGAATATACGCGCAAACTGTGGGGTTCGATCCCGCAATTGCCGGGACATGGAGCTGCCGCATGAACGCGCAGCCGAGCCTTTCCGTCGACGGCGCCGAGGCGCTGAGCGAGCCTGTGGTGAAGCTTGATCGCATCGAGCGCAGTTTCGGCATCGTGCAGGCGCTGCGCGGCATTTCACTGGCGCTGAAGCCTGGGCGGGCGCTGGCATTGGTCGGCGAGTCCGGCTGCGGGAAGACCACCTGCGCGCGCATCATCGCTCGCATGGACGAACCGACGGCCGGCAGAATGTATTTCCGCGGCCGTGACATCACCCAGCCGGGTGACAGGGCGGTTGAGGCCGCTTACCGGCGCGCCGTGCAGATGGTGTTTCAGGACCCGTTCGCTTCGCTCAATCCCGTGTTTTCAATCCAGCACCACCTGGCGCGGCCATTGAAGTTGCACGGGCATGCCCGCAGCAAGGCAGAAGAGGTCTCGGGCGTGGCCGATCTGCTCGCTTCTGTGGGCCTCGATCCGGTCGTGACGGCCGCCAAGTTTCCGCATGAGCTTTCCGGCGGCCAACGGCAACGAGTCAACATCGCGCGTGCTCTTGCCGTACGGCCGGAGGTGCTGGTGGCGGACGAACCAACCTCGATGCTCGACGTGTCGATCCGGCTGGGAATTCTCGAGCTGCTGTCAAACATCAAGCGCGAAAGACAGCTTGCGCTGCTCTACATCACCCATGACATTGCGACTGCGGCGCATGTCGCGGAGGAGGTGATCGTGATGTTCGCCGGCCAGATGGTGGAGTGGGGTGATACGGAAACGGTGATCCGCAACGCCAGGCATCCCTATACCAAGCTTTTGCTCTCGGCGGTGCCGGATCCCGATCGGCCTTTCGTGCCGGGCGACAGCGCGCGTTTCCTTGGTCATGCCGAAGAAGTGCGCCGTATCAGCAGGCCGGCTTCCGACACCGTCGAGCAGGTTGGCGCCAATCATTTCATCCGCGCCCTCGGCGCGTGAACCAAATCTCCTGAAGCGGCAGAACAGTATGGATTACCTCGTCAATCTTTCCCTCCTGAAACCGGAACCCGCGCTGGACGAGCGCATGCTGAAAGCCGGAGTGACGATCCGGAGAGCGCTGGCCCCGGAGCTTGAACTGGTCACCGACTGGGTACGCCAGATGTTCGGCGCGGGCTGGTCGAGCGAAACGGCCGTCGCCATCATGCGCCAGCCGCCGACCTGCTTCCTGGCGACACGCGAAGAAAAGCTGATCGGCTTCTCCTGCCATGAGTCGATCGCGCGCGGGTTTTTCGGTCCCACCGGCGTCGACAAGGCGGCAAGAGGCCTCGGCGTTGGGCATGCCTTGCTGCTTGCTTCGCTGCTCGACCTGAAAACGATGGGCTATGGCTATGCCATCATCGGCGATGTCGGCCCGTCTGAATTCTACGAGCGCACGGTGGGTGCGACCATGATCCCCAACTCCGAACCGGGCATCTATGCCGGATTGTTGAAGCTGCGGCCGCACGAATAATGCGCCGGCACGTCGATGGGCGGGCAGAGCGCGATGCTGGACTTCCGCCACTCTCCGAGCTGGGCGGAAGCGCCTGAGACCTCCAGTGCAACGTTTGCGAGACTGAAAGTTTGACATGACCATACAGCCGAAATCAGCCTTCCGCCTGCAGACCCATTGGACCCCCGCCGTTGGCGGCGAGAGCTTGGCCTATTCGCTGACACTGACCAATCTCTCGGCAAAGCCGGTTTCCGGCTTCAAGCTGTGCGTGAGCGGTCCTGCCCGTATCGATCCCGCAGCGGCAGTCGAGGGGGGCGTCCTGACCGCACGTCTCTCCAACCATTCCGAACTGTCACCGCCGGAAGGCTTCGTGCTGGAATCCGGAGCGTCATGGACGGTGACAGCGCGTGGACTGTCCTATCCGCTGCGCCACTGGACCGATGGCGCCAACACCGCCTATGTCGCATTGGCCGATGGGACAACAGTACCGGTTTCCGTCGCTCCGACCCAGGCCAAGGGCGACAACGCACCGCTGAAGCGCGGCGCCGAAATCTATCCCGTGCCGCATGTGGCGCCGGTGCCGGTGTCGATCGTGCCATGGCCGAACAGCGTGTCCGTATCCGGCCGCGTCGCCGTGCCACAAGGCCTGGCGATCGAGGCCAAGGGCGAGGAAGCCACGGCAGCGGCATCCGCCTTTGCCGAATTGGTCGAAGGGCTGTTTCCGGTGGAGGGGATCGTGCGACCGGAAGGCGAGGGCGGTCTGCCGGTATCTCTGGCCCTGGCCGACGATTTCGCCCCGGAAGCCTATGTCATCCGTTTTGCCGGCGGTCGCGTGATGATCTCGGCAGCGACACGCACCGGCCTGCTCTACGGACTGATTACGCTGGGCCAGATCCTGCGCGGGGCGCGCCATCATCCCGAGACATTCCTGTTCCCGCTGGAAGGCGAGATCAAGGACGAGCCGTCGCTTGGCTGGCGTGGCACACATCTCGACGTGGCGCGCCAATTCTATGGCACAGCCGAGGTCAGCCGTTTCCTCAAGATACTGGCGTGGAACAAGCTCAACCGCTTCCACTGGCATCTGTCCGATGATGAAGCCTGGCGCCTGGAGATCGATGCCTATCCGGAACTGACCCGCATCGGCGCCTGGCGCGGTCACGGCCTGCCGTTGCCGCCGTTGCTGGGTTCTGGGCCCGAGCGGGCCGGCGGCTATTACAGCAAGGCTTCGGTGCGCGAGATCGTTGCGCTGGCGGGTCGTGTCGGTATCCAGGTGATCCCGGAAATCGACGTTCCCGGCCATTGCTATGCGATGCTGCTGGCGATCCCCGAACTGCGCGATCCGGCCGAGCACGGTGATTATTATTCGGTGCAGGGTTTCCCCAACAACTGCCTCAACCCGGCTCGCGAGGAAACCTACAGGGTTCTCGAGACCATCCTCGACGAGGTGATCGAGCTGTTCCCTTACAAGCGCATCCATGTCGGTGCCGATGAGGTGCCGATCGGGGCTTGGTCCGGTTCGCCCGAAGCACTGGCAAGACTTGCCGAACTCGCCGGTACCGACGTTGCAGCCGCACATGCCAAGCGCCTGAACGTCGTCACCAATCATCATGGCGCCGACGAAATCGACGGTTCAGGCGCTGCCGTGCTGCAGGCGCAGTTCCTTGCGCGCATTCAGAAATTCCTGGCCTTGCGCGGTTGCATCACCGGCGGCTGGGAAGAAGCCGCGCATGGCGATATCATCGACAAGGAGAAGAGCTTCCTGAATGGCTGGCGTTCTGTCGAGGTGTCGGCAGCACTTGCCGGGCGCGGCTACGATATCGTCGTCTGCCCGGGACAGGTCTATTATCTCGACATGGCCAACAGTCCTGCCTGGTCAGAGCCGGGTGCCGCCTGGGCCGGTTGGTCGGAACCACAGACGCTCTATGAGTTCGACCCGGTCGAGGGATGGACCGAGCAGCAGAAGAAGCACTTCCTCGGCATACAATCCTGCATCTGGTCCGAGCCGATGACAGACCGCGGCGTATTCGACCGTCTGGTGTTTCCGCGCATCTCCGCCTTGGCGGAGACGGGCTGGACCAGGCCGGAACGCAAATCATGGGAGCGCTTCAAGGCGCTCGCCGGCCTGATGCCTATCCTCTACGGCATCACAGCCGCGGCGTGAGGCACCGGCCTCCATCCTGGAGCGTTTCCGTTTTTCACTGAAACGCGGAAACACCCCAAGTTTTTGTTTTCGTCGCATTCTTGTAACGCCAAGTGATTCCACTTGGCGAATGCTCTCGTCACGGATGGAGGCCTCCGCGCCATGATTGTTATGGTGTCGGCCGGAAAACGCCATCCTTGTCGCGTTTCAGCGGGGCACTCTGCTCGGGAAGCGGGGCTCCGGGGGCATCGTTGATGGAAACACCCTGCGGCCAGTCTGCCGGAGCGATCGCGACATAACGCGCGTAGCCACCCGAGCCGCCCTGCGGCTTGGCAAAGCCGATCGTCACCAGTGCACCGGCCTCGGGGACCTTGTCGAGATTGGCCACGCCTTCGGCCTGCACGAAATTGTTGTGCATGAGCCAATATTCGCCCTCGAGGGTCGGCGTGGTGTCGGTGTCGAGCGGCTCGTGGCCATGAAACAGGATCTTGCGCTCCAGATGCAGGAATTTGAGCGCGTCGAGACTCACCCCTGGAAATGGCGCCTTGGCAAAGCGTTCCGGCTCATTCCATTTCTTGTACCAGTCAGAGCGCACGAACACGACCGAACCCTCCGGGATGCGGCCGTGCTTCTTCTCCCATTCCTCGATGTCGGCAACTTTGAGGTGATACCCCTCGTCGGTCTTTGCCTTCCCGCTGATGTCGATCACCACCAGCGGCCTCACAGCGAATGTCGGCGGCAGGTCGCTGATGGTGGCGCCCTTGGGATTCCAGTGTGAAGGCGGATCGAGTTGGGTGCCGTACTGGTCGGTGGTCAGGTCATAGGCGCTGGCAACGAAGCCATGCTTCTCATAGGTGAACTCCTCACCTTTTTTGACGTAACCTTCGATGTCGGCGCCGGCCACGGCCGGCTTGAATTTGGCGGGGCCGAAGCCCGGCCAGACCGGCTGCACCGGCGCGAAAGCATGGGTGAGGTCGATGTATTTCGCAGACTTCAGGGATTGTTCGTAGAATTTCCAGAATGCCGGTTCTTCCGCCGATGCGGCGCTGCTTGCGGCGAGCACGGCGCCAAGCGCGGCGAGCCGCACAAAGCTCATTGCCTTCATGATCCTCTCCTGTCGGTTTGACGAGGCAACGATCATGCAATCCTGCCGGGACGGCAAGCATGACAATTGCGCATTGGCTTGGCGTCGCGCAAAATTGCTGGTGCCGTCGCAGCCTTATGCGGTCGGCCTCAATCGAGCGGCTTCTGCAAGACGTCGAACTGGGGGTTGGTCTCGGAGAAGATGGGCAGCGCCGCGGCGCCGAGCACAGAGGTGTCCTTGCCTGCCGCACCGATCAGGACGCGGGGCACCGTGCGTGCACGGGTCGAGGAAACCGACAGATGCAGCGGCTCCAGCCGCCCCGCCAGCAGTTCGATGACGGCAAGCGGCATGAAGCCGCCCAATACCACGGTCTCCGGATCGAAGGCGAGCTCGAGGACATCGATGGCCTGCCTCAGCGGCGCTGCCGCCTGGTCGGCCCAGGCTAGCAGGCGCTCGTCACCGGCGGCCAGCAACTCGTCCAGCCTGTCGGGTGAAGCGTGGTCCGGGTCCGGCATTTCCAGGCAATCATAGGCGGCGCGCAGCGAGACATAGCGTTCCAGGCAGCCATGCTTGCCGCAGAAGCAGGCGAGTCCGTCCGGCTTGACGATCATGTGACCGATCTCGCCGGCGTTGTGACGGCTGCCCTTGTAGAGATGGCCGTCGAGGAAAAGACCGGCGCCGAGGCCCGTGCCGATGAAGAGATAGACGAAGCTGGCGAGGTTCCTGGCAACGCCGTAGAGGCGTTCGCCGATGGCAGCGGCAGTGGCGTCATTTTCGAAGGTCACAGGCAGGCCAGTCAGGCGTTCCAGTTCGGCTGCCACCGGAAAATCCTGCCAGCCGGGCAGGGCAGTTGGGCCGACCGAGGTCATGCCCTCGACATCGAAGGGGCCAGGCATCGCCATGCCGATGCCGAGCAGCCGGCTGCGGTCGAAACGGAAGGAGCGCACGAGTTCGTCGGTCATCGCCGAAAGCAAGGGCATCGCTTCTGCCGGCGTCGGTCTGTCAACTTTGCGCTCGACGCGTGCGCGCAGCGTGCCGGACAGGTCGGTGACGACGCCGACAGCGGTCTGATGGTCGAGCTGCAGGCCGATCGAATAGCCTCCGTTGGGGTCGATCGAATAAGGCACCGCCGGCTGTCCGCGTGCGCCTTTCTGCGTCGCCTCTGCGCGCAGGAGGCCTGCCCGTTCCAATTCGTCGACGATGTTGGAAATCGTCTGGGAACTCAGGGCGGTAAGCCGTGCGATCTGGGCACGCGAGAGCGCGCCGTTCGTCCTGATCGCCTCGATGACGACACGGCGGTTGTGCGACTTGGCCTGTTCGAGATTGGTGCCTGCGACGGGTCTTCTGAGGGTCATGTGAACTCTCTACGCGAGTTCCGTCGATTATGAAGGAAAATATAAGCCAATCAACTTGATTTAATTAATTTCACATGGTCTAGTTTGCGTGGCTGTCGAGGCCACACAGGCCGGGCAGCTGCCAATCGGGAGGAATCAATGAACAGCTTCTTCAAGGGCGCAGCCTGCGGGCTTGTGCTGCTGATCCATCAGTCGCTTCCGGCTTTCGCCGAGGACGTGACGCTGAACGCTATTTTCATGAAGCAGGCCGCCTACAGCGAGGACGATACCAAGGCCATGGCCAAGGCATTCGAGGGAGCCAATCCAGGCCTCAAGGTCAATCTGGAGTTCGTGCCTTACGAGGCGCTGCACGACAAGATCGTGGCGGCTCAGGGCGCCGGCTCTTCTGGTTACGACGTTGTCCTGTTCGACGTGATCTGGCCGCCGGAATTCGCCACCAAGGGCTTCCTGCAGGATGTCACTGCCCGCGTCCCCAAAGGCGATCGGGACAAGGTGTTCGACGGTGCGTGGACCACGGTGGACTATGACGGCAAGATCTGGGGCATGCCCTGGATCCTCGACACCAAGTATCTGTTCTATAACGAGGATATGCTGAAGCAGGCGGGTATTTCTGCTCCGCCCAAGACCTTCGAGGAACTGGCCGAACAGGCCAAGATCATCAAGGACAAGGGCATCGCCAAATATCCGATCGTATGGAGCTGGAGCCAGGCCGAGGCGCTGATCTGCGACTACACGTCGATGGTGGGCGGCGCCAAGGGTTCTTTCACCCAGGATGGCAAGCTGTCCTTCGACACGGGCGGTTCGGTCGAAGCCGTCAACTACATGAAAAAGACGCTCGATGACGGCGTCACCAACCCGAACTCGCGCGAGTATCTGGAAGAGGACGTGCGCAAGGTGTTCTCGGCAGGCGAAGCCGCGTTCGCGATGAACTGGACCTACATGTTCAACATGGCCAACGACCCGAAGGAGAGCAAGATCGCCGGCAAGGTCGGCATCGTTCCGGCCCCAGGCTTCAAGGGCAAGGCCGAAGCCTCCGCCATCAACGGCTCGATGGGGCTGGGCATCTCCGCCGGTTCCAAGCATCCCGACGAGGCCTGGAAGTTCATCACCTTCATGACCTCGCAGGAAACCCAGAACAAATACGCCAAGCTCAGCCTGCCGATCTGGAAATCGTCCTATGAGGATCCGGCGGTGACCAAGGGGCAGGAAAAGCTGATCGACGCTGCCAAGGTCTCGCTCGGCGTGATGTTCGCCCGTCCGATGACACCATCCTATCCGGAACTGTCGTCGATTCTGCAGAAGAACATCCAGCAGGTGCTGCTCGGGCAGGCTTCGACGGACGACGCCATGAAGGCGGCGACCAAGGCCGCCGGACGGCTGCGCTAGGCCGCCGGCGCTTCGAGGGGAGAGCACAGCCGTCATGGCCCCAGCCCAACAGGACCGTACGGCTTGGCTTTTGCTGGCGCCCATGATTGCGATCATGGTGCTGGTGACGGCGTTTCCGCTCCTCAACACCCTGTGGCTGGCGTTTACGGACGCCAGCCTCACCGGCCAGGGCTATGTATGGCAATGGGTCGGGCTGGAGAACTTCGCCTACATTCTCGATGACAGCGACTTTCGCGCTGCCGTCGGCCGCACCGCCTATTTCACCGTGCTGTCGGTTTCGGCCGAAGTGGTGCTCGGCGTGCTGGTTGCACTGCTGCTCAATCAGGAGTTCAAGGGCCGCGCCGTGGTGCGGGCGCTGCTGATCCTGCCCTGGGCACTGCCCACCATCGTCAATGCGGTGATGTGGCGTCTCATCTACAATCCCGAATATGGCAGCCTGAATGCATTGCTGACCCAGGTCGGCCTGCTCGATGCCTATCGCTCCTGGCTGGGCGACCCTGCAACGGCGATGAACATGGTCATCCTCGCCGACATCTGGAAGAACTATCCGCTGATCGCTCTGATCGCGCTGGCGGGTCTGCAGACTGTACCGAAGGACCTCTACGAAGCCGCGATCATGGATGGGGCGAATGCCTGGACGCGGTTCTGGAAGATCACGCTGCCGGGCATCATGGGCTCGCTCAGCGTTGCCATGGTGTTGCGCGCCATCGAAGCCTTCAAGGTCTTCGACATCTTCTATGTCATGACGCGTGGCGGGCCAGCCGATTCCACCAAGACGGTGTCCTTTTTTGTCTACCAGGAGTCCTTCACCTATCTGCGCGCCGGCAGCGGTGCCGCCTATGCACTGACTGTAACCGCGATGAGCGCGCTGATGATTTCGATCTACGTCGTCATGCTGGTGCGGCGGGAGAAACGCTTATGAGACGCAGCCTGACCGCCACCATCCTGGTCTATGCCGCCGTAGCGGTGTTCGTCGCTTCCATTCTGGCGCCGGTCGCCTGGCTGTTCATCATGAGCATTTCGGACGCCAACGACCTCACCACGATCCCGCTGCGCTGGATTCCAGAACAACCGGATTTCTCGCGCTATGCGCGGCTGTTCTCACTGGAGGAGGGGTCCGCGGGGCTCGCCTTCCTTTCGGCGCTGCGCAATTCCGTAATCGTGGCCGTCAGTGCCACGGCGATAGCACTCGCAGCGGGCATTCCCGCCGCCTACTCGTTTTCGCGGTTTCCCGACCGGATGCCGCTGCTCTATGCGGTGATCGTCACCTACATGATGCCGCCGGTGGCGCTGATCCTGCCGCTCTACAAGGTGTTTTCGGCGCTCGGCCTGCTCAACAACGTCACTTCGCTGATCATCGTTTACTGCACCATCCTTCTGCCCTTCGTGACCTGGCTGATGAAATCGGGCTTCGACAGCGTGCCGGTGGAGATCGAACAGGCCGCGTCGATCGACGGGGCAAACCTGTTCCAGATCCTGACCCGCATAACGCTGCCGGTCGCAGCCGCCTCGGCAGGTGCTGCCGCGCTTTTCGCGCTGTTGCTTGCCTGGGACGAGTTCTTCTATGCGCTGCTCTACACCAGCGATACGCGTGCCAAGACCCTGCCGGTGGCGATCGCCGACTTTGCTGCGGGTCGCGCTACCGACTACGGGCTGATCTCGGCAGTCGGACTGCTGGCGGCGTTGCCGCCGGTGCTGATCGGCTTCTTCCTGCAGAAATCGCTGCTTTCCGGTCTCTCGGCGGCAGTGTGAAAGGCTGACCATGGCGACGGAGACGACAAGCGGCAAGGGGCTTGCATTGCTGCAGGCCGAGATGGCGCGGCAGGGCGCGGACGCGATCGCCTCGTTGACGGGGAATGAAGCAATGGCAGCTGAACTGGCTGCCAGCATCATGCGCACTGGTCGGCTGGTTCTGATCGGCATGGGCGCTTCGCACTATGCCAACCGCATGGCTGAAACGTCCTGGCGCCGGCTTGGTGTTGATTGTCGGGCTGAGACCGCTGGCGATGTTCTGCTGCAGGATCTACCGGCGCAGGCCCGTACGCTCGTACTGGTTTCGCAATCCGGCGAATCCGGGGAAATCCTGCAGTTGCTGGATCTGCTGCCTCCTGGCGCCGACCTTTTTGGGATGACGCTGGCACCGCAGAGCACACTTGGGCTCAGCTTGCGATGCCTCGTCGGCGTCGGCGGCCAGGAAGTCGCGTTCGCGGCGACACGCAGCCTCACCATCACGCTGGCCCTGCATGCGGCAGTCCTGGCGGCAGCAGGTGGTGAAATCGGCAGCTTCGCGGCCACCCTTGCCGCATCGCGTCAGTCCGCATTGGAAGAAGCCGTTGAGGCGCTGGCACAGAAAAATTCGGTCATCATCGCCGGGCGGGGCGAACTGCGGGGACTTGCGGAAGCCAATGGTCTGATGCTGATGGAACTGGCCCGTATTCCGGCGTTCGGTTTCGAATTTGGCCAGTTCCGTCACGGCCCGCTCGAGGCACTGGCGCCCGATCTGGGCGTGCTCCTCCTGCGTGGGCCTGGCGCGCTTGGCGCCGGTACGGCGACGCTCGCCAGGGCAGCACTTGGTGCTGGGACCGTGCCGGTGATCTTCGATTGCAGTGGTGAAGCGCCGATCGAAGGCGCGGTGACCGTCGCATTTTCAAGCAACGAGGGGCTGTCTGCGGTCGCCGCGATGCTGCCTGCCTTGCAAAAGCTCATCATTGCCGTTTCCAGCCGCAAGGTAGCGGGAGTTGGCGAACCGGTGCGCTCGACGAAAATAACCGGAATTGACCATGAAGCATGAACGCCCGCACCGGCCATCCATCCACGTTATCGGCGGCGTCATGGTCGATCTGATCATGGGGCCGGTGACGCCCTGGCCGCGTCCCGGAACCGAGACCTTCGTAGATCATTCGGAATTGCGTGCAGGCGGGCCGGCGGGGAACACGGGACTGGCACTCAAGGCGCTGGGCATACCACACCACATCGTCTGCAACGTCGGCAATGACATGTTCGGCGCCTGGCTGATCGAGACATTCGGCGAGGTTGCCCGCACCTGGCCCCAGGTGGCGACACCGACCGCGCTGTCGGTCGGTGTCGAGCATCCGGGTGGCGAGCGATCGTTTCTCACCACGGCAGGCAACCTTGCCGTACAGACCCCGGAGAGCATGCTGGCCATGTTGCCGGAGGAAGCAACTGCCGGTGACATTGCGCTGCTGACCGGCTCCTTTCTTTATCTCGACCTGATCGAGGTCTTCGAAGCGATGCTGGCCACCGTCTCGGCGCGCGGTTTTGCAGTTGCCCTCGATACCGGCTGGCCCTCGGACGGCTGGACCGATACGATCAAGGCGTCCACCGTTGCCTGTCTTGCGCATTGCGATCATGTGCTGCTGAACGAAATCGAAAGCCTTTCATTGTCTGGTGAACAGACTGTGGAAGCGGCGGCCATGTGGCTCGCGAAGCGTGCCAAACCCGGTGCCATTGTTGTTATCAAACGCGGCGGCGACGGCGCTTCCGCCTGGCGCGACGGGGAGGTCACACATGTGCCGGCGCCTGCCGTCGCGGTGATCGACACCACCGGCGCCGGCGACACCTTCAACGCCGGTTATCTCGGCGCTCTGCTGGATGGCGCTACGCTGGAGGATGCGCTGCGCGCCGGCGTCGCTGTGGCTTCGGCGGCGATCGCTTCCTCGCCGCGGCGTTACGTTTCGCTGGACGTGGCACTGCGCTGAAATTCTTCTCGGCCCTGACGCCTTGACATGCCGGCCGAGCCCAGACTTGTTGGGCAGGTGATACGGGCCCGCTTGTTGGCCTGGTGCCGACAAGGAAAAGCATGCGCGCGGCCAAGGGGAAGGCAAAAAGCGACAACGGTGCCGAAAAGCCGATGCCTGCGGTTCGCCGGGCCGGCTCCAGCGTGCACGCACATGTCGCCAACGAGATCGGCCTTGCCATCGTACGTGGCGACTATCCGCCCGGCACCATCCTGCCCAACGAAACGAAATGGGCAGAAACCTTCAACGTCAGCCGTTCTGCCGTGCGCGAGGCGATCAAGATGCTGATGGCCAAGAGCCTGCTTGCGTCCCGCCCCAAAGTCGGCAGCCGGGTCGAGCCGCGCGAACGCTGGAACCTGCTCGACCGGGATGTGCTGGGCTGGTACGCCACGTCGCCTGACCGTGGCGCTTTCCTGCGTACCGTGCAGGAGTTCCGTCACCTGATCGAGCCGGAAGCCACGGCGTTCGCCGCCATGCGCAGGACGGAAGAGCAGATGGAGGAGATTTCCCGCGCCTGCCGCGACATGAACAATGCTCCAACCCTGGAAGAACGCACGCGCGCCGACACACGCTTTCACCTCGCCATTCTGCGCGCGTCCGGCAACGATCTGCTGGTACCGCTTGGTGTCTTGATCGAACAGGCTTTCGACCATTTGTTCGTGCATGTGACGCGTGAGGGCGACGATCTCGAGACCGCCCAGAAGCTGCACGAACTGGTCGAGAAGAACATCCGCCTGCAGCGTCCCGATGCAGCGCGCGCCGCCGTGCGCAAGCTGCTTGCCAACACCGACAAGGTGGTGGGGCGCGAACCTGAATGAGCCCCGTAACATGACGCAACGCCCGAATGTGCTTCTTATCTGCGCCGACCAGTGGCGCGGCGACTGCCTGTCGGCACTTGGCCATCCCAATGTGCGCACGCCGAACCTCGATGCACTGGCGGCGGACGGGATGCTGTTTCGCAAGCATTTCGGGCAATGCACGCCATGCGGGCCTTCGCGCACCAGCCTGCTGACCGGGCTCTATCTGATGAACCATCGCTCCGGCCGCAACGGTACGCCGCTCGATGCGCGCCACACCAACATCGCGCTGGAGGCGCGCAAGGCCGGTTATCGGCCAGCCTTGTTCGGTTACACCGACACCAGTGCTGATCCACGCGATCTCGACGCCAATGATCCGTCACTCAAGACCTATGAAAGCGTGATGCCGGGATTCGAGGCGGCGCTGCATCTGCCTGACGAAATGGAAGAATGGATCGCGGACCTTCTCGCCAAGGGTTACGACCTGCCCGGCGGCCGGGCTGATGTCTTCCGTCCCAAGTCCGGTTTCGAAAAACCTGACGATCGTGGCTTCCGCTACATTCCGACGGTCTATCCGGCCGAGCACAGCGAAGCTGCATTCCTGACCGACGCGTTCCTGAAATGGCTTTCGGTCCGGCGCGACAGCCCGTGGTTCGCGCATTTCGTGTTTCTGCGGCCGCATCCGCCGCTGATCGCGCCGGAGCCCTACAATGCCTTGGTCGATCCCGCAGCTGTGAGCTTGCCGGCGCGCGCCGCAAGTCTTGCCGAGGAAAAAAGGCAGCATCCGATGCTTGCCTATGAGCTGGATCGGATAAGTGTCCCGGGTGGCTATGACGAGCACAGCCCGTTTGATCCGGTTTCGGCCAGCGAATTGGAAATCCGGCAGATGCGGGCGACCTATTACGGGTTGATCGCCGAAGTCGATCATCACCTTGGCCGTATCATCGAGCATCTGAAGCGAACCGGCGAATATGACCGTACGCTGATCATCGTCACCAGCGACCACGCCGAAATGCTTGGTGAGCATCATGCCTGGGGCAAGGAGGTCTATTTCGACGGCGCTTTCCATCTGCCGCTGGTGATCCGCGATCCGTGCGCCGACGCCGATGCTGCGCGCGGCACGACCGTGGAGGTCTTCACCGAGGCTGTCGACGTGATGCCGACCGTCCTCGACTGGCTCGGGCTCGAGAAGCCGCGCGCCTGCGATGGCCGCTCGCTGTTGCCGCTGCTGCGCGGTGACACACCCGCCGACTGGCGGAACGCGATCTTCTTCGAACATGATTTCCGCACCGTGGCGACGCAGAAGGCTGAGGTGACGCTCGGCATCACGTCCGATCAATGCAGCTATGCGGTCATCCGCGACGACCGCTTCAAATATGTGCATTTCGCTGCTTTGCCGCCGCTGCTGTTCGATCTCGTAGAGGACCCGGACGAGACGACCAATCTGGCCGAGCGGCCGGACATGACGCCGACGGTGCTGCACTATGCTCAGAGGATGCTCGACTGGCGGCTGACTCATGCCGAGCGCACCCTGACCAACATGATGATCACGCAGGCCGGCGTGGTGTCACGGCCTTGAGGCAATCAAGCTGGTCTTAAATTTTGATCCAGCTTGGTGCTGCCGGCTGCGGGACCTGGAAAGGTAAGGGTGGGGTGCCGAAAGTGGAGCCCGCATCCCGACATGAACCAGCATCCCATCCCGTCGGGGAGCAAAGTCTCCGTCATTGATGGCCGCGAGGCCTGGCTGAGGCTTGCCGTTTCCGTTGTGCTGGGCACGATTGGTGCTGTCGGTATGTGGGCGGTGGTTGTCGTGCTGCCCGCCGTACAGGCCGAGTTCGGCGTCGACCGTGCCGATGCGTCGTTGCCTTATACAGCCACGATGATCGGCTTTGCCGCCGGCAACGTGCTGGTCGGGCGCGCGGTCGACCGCGTGGGCTACTGGATGCCAGCGCTGTTGTCGTCGCTGACACTCGCCGCGGGCATGATCCTGGCATCTTTCGCCGGTTCGATCCTGCAGTTCACGCTGGCGCAGGGAATTCTCGTCGGCTTCGGCACCGCTGCGATCTTCGGGCCGCTGGTGGCCGACATTTCACACTGGTTCAACCGTCGCCGCGGTGTCGCGGTCGCAGCCGCCGCCTGTGGCAACTACCTGGCTGGCGCTTTATGGCCCGTGGTGATGCCGCTGCTGATCGCTGCCGAGGGATGGCGCTTCACCTATCTGGTCATAGGTATCTTCTGCCTCGTCACCATGATCCCGCTGGTGCTGATGATGCGGCAACCCGCACCGCGTGAAGCTTTCGTGACCTCACCTTCCTCGACATCCCGTCGTGTGCAGCCGATCGCACTGTCACCTGCAACCCTGCAAGGCCTGCTGATCATCGCCGGTTTCGGTTGTTGCATGGCGATGGCGATGCCGCAGGTGCATATCGTCGCTTACTGCATGGACCTTGGTTACGGCGTGGCGCGCGGTGCCGAGATGCTGTCGCTCATGCTTGCCGGCGGCGTTGTCAGCCGGCTGGTGTCCGGCTTCGTTGCCGACCGGATCGGCGGCATCAAGACGCTTTTGATCGGCTCGGCGCTGCAGTGCCTGTCGCTGTTGTTCTACATTCCCTTCGACGGGCTGGCGTCGCTTTACATCGTCTCGCTGGTGTTCGGCCTTTCCCAGGGCGGCATCGTGCCCTGCTACGCGATCATCGTGCGTGAATACATGCCCGCGGCCGAGGCTGGACAGCGCGTCGGCCTGGTCATCATGGCGACCATCATCGGCATGGCCGTGGGGGGATGGAGTTCGGGCTGGATCTACGATCTTACCGGTTCTTACGCTGCCGCATTCCTCAACGGCATCGCCTGGAATGTGGTGAACCTGGCCGTGATGGTGCTGGTCCTGTGGCGGGTAGGGCGGTCTCGGCCCGCAACCGCGTAACCAACAAGACAGCCGACCGCGTTTCGCGGTCAGTTCGATTGGGAAGACAGCTCCAGCGGATAATCGTCGTTATCGGCGTCGCGCATCGCCGCCAGGCTGCGGTTGTCGAGCACGTCGGCGATCGCCTGGCGCACTTCGAGCATCATATGGCGGACTTCGCAGGTTTCCTCGTTGCAGTCCTCGCAGCGCTGGTACTGCGTGCGGCTGGCGCAAGGAATCGGCGCCAGCGGGCCGTCGAGCACACGCACGACGTGGCCGATCTTGATCTCGGCCGCCGGACGGGCGAGGCGATAGCCACCGTCCTTGCCCTTGCGGCTCTGCACGAAACCGGCATTGCGCAATTCACCAAGGATGGCGTCGAGGAACTTCTTCGGGATGTTGTTGGCGACGGCGATGTCGTTGACGAAGGCCAGCTGTCCGGCCGGCATCCGCGACAGATGCACAAGGGCCTTGAGCCCGTACTTGCCTTTTTTGGTGAGCATGCCTGTCACTGCCTGAGCCGCAATCCCGTCAGCCGTTTGCCGGCTGTTTGTGCGCAAATCATGGCAAAACGGTCGGCCAGGACGCACGAAGAGAGAATAGAGTCCAGTTTGTCGATATACAATAAAAAGAGCGTTGATTTTTCGTGCGTTTTCGAAACGCGAAGGCTTTGTGCTACAAAAATGGCACTGTTGTCTTCGCAGAAATGAAAAAGCCGGCTTGCGCCGGCTTCTTCTCGATTGTCTGCCCGGAGAAACGGGTTCAAATTGAACCAGCCTGGGTCAGCGGTTGCCGTAGATCTCGTCCAGCAGCGCACCCTCGCCGAAGTGATCCTTCTGGACTTTTTCCCAACCACCGAATGCGTCTTCGACCGTGACAAGCCGAACTTCGGGGAACTTGTCCTTGAATTCGGCAGCGACCTTTTCGTCGCGCACACGCAGGCCGTTCTCCGCCTCGATCTTCTGGCCTTCCGGGGTGTAGAGGAAGTCGAGATAGGTCTTGGCGAGCTCGCGGGTGCCATGCTCATCGGCAACCTTGTCGACGATTGCGACCGGGAATTCGGCCAGCAGACTGACCGACGGGACGATCTGCTGATATTTGTCGGTGCCGTATTCGCGAGCGATGCCCTGTGTCTCGGATTCGAAGGTTATCAGCACGTCGCCGATGCCACGTTCTGCAAAGGTGGTGGTTGCAGCGCGGCCGCCGGTATCGAACACCGGCACGTTGTTGAAGATCTTGGAGACGAACTCCTTGACCTGGGTTGCGTCGCCCTTGAACTTCTCATTCGCATAGGCGGTCGCTGCCAGATAGGTATAGCGCGCATTGCCGGAAGTCTTCGGATTGGGGAAGATCACCTGGACGCCGTCGCGGGCGAGATCATCCCAGTCCTTGATGTTCTTTGGATTGCCGGCTCTCACCAGGAAGGAGGGCAGGGAATAGAAGGGCGAGGCGTTGTTGGCAAAATCCTTCTGCCAGTCCGCCGAGACAAAACCCTGCTTGACCAGGAAGTCGACATCCGGAACCTGGTTGAAGGTCACCACGTCCGCGCCAAGGCCCTCGACGATAGAACGGGCCAGCTTGGAGGTGCCGGCATGCGACTGGTCGATGGTCACACCCGGATGCTTCTCGATGAAAGCCTTGTTGACCTGCACGAACAGTTCGCGGCCGACGTCATAGGAAGCGTTGAGCAGTTTCTCGGCGGCAGAGGCGGGCACTGCTGCGAGGATCAGGCCAGCCAGCGCAACACCGGCGAGCAAAAGGCGTTTCATGAAAGGACTCCGTTGGAAAAATTTACTGCGGAAGTCCGTACATTAGAACCTGATACCACAAAGACGAGGAATGCCGGTCTGTAGCCTTCAATAGGATTAGAAAAACCATCCTGAAGATTGGTGATTTCAGAATGGTTTTTCTTCTTTGTCGACGTAACGCTCGCGCGCTCCTAGTTTCCGGCGCCCTTAACCGGAAACAGCTTCCAACGGCTTGGCCGGAAAGCGATGCGGCTTTTCTGGGTCGCGATATGGTCGACAGGCAGTTCGATCTCGACGCGTTGGCGTTCGCCGCCGATCTCCAGTTCGACGCGGCGCGTACCGGCGACGCGGCGGCTGGCAACGACCGTGCCGGCGATGCAGCCGCTGCAACCATCGAGCAGCTCGATGTCGTGCGGGCGGAAATAGAGCAGGGCATCGCCGGGCGGATGGTTCGGTGCCGACAGTCCGATCGGCCGATCAGCGATCCAGACCTGGCCGTCGGTGATCCTGACAGGCAGCGAGCTCGATTCGCCGATGAAGCCGAAGACGAAGGGCGAATTCGGCGTGTCGTAGACTTCGTCGGCGGTTCCGATCTGCTCGATCTGGCCCTGGCTCATCACGACGACGCGGTCAGCGAGCTCCAGCGCTTCTTCCTGGTCGTGGGTGACGAAGACGGTGGTGTGACCGGTGGTGTCGTGGATCTCGCGCAGCCAGCGACGCAGCTCACGGCGGACCTGTGCATCAAGCGCACCGAAAGGCTCGTCGAGCAGAAGCACCTTCGGCTCGATCGCCATGGCACGGGCAAGCGCGACACGCTGGCGCTGACCGCCTGAGAGCTGCGCGGGATACCGCTTCTCCAGCCCGGAAAGCTGGACGAGGTTGAGCAATTCCGAAGCACGGCCGCGGATCTCTTCCTTCGACGGGCGCGTGGCGCCGGGGCGGACCTTGAGGCCGAAGCCGATATTGTCGGCCACCGTCATATGCCGGAACAGCGCGTAGTGCTGGAAGACGAAGCCGACATTGCGCTCCTGGATGGTCTTGCTCGACGCATCTTCGTCGCCGAAGAAGATCTTGCCGGCTGTCGGCCGCTCCAATCCTGCGATCAGCCTGAGCAACGTGGTCTTGCCCGAGCCGGAAGGTCCAAGCAGAGCGATCAGCTCGCCCGAGCGAATGTCGAGAGAGACATCCCGAAGCGCCGGAAACCGATCGAATTCCTTGCGTACATTGGCAACGCGAACTTCCATCCAAATGTCCCTGTCAATGTCCGCGTGTCGCGGCGAGTTCGGCGCCGTAGCGCATCTCGAGAACGGTTTTCAAGATCAGAGTGACCAGCGCAAGGCCGGCCAGCAGCGACGCCACGGCAAAAGCGCCGACGGCGTTGTATTCATTGTAGAGGATCTCGACATGCAGCGGCATGGTGTTGGTCATGCCGCGGATATGGCCGGAGACCACCGACACCGCGCCGAATTCGCCCATGGCGCGGGCGTTGCACAGCAGGACGCCGTAGAGCAGGCCCCATTTGATGTTGGGCAGCGTGACATACCAGAAGACCTGCCAGCCATTGGCGCCGAGCGAGAGCGCGGCTTCCTCGTCCCCGGTTCCCTGTTCCTGCATCAGCGGGATCAGTTCGCGCGCGACAAAGGGAAAGGTGACAAAGACGGTGGCAAGCACGATGCCTGGCACGGCGAAGAGAATTTCGATGCCATGCGATTTCAGCCATGGGCCGAGCATCGCCTGGGCGCCGAACAGCAGCACGTAGACCAGGCCGGAGATGACCGGCGAGACCGAGAAGGGCAAGTCGATCAAGGTGGTCAGGAACGCCTTGCCCTTGAATTCGAATTTGGCGATCGCCCAGGCGGCGGCAATGCCGAAAACCACATTGAGAGGCACGGCAATCACGGCCACCAGGAGCGTGAGATGGATGGCGGACAGTGTGTCGCGGTCGTTCAAGGAGGTGAAGTAAGCGCCGACACCTTTGGCGAAGGCCTCCTTGAAGACGATGATGAGCGGCAGCAGCAGGAAGATGCCAAGGAAGACGAAGGCGATCGTCATCAGCAAGGCACGCGCCGAGCGGCTCTCGGTGACGGCCGCCGAGACATTGTCGTGCACCGGCTCGTAGGATTTGATTTCCGGATCAGCCATAGCGCTTGCGGCTCCATGCCTGCAGGAGATTGATGACGAGCAGCATGGCGAAGGAGATGGCCAGCATCACCGCGGCAATGGCGGTCGCCGCAGCGTAGTTGAACTCCTCGAGCCGGATGACGATGAGCAGCGGCGCGATCTCCGTGACCTTGGGCAGATTGCCGGCGATGAAGATGACCGAGCCGTATTCGCCGACACCACGTGCGAAGGCCAGAGCGAAACCGGTGATGATGGCTGGTGCCAGTCCTGGGAAAAGCACGCGGGTGATCGTCTGGAAGCGGCTGGCGCCGAGCGTGGCAGCGGCTTCCTCGACCTCCTTGTCGATTTCCTCGATGATCGGCTCGACGGTGCGCACCACGAAAGGCAGGCTGACGAAGACCAGTGCCACGATGATGCCGAGCGGCGTGTAGGCCACCTTGATGCCGAGCGGCATCAGCAGGCTGCCCAGCCAGCCATTCGGGGCATAGAGCGTGGTCAGCGCGATACCGGCGACCGCGGTCGGCAATGCGAAGGGGAGATCGACCATGGCGTCGACCACGCGCCGGCCTGGAAACTTGTAGCGCACCAGCACCCAGGCGACGATCGTGCCGAACACGACATTGACCAAGGCTGCAATGAGGGCGGTGCCGAAGCTGATCTCCAGCGCTCTCAAGGTGCGATCGGCGGTGACGATGCGCCAGAAATCGACCCATCCGAGCGATGCGGAGCGCCAGACCAGTCCAGCCAGCGGGATGAGAATGATGAGGGTGAGGTAGACAAGCGAGAAGCCGAGCGTCAGTCCGAAACCCGGAATGACACTCGGCTGCTTGAACCGCCACCCCGCCTGCGCGGGTGCTGTGGTCATATTGTTGTTGGCCCGTCCCTTCTTGTTGCCCTAGAGCGGACGCATTGGCATCCGCTCTATCTCCTTGTTTGTTGCATGATCCCGGTCCGAAAAGTCTGCAACTTTTCGGCATCATGCCAGCCGGAGAACGCCTCGAGAATTTCGAGACGTCACTGCAGCCCTCACTGCGCCGGCTTGTAGACCTGGTCGAATATACCACCGTCGGCGAAATGATAAGGCTGTGCCTTCTTCCAGCCGCCGAATTGCGGATCGTCGATCGTCACAAGCTTGATCTCAGGCAGCTTTGCAAGGTCCTCGGCCGGGACGAGCTCGGGCTTGGCGGGACGGTAATGGTTCTTGGCGATGATCGTCTGGCCCTCTTTCGAATAGAGGTATTTCAGATACGCTTCCGCCACCTTGCGCGTGCCCTTGGTGTCGACATTGCCGTCGACGACGGCGACAGGCGGCTCGGCGAGGATGGATGTGGGCGGGTAGACGACATCGAATTTGTCGGCGCCGAATTCATCGAGCGCGAGATAGGCCTCGTTTTCCCAGGCAAGCAGCACGTCGCCGAGATCCTTCTGGGCGAAGGTCACGGTCGAGCCGCGGGCACCGGTGTCGAGCACGGGAACGTGCGAGTAGAGGTTGGAGATGAATTCCTTGGTCTTGGCTTCGTCGCCGCCGTTCTGTGCGTTGGCGTAGGCCCAGGCCGCGAGATAGTTCCAGCGTGCGCCACCGGAGGTCTTCGGGTTTGGCGTGATGACCTGGACGCCGTCCTTCACCAGATCGTTCCAGTCCTTGATACCCTTGGGGTTGCCCTTGCGGACCAGGAAGATGATGGTCGATGTGTAAGGGGCGGAGTTGTGCTCGAACTTGGTGCGCCAATCGGGATTGATCTTCTTCGATTTCTCGACAATGGCGTTGATGTCGCTCTCGAGTGCCAGCGTGACGACATCGGCCTCCAGGCCGTCGATGACAGCGCGTGCCTGTTTGCCGGAACCGCCATGCGACTGCTGCACAGTCACCGTCTCGCCGCTTTCCTTCTTCCAGTAGGCGGCAAAGGCTTCGTCGAACTGCTTGTAGAGCTCGCGCGTCGGGTCGTAGGACACGTTGAGGATCGTCGTATCAGCGAACGCGAAACCGAGCGCACCGAACTGGACAGAGCCGGCAATGAGGATGCCGATCAGTTTCTTGAAGTGAGGTTTGGTCATTTCCGCCTCCGTTGAACTGTATTCTACTCTATCGAAATTGTAGAATTTGGGTGCGGCGAAAGTTGCCTTTTTCGGGCCTGCGAAGAAAAGTTCCAGCGATTTGGCGGTCAGGCAAGAAAATTCTACCTCACCGAAGCGACGGGCCGATCACAAATGGAGTCGCCCCGTGCAGTCTATTCGACGAAGACCTTGACGCTGGTGGCGCGACCGGCGGCGTCGATGACGGTCAGCGTCGAATAGCCTGTTCCGTCCGGCAGCCAGGTCGCAGTGCGGCGGCGGTCGATGCCGGCCAGCGGCTTGCCGTTGGCGAGCCAGCGGAACGGCGCCCGGCCGCCCTGCAGTTTCAGCACCAGCGGTGTGGCTTGGGATCCGGACACGCCGAGGTCGACGCGGGCACCGTCCGGTGGAAAGACGATACGCGGCGCTGGCTCGGTGGCGCCAGTGCCAAGCTGGAGTTCGTTGCCTGTTCCGAAGCGGGCAAGGGTGACCGGCAAGTCCTCGCGTCTCGGCCGAAGCACGCCGGCTGGCTGGCTTGGCAGAGCGACAGCGGCGAGGCCGGAGCGGACAAAACCTTCGAACAGGATGGGGGCCGCCGACACGTAGCCCGAGAGGCCGGGCACCGCGCTGGCGTCGGCGCGACCGACCCAGATCCCCAGAACGTAACGGCCGTCGAAGCCGATCGCCCATGCATCACGGTAGCCGTAGGATGTGCCGGTCTTGTAGGCGATGCCGCGTTGCGGCGCGCCTTCCGGAGGCCGCACGCCGGCGAGGATGTCGGTGATCTGCCAGTTGGCCCGTTCGTCCAGAATGGTGGTGGCGGCGCCGGTCACAGGCACGGCCTCGGTGCCGTCGCGCAGGGGATGCACCTTTCCACCGTTGGCGAGCCCCGTATAGAGCTGAACCAGGTCGCGCAGACTGGTGCCGACGCCGCCGAGGCCGATGGCCAGACCTGGCGGCTGATTGGTCGGCAGTACCGGCGACACGCCGGCCTGACGGAATCGGGCGGTAAGCCTTGCCGGCCCGACTGCGTCAAGGATGCGGATAGCGGGCACGTTCAGGGAAAGCTGCAAGGCCAGTCGTATCGAGACGTCACCCTGATATCCCATGTCGAAATTCTTCGGCCGGTAACCGGAGAAGTCGGCCGGGCTGTCTTCGATCATCGTCTCCTGAGCGACCATGCCCTGCTCGAAGGCCAGTCCGTAGATGAAGGGCTTCAGCGTCGAACCCGGTGAGCGCACGATACGGGTCATGTCGATCCAGCCGGCCCGGTTGGAATCGAAGAAAGATGCCGAGCCGACGCTGCCCAGAATGTCGCC
This sequence comes from Mesorhizobium sp. Pch-S, assembly GCF_004136315.1. Lineage (NCBI taxonomy): Bacteria > Pseudomonadati > Pseudomonadota > Alphaproteobacteria > Hyphomicrobiales > Phyllobacteriaceae > Mesorhizobium > Mesorhizobium sp. Pch-S. The sequence continues at coordinate 4,664,734 of NZ_CP029562.1, forward strand.
CGTGCGGGAATCCGCCAGCACCATGGCGACCGACAGTTTCGGTCCGAGCCGCGTCGCCGCTTCGCGCGCGACGGCCTCGAGCCCTTCCTGGACGCTCTTGCGCAGGGTGAGTTTGAGCGGAGCGCCGGCTTGTGCCTTGCGCAGCAGCGTGTTGGCGGTGTGTGCAGCGAAGGCGGGCAGTTGGCGCCGCAGGTTGGCAACCTCTTCGAGGGCGGCACGGTGTGCTTCGCGTTCGCCGATCAGTCCGGCAGTGACCATGCGGTTGAGCACGCGGTCGCGTGCCGCCTGGGCAATGGCGGGATTCTTGTCCGGGCGGCGGCGTTCCGGCAATTGTGGCAGTGCAACGAGGAGAGCCGCTTCAGCCACCGTGAGCCGGCGTGGTTCCTTGCCGAAATAGGCGAGCGAAGCGGCGCGGACACCTTCGAGATTGCCGCCATAGGGTGCCAGGGTCAGATACTGTTCCAGAATCTGACGCTTCGTCAGGCGTCGCTCGATCTGCAGCGCGCGCAGCATCTGTTTCAGCTTGGAGCCGACCGAACGGCTTTCACGCGGCTCGATCAGGCGGGCCAACTGCATGGACAATGTAGAGCCGCCGGAGACGATGCGGTGGTTGCTGGCGAGTTGTGTCGCTGCCCGTCCCAATGCCAGCAGGTCGATGCCCTCATGGTCCCAGAAGCGCTTGTCCTCATAAGTGACCAGCATGTCGACGAAATTCCTGTCGACCTGATCGAGGCCGACCGGCAGGCGCCAGTAACCGTCCTTGGTGGCGAAGGCACGCAGCAATGCGCCATCGCGGTCGAGGACCTCGGCCGACACCGCCAGCGTATCCGGTAATGGCGGCGGAAAGGCGCGGTCGAGCGCCCACAAGCCTCCGACCGCGATCGCTGCCAGACCGGCAGCGGCGCCAGCGTAGATCGCCAGGCGCCGCAGGCTCCTTCGAGCCGGAGGAGGGGGGACGCTGTCGGTCATGGCCGCCTCGTGGCGCCGGCCTTACGGCGCCTTCACCTCCATCATGCCCGTGGCCGTGCGCGCCGAATATTGCGGCCGGTACATGTCCTCGACACTGGCTGCCGGATGCGCATAGACGCCGGGCGTCACCGCCCGCACCACATAGGCGAGGGTCTTGGTGCGGTCGCCATCCTCGGCAGCGGGATCGAAAGCGGCAACGAAACGGTCGTTGCGGAATTCGAGATGCGCGGCATTGGTCTGCGCCAGCCAGGAGAAGTTGGAAAGCTGGGCCGAGGAAACGAGACCTGGATTGTCGATCTCGAAGCCTGCCGGCAACAGGTCGGTGATCAGCACGCGCTGTGGCCAGTCGTTCAGCTCCGTCACCTTGAGAACCACGACATAGCGTTCGTTCTGCTTTGCCTCGCTGACATTCGCCTCGCTGCCGTCGAGCGTGTAGTAGGTGCGTTCGATGGTGAAGCCTTCGCCGCCCGCCGGCAGCGGCTGTGCCGGCGCGGCAACCGTGGTGACGACCGCCTGCAGGCCGTTCTTGCCGGCATTGGCGACGGTCAACGGGCTGTCCAGCAGGGTCTCTCCGGTCATTTCGGTCGAATAGGCACCGCTGTGCGGCTGACCGTTGATGGTGAGCTTGATGGTGTCGTTACCATTCTTCAGTGCGCGAGCGGCCAGCAGCATCCAGGCATTGTCCTGGGTGCTCGTCCAATGCTGTACGGCACGCTGCCTTTCGACCAGCTTGATCAATTCCGGCACCACCGACGGCACCGGCTTGGATTCGGCGGCAAGCGCCAGCATTGCCGCTCCATCGCGCAGTCCCGAGCCATAGTCGGAACGGTACCAGTCATAGTTGCTGGTGCTCTTGGCCAGGGTCAGGGCGGCCTGGAACGTTGCTTCCGAACGCTGCGCATCGCCATAGAGCGCCAGGGCCGCGGCCAGCTGCGCCACCGCCATCGGGCTGGAGAAAGCTTCCAGCTTGGTGTCGGCATAATAACGCAGGTCTCCGACCGAAGCCTTCTTGTTGCGGGCCAGGACATACAGCGCGTAAGCGATCTGCGAGCCACGGTCCTCGACGCTCTGATCGTAGCCGAGCGAATTCTGCAGGTTGCTCAATGCCTGCGAAATCGCCTGGGCTGGCACTTCGTACTTGGCTTCGCGCGCCCTTGTCAGGAAGTCGGTGACATAGGAATCCAGCCAAAGGTCGCCGGAGCCAGGTCCCCACAGGCCGAAGCTGCCGCCGGAAGCCTGGTAGCTCAACACCCTGTAGATCGCTTCCTGCACCCGGTCATGCAGGCCCGGATCATCGGGGATGCCGTAACCCTTCGACATTTCGCTCATGTAGAGCAGGGGCAAGGCGCGGCTGGTGGTCTGTTCGGCGCAACCATAAGGATAGCGATCGAGCGACAGGATCAGCGAAGGCACGTCGAGCGCGGCCGATTGCGATACGCCGACGCTGACGGACGAGCCCTGCAGCGTGCTGTCCGCCAGGAGTTGCTGATCCACACGCAGCGACGCACCATTCTTCAGGTCCACGACGAGGCGGACTGGAACCGGGAGCTGGGCCGGACGAACGGGCAGGAACAATGTCTGTTCCGCCGAAGGACCGCCATCCCTGGCCAATTTCACCGTAATCGTCGCATCGCTCGGTGAAACGCCGATCAAGGGAACACTCAGCGTCTGCCGCTTGCCCTCGGCCAAGGTCAGCTTGGCCGGCACCGCCTCGCCGCCGATGGTGATGTCGCCGGTGGTCTCGATGGCAAGCGCATAGTCACCGGCCGGAGCATCCGTGTTGGCGAAATCGAGCCGCATGGTTGCGGCATCACCGGGTGCCAGAAAACGTGGCAGGCCGGCGGTGATGACGATGGGATCGCGCACGATCACGTCGCTTACCCCATGGCCGACGGCTTCCTTGGTCCAGGCCACGGCCATGACGCGCGCGGTGCCATTGAACTGCGGCAGGTCGAAATTGACCATTGCCTTGCCTTCGGCATCCAGTTTGACAATGCCGGAGAAGAAGGCGACCAGCTTTTCGGTCGGTGGACTGCCTTGGCTCTGCAGGGCGTTGCCGTCGCCGCCGGTGCGCAGCTTGCCGGTTGTGCCGAGCGAGCCATCGATGAGGCGGCCGTAGAGGTCGCGCAGTTCCAGCCCCATCATGCGCTGGCCGAAGAACCAGTCTTCGGGGTCCGGCGCCTTGTAGTTGGTTAGGTTGAGGATGCCGACGTCGACGGCGGCCACCATGACGTAGGCGTCGCTGCCGGGTGCAACCCCGGTCACCGAAACAGGCACCGAAAGCGTCTGCCGTGGTTCCATCTTGGCGGGCGGCGCAAGCGCGACGCCGAGTTTCCTGGTGCCCGGATCGATCTTCAGCCATTTCACGCCGATGGCGCGGGCCGGCATGCGGCTCTGCTCGGCGTCACCCGGCCTGTAGAGGGTGGCCGTGACATAGGCGCCGGCACCCCAATCCTCGGTGACCGGGATGTCCACGGTGCCGCCATCCTTGGGAATGCTGACGTTGAAGGTCTTCAGCAGGCGGTCTGCGCCGATCGTCACCAGCAATTCGCCTGCATAATGTGGCGACACTTTCAGCCTGGCTGTGTCACCGACGGCATAGTCGTCCTTGTCGAGAGCGATCTCCAGTCCGTCCGGTGTCTCGGTCGAGGTGGCGCTGACGTACCAGCCGCCGTCGAACTCGTAGGACGAGGCGGGGCCGTCCGGGTCGGCTGTTTCGACCTCCAGCCGGTAACGTCCCCAATCGACAGGCAGCGAAACCGTCGCTTCGCCGTCGGCGGCGATATCGACCTTGCCGTTGGCAACCGCCTTGGTGAGGTTCACCGCTTCGTAGGCCCAGGAGCCGCCATTGCGGTACCATTGATAGTTGCGCTCGACCCTGACCAGCGACCATTGCGCGCCGGAAAGCGCCTTGCGGTTGCCATCGCGATCGACGGCGATCAAGCTGAACTTGGCAGTACCGCCCTGCGGCACCTCATCGTTTTCGAAATCGGCTCGGATACCGATCAGGTCGCCTTGCGGGCGCACTGCGAGATTGAGCGAACGCTCGACGGCGCGGCCGCCGGTTTCGCGCATCCGCACCGTGACCTTGGCGTTCACCAGTTTGGTGGTGGCCGGCAACTGGTCGATCGTGATCGGGAAGGTTGCCTTGCCATCGTCGCCCACCACAGGCAGGTCGGCCAAAGGTGTCACCGTCGGCTGCGCCGCCTGCTCGTCGGCGAGACCGAAGGCAAAGCCCTTGAAACGGTCCCAGTCGCGCGTCACCGACAGCGTCGTCTCGCCTTCGAGCGCCAGGCCGGCAGCCGGCGCGCCATAGAGGAAGCGGCCATCGACGGTGACGTTGGCCGTCTCGGCCTGGGCGATCTCTGTCTTGTCAGCGCTGAGGTCGAACTCAATGCGGTCCGGCACGAAGTCCTCGACCAGGAACATGTGCGTCGCCACGGCAGCCTGCTTGGGATCGGTATGGATCGATACCGTCCAGGTGCCGCGCATGGCGTTGGATTCCAGCGCCAGATCGACGGCATGGCCGCCTGCCGAAGCGCCGTCGCTGACGATACGGCGAGCCTCGACACCGTCCGGACGCGTGAAGATAAAGGTCAACGGCAGGTTCTCGACCGCCTTCGAGGCGTCGTCACGGGCGAGCGCCTGCACGTGCACGTCCTCGCCGACCCGGTAGATGCCGCGTTCGGTCCAGGCATAGACGTCGAGCGCACCGGGTGCGGCGCGGCCGGCAACACCACGATCGGAAAGATCGAAACCCGCCTTGGCCATGTCGAGGAAGACGAAGTCCTGGTCACCCTGCTTGGCCATCAGTACGGCCGGCACCATGCCGCCTTCGCCACGGGTCAGGCCCGGATTGAAGACGGCGCGGCCTTCGCCGTCCGTGGTGGCGGTGCCGAGGATCTCGTTGTTGCGGGCAAGCAAGGTCAGTTCGGCGCCCTGGATCGGCCTGGCGCTGCCCAGCGAACGGGCGAAGACGTTGAGGCCGTCCTGGCCGGTATAGGTCGAAAGGCCGATGTCGGAGACGACGAACCATTGCGTGGCGCGCGAATTGTATTCGTCGCTCTTGTCGTCCACGGGTTGCGCGGTGAGGATGTAGACGCCGGGCTTGCGCTGCGGCAGAGCCTCATCGACCGGGAAGGACGTGGTCACTTCTTTGTTGAGGTCGCCGGCGATCTCCATGCGGCCTTCCCAGATTGGCTGCCCCATCTGGTCCTTGATGTTGGAGAGATCATAGCCGTCGAGCTGGCGCAGGAACTGATAGCCTGAGAGAAGCTGCGCCAGCGAGCGGTCGCCGATGCGGAAGAGCTTCATGTCGGCGGCATTCATGTTGACGGTGACGACCGGAATACCGCGGCGCACACCCGACGGCAGCACGAAGCTGTCGCCGGTGAAGCGGGCGGACGGCGAACGATCCTGCACATAGATCGACAGCGTGACGGGGGCGGCGGTCACTTCGCCGATGGCGGCTGGGATACCGGCACGGAAGACGACATCATAATGCTGGCCGTGTTCCAGGCCTTCGACGCAGATCTGCTTGTCCTTGGCCTCGACTGCCTTGGGAGCCGCGCCGCCGACGGTGACGAACTGCGCATAGTCAACGCCGGTCTTGACCAGCTCCTCGGAGAACTGCGCGCAGATGCGCGGGCTGGAGGTATCGGCATCGACAGTGTGTTCGACGACCCGGAAACCCTTGCGCGCCTTGAGGTCTTCATATTCGGAGCGGACGGCCGCCGAATTCTCGAGCGCGAGGCTCGCCTCGTAAGCCTGCAACGCCGGACGATACTGATCGCGGCGGTCGAGGCCGGCAGCGAGCAGCGCCAGGGTCTCAGCCCGGGCGGCTGCGGTGCGGGACAGCTTGTAGCCCAGATAGGCTGCAGAGGTGGCATTGGATTGCAGTGTCGACTGGTTGTCACTGGAGGCTGCAAGCGTGCCCAGGATCTCGCGCGCCAGCTTTGGCCAGAGTGCCGCTTCGTCCGGCATGACGGAAGCTGCAGCCTCATATTTCTGCATCGCTGTGCGATGGTCGCCTGACAGCGCTGCCTGTTCGGCTTCCTGTTCAAGGGTCGTCAGGCCATCGCTGGGCTTGGTGTAACCGGGGCCGGTCAGGAAATTGCGGTACTGCTGCGCCTGATCGGCCATCCAGGCCGGAAAATAGGCGAGTTCGGCCGGTGCGCCGATATCAGGGGCGCTGTCGATGGTGACGACCTTGCCGCCAACCGCGCCGACAAACGGTTTCATCGTATTGAAGTCGGATTTGAGGAAGCACCATTTCGCCTTGGTGTTGTAGGTGAAGGCGCGACAAGCCGAATCGCCGAGGCAGGTCGTCTTGCATTGATCGAGTGTGACGTTCTGCTCCGAACGCAGGTCGAAACCGAAATAATCGGCGTTGTCCGTCGTTACAATTCGCTTGGTTTCGGCGCCTTGTGCAGCGCCGAACGAAGCTAGCAGGAAAAAGAACAGAACCGGCAGGAACCGAGCCGCGCGCGATGCCATCACACCCTCCTGGCACTTGATCGTCCAGGGCATGTTCCGTCTTCCACCTGGGTTGTCAACGTGCCAAATGGCGGTGAAACGACCGGACGATGCACAAAAGGATACGCGAAAGTTATCTGTATCGTCTGGCTAATTTAGCCAAAGCAGAGATCACGCGATTTTGCGAAGGCACAAAAGGTGTGTATTCAAAATTCGTTGCAATTCGGACATTTGCAATGCAGCGGCAATGTTGGTTTACGAGGACTTCACATGTTCATTCCAAGTTTACCTGTAGGGAGCATTGGGAGGTAGGGTCCGCGTATTGAGGGACAAGGCGAGTTGATGCCTGTAAAGGAGATGCGCCGTTGGCAAGCAAGCACGTCCTGGCGTGCGCTTTCGCGCGCCCTGCTTTTGTCCATGCTCGGTTTCTCTGCCGTCATCGCTGAAAGCCACCGCGCAACAGCCTTCGAACTGTTCGGAATCAGGCTCTGGGGCTCAGACGAAAAGGCCGACGAGGCGATCACCGATCCGTTGAGCTATACCGTGACCATCGAAGTGCCGGATGCCGACGACGACCTGAAGGAAAAACTGGAGAACGTCTCCAGCCTGAAGAATGACGAGGAGCGCCCGGTTTCGGGTTCGCTCGGCCTGATGACGAAGGCGCGTGGCGACCGCGAGCAGCTTGTCGCCGCACTTTATGAAGATGCCCGTTATGAAGGCGTCGTTGATATCGCCATTGCCGGCAAATCGCTTGACGATCTGCCGCCGGACGCCGAGTTCAAGGGCCAACAGCCTGTTCCGGTGACCATCACCGTAAGACCCGGCCAGAAATTCACGCTCGGCGACATCCGTTTGAAAGGCGATGCCGCTGGCATGGCGAGCGCGGATTTTGGCCTGATCTCGGGGGGCGACGCCGGTTCCGGCGCGGTGCTCAAGGCCGAGGCGAGGCTCGTCAAGGCGCTGAAGGACGAGGGCAGGCCGCTCGCCAAGGTCACCGACCGTGAGGTGGTGGCCGACCATGACAATGGACGGCTGGACGTGACGCTGACCGTCGAGGCCGGTCCGGTCGCGGGCATCGGTCAGACCACCGTCGAAGGAACCGAGGCGGTGGACCGCGAGTTCACCGAGTACATGACAGGCTTGAAGCGCGGCGAGCGCTATTCGCCAAAGCAGATCGAGGATGCCCGTGATCGCCTGCTGGGACTGGAAGTCTTCAACAGCGTCTCGCTGAAGGAAGGCGACAAGCTCGATGCGGACGGCAACATTCCGATCGACGTAGAGGTCAGCGAGCGCAAGCCGCGCTATTTCGGCGTCGGCGGCACCTTCTCCAACACGGAAGGGCTTGGCCTGGAAGGTTATTGGGGCCATCGCAACCTGTTCGGTCGCGCCGAGAAGCTGCGCATTGAAGGCAAGATCAGCGGCATCGGCGCCAATGCGTTGGGCGAGCTCAACTACAATGCCGGCATCATGTTCGAGAAACCTGGCGTGGTCGGGCCGGCCTCGAAGTTTTTCGCGAACCTGAAGACGGTCTACGAACATCCCGACGCCTATGACCGTTTCTCGACCAAGGGCGGCATGGGACTGTCCTATGAGCTCGACAAACGGCAGACTGTCTCTGCCGAGGTCTCGCTCGATTATTCGAAGATCACCGACAGTTTCGGCAAGCACGACTACCTGATCGCCAGCGTGCCGCTGCAATATGTCTTCGACAATCGCGACAACAAGCTGAACCCGAAGAGCGGGTTCAGGCTGCTCGCTTATGCCGAGCCGAGCTACGACCTCTTGAACGGCGCTACCTTCGTGAAGCTGCGCGGCGAGGGCAGTGCCTATCAGGCAATCGACACCGGGGGGCGCTTCGTGCTTGCTGGCCGCGTCGCCCTCGGCTCGATCGTCGGCGCAGGCCTGCAGGATGTTCCTGCCGATCGGCGTTTCTATGCAGGCGGCGGCGGCTCGGTGCGCGGCTATGCCTATCAGGGCATCGGCCCGAAGGACATCAACGGCAAGCCGACTGGCGGCCTGTCCTACTTCGAGACCTCGGCCGAAATGCGCATCGGCATCACCGATACGATCGGCATCGTGCCCTTCATCGATGCTGGTACGGTTTCTACCCAGCAGTTCCCCGATTTCTCGAACGTGAAGGTCGGCGCCGGTGTCGGTCTCCGTTACATTACGCCGTTCGGACCGCTGCGCATCGATGGCGCCGTGCCGCTGAATCGCGAGCCCGGGGATCCGCGCTTCGGCATCTATGCCGGCATTGGCCAGGCGTTCTGACGGTATGGCGAAGTTGTTCAAACGGGCATTGCGGATCTTCTTCTATGTCGTGGCGGTAGTCGTTGCGGCAGCACTGGGGGCACTGATCGTCTTCACCACGACCGAGCGCGGTCGGGACAATCTTGCCGGCCTGATCTCCTCGATGGCTTCGACGTCGGGAAGCAAGGTGACGGTTGCCGGCATAGACGGCATCTGGTCGGGCGCGCTGAGGGTCGATCATGTCGTGCTGGAAGACAGCAAGGGTCCCTGGCTGGTGCTGCGTCAGGTTGCGGTGGACTGGTCGCCATTTGCGTTGCTGACAAAGACATTCAGCGCAGACCGTGTTGCGGTCGGGCGCATCGAGGCGGCGCGGTTGCCGGTATCGGAGGGTGAGCCGAAGCGCGATACCGAAGGTGGCTTCAGCCTGCCGGTGTCGCTCGATATCAAGGCGATCGACCTGCCCAACATCGCGCTCGGTGAAGCCCTGGCCGGTGCAGGCATTGCGGAGCTGGCGGCCAAAGGATCCGTAAAGGCCGATGCATCGCCGCTTGCGGTGGCGGCCAAGCTCAACGTGGCACGCAATGACGGCAAGCAGGGCACTGTCGATGCGACCGTCGATTTCGCGCCGGCCGACAACAAACTCGACCTCGACGTGAAGGCGTCGGAGCCCGCAGGCGGTATCCTCGCCAATCTTCTGCAACTGCCAGGAGATCCATCGGTTGATATCACCCTGGCTGGAAAAGGTTCGCTGGCTGACTGGAACGGCACCGGTAGCTTCAGCGTCGACGGCCAGGTGGTCACGCAACTGACTGGCCGCAACCAGCAGACCGAAAAGGGCAATCGCATCGAGGCGAAGGGTGACGGCGACTTCGCGCGCTTCCTGCCGGACCGGTTCAAGCCGCTGCTCGCTGGCAGGACGGATTTTGCGTTCACCGGAACGGCGACCAAGACCGGCGGCGTGGAAATCGAACAGGCGCAGATCAGCAGCGATGCCGTGCGCGGCACCGCTGCCGGTCATGTCGACCCCAAGGGCGCGACAGACTTTTCGTTGCAGTTCAATTCGGTCGGCCCGACCTTGCCGCTGGCGCTCGGCAGCAAGGAAAGCCCGATCGACATCGAGATGAAGTCGGCAACTCTGCGCGCCTTCGGCGAGGGCAGCGCGCCGGCGCTCGACATCGGCGCGTCGCTGGCCAAGGTAACGACGACCGTCACCAAGTTCGAGAACATCGACCTGACCATCCACTCCGACAATTTCGACGTTGCCAACCGCGTCGGACCGATGACCGGTTCGCTGACCGTCGACAGGATCGGGTTTGACAATCCGACCATCGCCCCGCTGATCGCAGGCAAGATTAAGGCCGATGTTGCCGGCAGCCTCGCCAAGGAAACCATCAATGTCGACAAGGGCTCGATCCGGTCTGACACGCTGATCGGCGATTTCAACGGCAAGATGGCGCTGGCCGACGGTTCGATCGAACTGAACGTCAAGGCGGATGCCGCTTCCTCGGCGTTGCCCGCTGCTGCGCGCCCGGCGCTTGGCGAACGGGCCGTGCTTTCGGCGGCAATCCGGCGCGATTCCAAAGGCACTGTGACGGCGGACTCCATCACGCTCGATTCCGGTGCTGTTTCGGCCAGCGGCAGCGCCAGCCTGCACGAAGGCCAGATCGTTGCCGAGCTCAAGGGCGCGTTGGCGGATCTCTCGCTGCTGTCCAAGGAAGCGAAGGGCGCCATCGGTCTTTCTGTCACCGCAAAGGGCGTCATGGTCGCGCCGGACGTTTCGGTGTCGCTGAGCGGCGACAAGCTTGAGGTCGCAGGACGCGAGATCAGCGGATTGAGCCTGTCGGCAGCCGGCAGGGCCGACGTCGCCAATCCGGCCGCCGACGTTACGCTGTCGGCTACAATTGCCGGACAATCGTTGCAGGGCAAGGCGGTGCTGAAGACGGAGAACGGCCAGCGCCGCATCGATGGTTTGAAGCTGGCACTCGGCAACAACGGCGTCGCCGGTGATCTGGTTCTCGACGAAGCTTTCCTCCCGGAAGGAACCGTGACGATCGATTTGCCCGATATCGGACCGCTGGCGGCTCTGGCCCTGGAAAAGGCTGAAGGTGATGTGCGCGGTACCGTCCGTTTCGCCAAGCGCGACGGCGTGCCTGAAGTGGCTCTGCAGGCCAAGGCCGGACTCAAGCGCGGTGATCTGATCGCCAGGAATGTCGCCATCGATGCGCTGGTGTCTAACTACGCTGCCGCCCCTGCGGTTTCCGGCACGGTGCGGGCCGATGCGGTTACCTCCGGCACGACAACAATTACCGGCATCGCAGTTGATCTGAAGCGCGATGGCGACTGGACCGGCTTTTCCGGTGGCGCAACGATCAAGGACATTCCTGCCAGGGCGGTCGGCCGCGTGAAGTCCACCGGCGGTGTGACCACGCTGGAACTCGCCTCCGGCCAAGCCGTGATCCGTGGCCTGAAGGCGGTTATTCCGGAGCTGTCGACGGTGACGGTCGCCAACGGCACGACGACGATCCAGAAGCTGGTGGTCGGTGTCGACAGCGGCCGCGCGACGATCACGGGCACCGCAGGCAAGGCTCTCGACATCGATGTGGCCCTGACCAATCTGCCGGTCGCTGCTGCCAATACCTTTTCGCCAGGACTTGGTGCTGCCGGCACGGTGTCGGGTACCGCCAAAGTTACGGGCGCGGCCTCCGCCCCTTCGGTCACCTACAACATCAAGGCCAGCGGGCTTGGCGTTGCGGCGACGCGAGATGCCGGCATCGGCGCCATCAACCTCGCGTCCGGCGGTACCTTCGTGTCCAACAAGCTCACCTTCAATGCCGATATCGGCGGCGCAGCCGGGCTGGCGCTGAAGGGCGGCGGCTCGGTTACCACTGCCGGTACACCAAACCTGTCGGTCGATATCGCCGGCAACGTGCCGTTCGAGCTTCTGGCGCGCAAGCTGGCCGAGCAGGGGCTTTCGCTGACCGGCGGCGCCAATGTCGCGGTCCAGGTGCGTGGTCCGGCCAGCAAGCCAGTAATCTCCGGTTCCGTGCGTTCGTCGGGCGCGCGGGTCCTGGACGCAAACTCCGGGCTCGCGGTCAAGGACATCACGCTTGATATCGGCATGGCCAATGGCATCGCCACCATCAACCGGCTGACGGGTACGTTGTCGACGCGTGGCACGCTTTCAGTCGGCGGCACTGTCGGTATCGATGCCGACAGAGGATTCCCGGCTGATCTGTCGATCAAGCTGGTCGACGGTCGTTACACCGACGGCCGCATCGTAACGGCAAACCTTGGCGGGGATCTCACCATCAAGGGGCCGTTGGCGACGGCACCGGCCGTCTCGGGTACGATCAATCTCGGCAAGGTCGTCGTCACCGTGCCGGAACGCCTGCCGACATCGCTGTCGACCTTGAACATCAAACGCAAGGATGCGCCTGCCGCCGTGAAGGCGCAGGACAAGGCGCTGCGTCCTTCAGGTGCCAGCAGCAGCGGTGGCAGCGGGGGTGGTGGGTTGACGCTCGACGTCACGGTCAATGCCCCCAACCAGATCTTCGTCATGGGACGCGGGCTCGACGCCGAGCTCGGTGGCAATCTGCGTCTGACCGGTCCGGCTTCCGCGCCGCAGGCTGTCGGCAAATTCACGCTGCAGCGCGGACGGCTTTCCATCCTCGGCAAGCGCCTGACCTTCACGGAAGGCACGCTGACCTTCTCAGGCTCGCTGGTGCCGTATCTCAACATGGTCGCGGAATCCACCGCCGGCGACGCGACGGTGAACATCACCGTTTCCGGCGAGGCGACCAATCCGAAATTCACGTTCTCTTCGGTGCCTGCGTTGCCTGAGGACGAGGTTCTGGCGCGCCTGATCTTCGGCCGGTCGATGTCCAATCTGTCGCCGCTGCAGATCGCCCAGCTCGCAGAGGCGGCGGCGCAGCTCAGCGGTGTCGGCGGTTCGACGTCGCTGCTGGAAAAGCTGCGCGGCAAGCTTGGTGTCGACGATCTCGACGTCACCACCGACGACCAGGGTGGAACGGCGGTATCGGCCGGCAAATATCTCAACGATCGCACCTATCTGAACATCCAGAAGGGCGAGAAGCCCGGCTCCGGCAGGGCGCGCATCGACTTCAACGTCGGCAAGGGGGTCAAACTGCGTGGCGAGGCCTCGGACGACGGCGAGGCCAAGGGCGGTATTTTCTACGAGAAAGAATACTAGCTTCGCGGTTCCCGGTGTCGCCGGGTGGACTGACAGTGCGCCAGAACTGGCGCTGCCGCAGCAGTGTTGATTGTATCATGACAGAAATGCACGCGGTTTACGCAGAACCGGTGGGCGTCTGTTTTTTGCCCTCGATAGCAAATTTCCGCCAAGATTGTCGCTATCGCGCCAACTGCTCCCATTTCAAAGTTGCACTCTTGCCGTGAGTTCTCACGCTGGCCGTTCTTTGACAACGGCGGTCAGGTGCGGAATGTTAAAAGGCGAAAAGCCAATAATGGGAGCTAGTCATGACAACTTATGAAAGCAATGGCGATCGCGTTCCGGATCATATCCTGGCGATGGCCGAACAGGCCAAGTCAGGTGGCATCGATCGTCGCGAGTTCCTGGCGATGGCCAGCATTTTCGGCGCTTCGACGGCGATGGCCTATGGCCTGCTGGGTATCGCCGTGCCGACGCCCGCCCAGGCTCAGGAAACGCCCAAGAAAGGCGGTGTGCTGAAGGTGGCGATGAACGTCAAGGATCCCAAGGATCCGCGTACCGCCGACTGGTCGGAAATCTCCAATGCCGAGCGCCAGGCGCTCGAGCCGCTGGTGAAGTACACCAAGCAATACACCTTCGAGCCTTATCTCCTCGAGAAGTGGGAGATCAACGACGATGCCACGGAGTATACTCTGCATGTGCGTCCGGGCGTCGAATGGAACAATGGTGACAAGTTCACCGCCGATGACGTGATCTACAATCTGACCCGCTGGGCCGACAAGGCCGCGGAAGGCAACTCGATGCCCGGTCGTCTCGGCAGCCTGGTCGACGAGAAGACCAAGAAGCTGCGCGAAGGTTCGGTCGAAAAAGTCGACGACATGACGGTCAAGCTGAAGCTGACCAGCCCGGATATCGCCATCATCGCCAACATGACCGACTATCCTGCACTCGTCGTTCACAAGACGTTCGACGAGAAGGGTGCCAACTTCAAGAACTGCCCGATCGGCACCGGCCCGTTCGAGCTCGTCTCCTACGATGTCGGCCAGAAGGTGGTGTACAAGCGCCGCGAGACCGGCAAGTGGTGGGGCGGCGAGGCGCTGCTCGATGGCGTCGAGTTCATCGACTACGGCACCGACCCGGCGGCTACCGTTGCCGCGTTCGAGTCCGGTGAGGTGCACACCAACCATGAAACGACCGCAGACTATATCAAGATCATCGCCGATGTCGGCGCGCCGGCTTCGGAAGTGGTGACGGCGGCGACCGTGTGTTCCCGCTTCAACGTCAAGGCCAAGCCCTATGACAACCAGACGGTGCGCCAGGCGATGTGCCTTGCGGTCGACAATGCGACCGTGCTGCAACTCGGCTACGGCAACGCCGGCACGCCCGGCGAGAACCACCACGTTGCGCCGATCCATCCGGAATATGTGGAACTGCCCAAGGTCAAGCGCGATCCCGCCAAGGCCAAGCAGATGCTGCAGGAAGCCGGTGCGCTCGACTTCGAGCACGAGCTGATCAGCAATGACGAGGACTATCACAAGAACACCACCGACGCGATTGCAGCGCAGTTGCGCGAGGCTGGTATCAAGGTGAAGCGCACGGTCCTGCCGAGCTCGACCTTCTGGAACGACTGGACGAAGTACCCGTTCTCGGAGACCAACTGGAACATGCGTCCGCTGGGCATCCAGGTCATCGCCATCGCCTACCGCACCGGCGAAGCCTGGAACGAAACGGCCTACGCCAATCCGGATTTCGACAAGAAGGTGAACGAAGCGCTTGGGATCGCCGATGCCGAGAAGCGCAAGGCCGTGATGAAGGATATCGAGCAGACGCTGCAGGATTCCGGAATCATTATCCAGCCTTACTGGCGCAAGCTCTACATCAACATCAAGCCCGAGGTGAAGAACCACTCGATGCACCCGACCTACGAGCATGACTTCGGCAAGGTCTGGCTCGAGCAGGCTTGATTGATCGTTCGGCGGGTACGGAAGACACATGTCTTCCGTACCCGGTGGCATCGCCGTCGCGACGCCCCTTGTCGCGGCGGCCCTAAATCCAAAAAGATTTTTGACACAGGGTTGATCGCTTCTGACCCCAACCCGGCCGGCAGGGGGACGCAATGCTCTCATTCATAGCCAGACGTATCGGCACCATTCTCTTGACCATGCTGTGCCTGACGCTGGTCGTTTTCTTTCTGGTGAATCTCGAGCCCAACCTGAAGAAGCTGGCGATCAGCCAGACCGAGATGCGGGCTCCAGCCGAACAGCTGGAAAGCTGGTTGGTCAAGAATGGCTACCGGCAGAACTTCTTCGTCCGCTACGGCCAATGGCTGGGCGTCCTGAAGAAGGAGGCCATCGTCGATCCGGCGACCGGCAAGGCGTCCGCGCGTTTTTCCTTCTGCAACGAACCGGTCGAACCAGCCTATTCGGGTGTGTTGCAGGGTAATTTCGGTTGCTCGACCAAATTCAAGACCACGGTCGCCGCCAAGCTTTTTCCGGCATTGCGTGCGACGGGCATCCTGATGTTCTGGGTGCTTGTGGTGATGGTGCCGGTCTCGTTGCTCGTCGGCATTCTTGCGGGCATGCGCGAAGGGTCACGCACGGATCGAATATTGTCGGTCGCCTCGATCATTACGACGGCGACGCCCGAATATGTTTCTGGTGTCTTCTTCACCGTCATTTTTGCCTCTTGGCTCGGTTGGCTGAACGGCTCCGCGGCATCGGCCGCGCAAGGCATCACTTTCTACAATTTCACGCTGCCGGTGATAACGCTGGCGATCTACGGCATCGGTTACATCGCACGCATGACACGGGCCTCGATGGTCGAGGTGATGACGCAGCAATACATCCGCACGGCGCGGCTGAAGGGCCTGTCCTTCTCCAAGGTGGTCGTCAGGCACGCGCTGCGCAACGCGCTGATCGCGCCTTTCACGGTCATCATGCTGCAGTTCCCGTGGCTTTTGACTGGTGTCGTCATTGTCGAGACGATGTTTCGCTACCAGGGCTTCGGCTACACGCTGGTGGAAGCCGCCGGCAACAATGACATCGACCTCCTGCTTGGCTGTTCCCTGGTCTCGGTGTTCATCGTGCTGATCACCCAGCTGATCTCGGATGTCGGCTATGCGTACCTCAACCCGCGCATCCGTGTGCAGTAGGGAGGGCAAGCGATGCAGATCGAATTTATCGGTGCCTTCAACATCATCATCGGCGTTCTGGCGCGCTTCTGGCCGGTATGGCTCGCGCTGGCCATCGTGCTGGGCGTCAGCTTCACCTACAAGAAACGGCTCGGCCTCTACGGCCAGCTCTTCGACAGCAGCGTCGGCATAGCTGGCGTCGTCATCTGCCTGTTCTGGCTCTTCACGGCGATCTTCGCTTCGACCGTCGCGCCTTTCGATCCGCTCAGCCAGATATCGGTGATGAAGGACGCGCTGCCAGGAGCCATCGAGCCTGCCTCCAAAGGCGTGTACCTGTTCGGCGGCGACAAGCTGGCGCGCGATATCTTCTCGCGCATGGTCTATGGCAGCCAGATTGTCCTGATCATTGCGCCCGCTGCAACCGGCTTTGCGCTGATGGTCGGCATCACGCTCGGCCTGCCGGCCGGCTATTACGGCGGCAAGATCGACACGGTGCTGTCGTTCCTGGCCAATCTGGTGCTGGCGTTCCCGGTGATCCTGCTGTTCTACCTGCTGGTCACGCCGGGCATCATGGACACGCCGATCCCCTATGCGATGGCGGGCCTGTTCTTTCTGTTTCCGATCATCTTCTTCTCCGTGCTGTTCTGGACCCGCTACAAGAACAGGCCTGACCGGCTCTACTGGCTCATGGGCCTGACTTTGGTGATCGGTGGCTGGATCTATATCGGCCTGGTGTTCGACGCCGACCCATTGCGGATCGTCCACATCGAGCCGAACCAGCTGAACATCTTCGTGGCGGTGGTGTTTGCATCTTCGCCCGGTGTGTTCCGAATCGTGCGTGGCCTGACCATGGACATCAAGACGCGCGACTACGTGGCAGCGGCCCAGACGCGCGGTGAGACCCCGTGGTACATCATGCTCTGGGAAATCCTGCCCAACGCGCGCGGACCGTTGATCGTGGATGCCTGCCTGCGCATCGGCTACACCACCATCCTGCTTGGTACGTTGGGCTATTTCGGTCTCGGTCTGGCTCCGGAAAGTCCGGACTGGGGCACCGCGATCAAGGATGCCAGCCGCCTGCTGCGCTCCTTTATCCACCCTGCGCTGCCGCCGACGATCGCGCTGATGTCGTTCGTGCTGGGACTGAACCTGCTCGCCGACTCGCTGCGTGAACAATCAATGAAGGACTAGAGCTATTCCAGGAAAAGTGCGTGACGGTTTTCCGTCCGGAATTGCGTAAAACAAAGAACTAGAGCGTATCCGCGTTTCCGTGAAAAACGGAAACGCTCCAGTGAGGGCGACGCCATGAACGAAGCCGTAAAAGCCACGAACACCGCCAATGCCCAGCCGATCATCGAGATCGAGAACCTGTCGATCTCGTTTTTCACCCGCAAGGGCGAGATACCGGCGGTGATGGATTTTTCCTGCACGGTGATGCCGGGCGAAGCGATGGGCATCGTCGGCGAAAGCGGTTGCGGCAAGTCGACTGTGTCGCTCGGCATAATGCGGGACCTGTCCAATGTCGGCAGGATCGTCGGCGGGCGCATCAAGTTCCAGGGCAAGGATATGGGCGAGATGACCGAGGAGGAGCTTCGCTCCATCCGCGGCAACAAGATCGCCATGATCTATCAGGAGCCGATGGCCTCGCTGAACCCGGCCATGAAGATCGGCCAGCAGCTGATGGAAGTACCGCTCATCCACGACAAGGTGTCGAAGGACGAGGCCTACAAGCGCTCGCTGGAAATGGTACGCGCGGTCAAGCTGCCGGATCCGGAACGCATGATGCGCTCCTATCCACACCAGCTTTCCGGGGGCCAGCAGCAGCGCATCGTCATCGCCATGGCGTTGTTGTCCAAGCCGGCGCTGCTTTTGCTCGACGAGCCGACCACCGCGCTCGACGTGACGGTGGAAGCCGGCATCGTCGAACTGGTGAAGGGCCTCGGTCAGCAGTTTGGCACTTCGATGATCTTCGTGTCGCACAATCTGGGGCTGATCCTGGAAACCTGCGACAAGATCACGGTGATGTATTCGGGTGAGGCGGTCGAAACAGGCAGGATCGAGGACGTGTTCGACCGCATGCGGCACCCCTATACACAAGGGTTGTTCCGCTCGATCCCGCTGCCCGGTGCCGACAAGAATGAAAGGCCGCTGATCGCCATTCCGGGCCAGTTGCCGCTGCCGCATGAACGTCCGAAGGGTTGTAACTTCGGACCGCGCTGCCACCATTTCGTCGAAGGCGTCTGCAATGCCGCCGAAATCCCGATGATCGATGTCGAAGGTCACGAAGGGCATTTCTCACGCTGCGTGCGTTTCAACGAGATCGACTGGGCGGCGTTGCCGCCAGGCGCGAAGAAATCCGCCGAGCCGGTCAAGCCCGGCGCGCCGGTCCTCAAGATCGATGACCTGAAGAAGTATTATCACGTCGGTGCCGGCGGTGTGTTTGGTGGTGGCGAGGGCCGTACGGTCAAGGCCAACGAGACGATCAGCTTCGAGGCACGCGAAAGCGAAACCGTCGCCATCGTTGGCGAAAGCGGCTGCGGAAAGTCGACGCTGGCCAAGGTCCTGCTCGGCCTGGAGACGGCAAGCTCAGGCAAGGTTACGCTCGGCAACAGCGAGATCCAGTCCACCGGCATTGAGAAGCGTAGCGTCGACACGGTGTCCGCCATCCAGATGGTGTTCCAGAACCCGTTCGACACGCTGAATCCCAGCCACACGGTCGGCTCGCAGATCATTCGTACGCTGGAGAAATTCAATGTCGGCAAGACGGTCGCCGATCGCAAGCAGCGCATGCTGGAGCTACTCGATCTCGTGAAGCTGCCGAGGGCGTTCGCCGAGCGCAAGCCGCGGCAGCTTTCCGGCGGACAGAAACAGCGCATTGGCGTGGCGCGTGCCTTTGCCGGTTCAGCCAGGGTCGTGGTGGCGGATGAGCCTGTCTCGGCGCTTGACGTTTCGGTGCAGGCAGCCGTCACCGAGCTGTTGATGGACATCCAGCGCAAGAACAAGACGACCATGCTGTTCATCAGCCACGACCTGTCCGTCGTGCGCTACATCGCCGACCGCGTCGTCGTCATGTATCTCGGCCACATCGTCGAGCAGGGCACGACCGACCAGATATTTTCACCGCCCTATCACCCTTATACCGAGGCGCTGCTGTCGGCGATCCCGATCGCAGACACTTCGGTGGTGAAGAAACATATCGTGCTGGAGGGGGATATACCCTCGGCCATGAATCCGCCGACCGGATGTCCGTTCCAGACACGCTGCCGCTACAAACATCTGGTGGCCGATGGCCGCTGCGAGAAGGAAGTACCGCCGCTGAAGGAACTCGGCGGTGGGCACCGGTCCTTGTGCTGGCTGTCCGACGAAGTCCTGGCGACCATGGAGCCGGTGATCCGTTTCGACAAGGAGCATGCGGCGCTCGAAGGCATCCCGGACGACGCCGCTGGAATTGTCCACGTGGGTTCTGCTTCCGCCTCTACCGACGATAAAAAGCCAGCTCGCAAACCTGCTGTTGCCCGCAAGTCCACCAGGACGGCGAAGAAGGTCGAGGCAGCAGAGGCAGAACCACCGGTTGCCTCGCAAAAATCGGCGGCCAGGAAGACCATCGTCAAAGCGACTGAAACGTCGAAAAAAGTGAGCCTGGCAAAGAGTGCCAAAGCAAAGGCTGGGTCAGCCAGGCCGGCAAAAGCCGCTGCGAGCAACAAGGTGGTATCTGCGCCCGTCGAACCACCAGTTCCGGCAGAGCCGATCGATCCTGCTGACCTGGGCCGGCCAGCGGGGATGGCACGACCGCTGAACCCGACGATCTCAAGCTGATCGTCGGCATTGGGCCACAGATCGAGATCGTTCTGAACGATTTCGGCGTCTATCGCTTTGCGCAGATCGCCGGCTGGTCAGAACCCGAGCGGGAGTGGGTCGACAAGCGACTGATGCTGCTGGGACGTTCCGAACGCGATGAGTGGATCAGGCAGGCCAAGGCTCTCGCCGATGGCGGCGAAGAGGAATATGTGCGGGTGTTCGGCCGGAAACCCAGGTAACCGCAGCCGTTGGCACATTAGCGGCAGCTTTGCAGCTGACCACGATAGCGGTCGGCCATGGCCGAGACATCACGCGCATAGCGCTGAATGCCGCTGTTGCCGCGCCAGTCGCCGCGCTTGTAGGCACCCCAGCCCATGTAATAGGCGAGGTAGAGGTTATAGGCATCGTCGCGGGCCACGCCGTAGGTGTCGACCGTCTTGGTGTGATACCAGCCGACGAAGTCCACGGCGTCGGCAAAATTGGTGCGGCTTGCGGTGAAGTTGCCGCTTTCACGCCGATACTGGCTCCAGGTGCCGTCGAGTGCCTGCGAATAGCCATAGGCACTGGAGACGCGCGTCCATGGGATGAAGCCAAGCAGCTTGGTGCGTGGCGGGCGGGCGGTGCTGTTGAAGCCGGATTCCTTGCGCACGGTCGCCATCAGCACATGCACCGGAATGCCGTATTTACGCTGTGTGCGTTCCGCCGACGAACGCCAGTCGTTGAACCAGCCATCGCGTTGGTCGAACACGGCGCACACATCGTTGATGCGGTTTGGGGCCGTTGCACAGGCGCCAAGCACCAGCACGGAACCGACCGCTAAAACTCGACTAAAACTGTACGCACGCATGGCGAAAGCATTAGTCGCAAATCATAAAAGGAGTCTTGCGCCGCTTCTTAACCTGTTGGGCGAAGGCAAGGCAAAGACAGGAGTTATTGATAATTCGACATTCAGTGTCGTATTAGTATTGCCAATTGAACAAAAATGACGCTGAAGATAAAATCTCGTCCGGGTATGACGTATTTTTGATAGTAAGATGAGCCGAACGGCGTTCTGATGCGGTCATGACCGCACTTCGCGCCAGACGCAGCGCCGAACGCGTCCATTCCAGAGCCGGGGCACCAATCCCGCAACTGCCGCCGCGCCGGGTGGAAAATCCCTATCCGCCAATGGCACTGCTGTCCGCCGATCAGGTCGAAGCAATTCACCACGCATCGCTGCATATCCTGGAAAACCTCGGCATCGAGGTGATGAACCGGCGCGCGCTTGGGGTGTTTCAAAGTGCCGGAGCGGATGTCGATCACGGCACCATGACAGTACGGCTCGATCGCGGGCTGGTAGCCGAGGCGCTCAAGACAGCGCCGCCGTCCTACGAACTGGCTTCCCGCAATCCTGCCCGCCAATTGACGTTCGGCGGCAACATCATCAATTTCACGCTCGTTGCAGGGCCACCCAACGTGCACGATTTCGAGCGTGGTCGTCGCGCCGGCAATCTCCGCGACTATCATGAGCTGGTCAGCCTTGCCCAGCATTTCAACTGCATTCACATGCTGGGCAACCAGGTCTGCGCGCCGATCGAATTGCCGGCCAATACGCGTCATCTCGATACCTATTTCGCCAATCTGACGCTGACCGACAAACCATTCCACGTGTCGGCCATCGGCCGGGGCAGGGCGCTGGATGGCATCACGATGATGGCGATTTCGCGTGGGCTCTCTCTCGAGGAAGTTGCCGATGATCCTGGTGTCGGTACCGTCATCTCGGTCAATTCACCGAGGCGCTTCGACGAGATGATGGCGGACGGGCTGATGACCATGGCCGAGTTCGGCCAATCTGCCTGCGTGACCCCGTTCACCCTGATGGGAGCAATGAGCCCGGTGACATTGGCCGGGGCATTGGCGCAACAGAACGCCGAGGCCCTGTTCGGGATCACGCTTGCTCAGCTGGTTCGGCCCGGCTGCCCGGTGGTGTATGGTGCTTTTACCTCCAATGTCGACATGCGCTCGGGCGCGCCGGCCTTCGGCACGCCGGAAAACACCAAGGCCAACATCGCTTCGGGACAGTTGGCACGACGATACAATCTGCCCTACCGAACCACGCCGGGCTCGGCCTCCAACGCCGCCGACGCGCAGGGTGCCTATGAGACGCTGATGGCGTTGTGGGGCGCCGTGCTCGGTCACGGCAATCTCGTCTACCATGCAGCCGGCTGGCAGGAAGGCGGCCTGACTGCTTCCTATGAGAAGTTCATCATCGATATCGAGATGATCCAGCACATGATGGAATTCCTTCGCCCGATCGCCGTCGACGACGGTGAACTGGCGCTGGACGCGCTGGCGGGTGTGCCGACCGGCGGGCATTTCTTTGGCGAGCCGCACACGCTGGAGCGCTACGCCACGGCCTTCTACCAGCCGGCGCTCTCCAACTGGCAGAACTATGAGGCATGGACGGAAGCCGGCGCCCTCGATGCGACGCAGCGTGCGACCGGGCTGTGGAAGAAGGCGCTGGCCGAGTATGTGCAGCCGCCGATGGATGCTGCCCGGCGCGAGGCCCTTGAGGCCTATATGGCCAAGCGCAAGGAAGGGATCGGAGCGGGAGAGCCGTGATCGCCGCGCCGAGTTGTGAAACTGATTCAACGTCCTCCCGTGAAGATTCTCCAACTCCCTACAACTCGTTGAATTGTCAGGAAGAGCAATGAAGTCGCATGCAAGGGTCGTGGTCATCGGA
Source organism: Mesorhizobium sp. Pch-S (assembly GCF_004136315.1). Classification (NCBI taxonomy): domain Bacteria; kingdom Pseudomonadati; phylum Pseudomonadota; class Alphaproteobacteria; order Hyphomicrobiales; family Phyllobacteriaceae; genus Mesorhizobium; species Mesorhizobium sp. Pch-S. Next base: position 4,687,267 of record NZ_CP029562.1, read on the forward strand.
GGCGGTGTCGTCGGCTGCTCGGTGCTGTTCCATCTCGCGCGCGCCGGTTGGACAGACATCGTGCTTGTCGAGAGGGACGAACTGACGTCCGGCTCCACCTGGCATGCCGCCGGGGGCATGCATACGATCAACGGCGACCCCAACGTCGCGAAGCTGCAGAAGTACACGATCAGCCTTTACAAGGAGATCGAGGAGCTGTCCGGGCAGGCGACAGGTGTGCATCTGACCGGCGGTGTTTTCCTTGCGGCCACCGAGGCACGCATGGACTGGCTGCGCAACATGGTGGCCAAGGGACGTTACCTTGGCATCGAACTCGAAGAGATTTCGCCGCGCGAAGCGGCTGCGCTGATGCCGCTCATCGATCCTGGCCAATTCGTTGGGGCCATTCACAACAAGGAGGATGGTCACCTGGATCCCTCCGGCGTCACGCATGCCTATGCCAAGGCGGCGCGCAAGCTGGGAGCGGCAATCGAGCGCTTCACCAAGGTCGAGGATATCGTGCGCCGACCCGACGGGATGTGGCGGGTCATCACCAACAAGGGCGAGGTGGTGGCCGAGCATGTCGTCAATGCCGGTGGCCTGTGGGCGCGTGAAGTCGGCAGGATGGTCGGGCTGGAGCTGCCGGTGCTTGCCATGGAGCACATGTATCTGATCACCGAGGACATGCCCGAGGTCGCAGCCTGGAACAAGAAGACCGGTACCGAGATCATGCATGCCGTCGACTTCGACGGCGAACTCTATTTGCGCCAGGAGCGTGGCGGCATGCTGATGGGGACCTACGAGAAGGCCGGCAAGCCGTGGTCGGAACGGGTGACGCCATGGGACTTCGGCCACGAATTGCTTGAGCCCGATATCGACCGCATCGCGCCGTCGCTGGAAGTGGGGTTCCGGCATTTCCCGGCGTTCCAGAACACCGGCATCAAGCAGATCATCAACGGCCCGTTCACCTTCGCGCCCGATGGCAATCCGCTCGTCGGTCCGGTGCGTGGATTGCCGGGCTTCTGGGCAGCCTGCGGCGTCATGGCGGGGTTCAGCCAGGGCGGCGGTGTCGGCCTAGCCCTCGCGAACTGGATGATGCATGGCGACCCCGGTGCCGACATCTTTGCCATGGACGTCGCGCGCTATGGCGATTGGGCTTCGATGGCCTATACGAACGCCAAGGTGCGCGAGAACTATTCGCGCCGTTTCTCCATTCGTTTCCCGAATGAGGAATTGCCGGCAGCGCGGCGGCTGAAGACCACGCCGATCTACGACCAGCTCGCCGTGCACGGCGCGCAGTTCGGCGCTGCCTATGGGCTGGAAGTGCCGCTCTGGTATGCGCCGGAGGGAGTGCGCGATGAATTCTCCTGGCGGCGTTCGACGGACTTTGAGCACGTTGCCGCCGAAGTAAAGGCCGTTCGCGAGCGCGTCGGGCTGTCCGAGATTTCTTCCTTCGCCAAGTATCGGGTGACGGGGGAGGGTGCGGAGGCCTGGCTCGATACACTGCTTGCCTGCAAACTGCCGGCGCCAGGACGCATCACCCTCGCGCCGATGCTGAAGGAGGATGGCAAGCTGATCGGTGACTTTTCGCTCGCCAATGTCGGTACGGACGGTGATAGGGAATGGTTCATCGCCGGATCAGGCGTTGCAGAACAATACCACATGCGCTGGTTCGAGCGGCATCTGCCCGGCGACGGTTCGGTGCGGATCGAGGCTCTCGGATTGAACCGTGTCGGCCTGTCGATCGCCGGACCGTTTGCGCGGGATGTGCTGGCCAAGGCTACCCATGCCGACGTGTCGCCTGCTGCCTTCAAATTCATGGACATCAGGCATTTCGATATTGGCATGGCACCATGTCTGGTCGGTCGTGTGAGTTACACCGGTGATCTCGGCTACGAAATCTGGATGGCGCCGGAACACCAGCGCCATGTCTTTGAAACGCTGCTGTCGGCGGGTGAAGAATTCGGCATCGGGCTGTTCGGTTCGCGCGCGCTCAATGCGCTGCGACTGGAGAAGAATTATGGATCGTGGGCACGGGAGTACCGACCGATCTATGGACCTCTGGAGGCTGGGCTTGACCGCTTCGTCGCGTATTCGAAACCTGCGGAGTTCATCGGCAAGAAAGCTGTTGCGGCCGAGCGTGCGTCCGGCGGAAAGTTGAGGCTGCGGAGCTTTGTCGTGGATGCCGTCGATGCGGATGTGATCGGAGACGAGCCGATCTGGCATGGCGGTGCGGTTCGCGGGTGGGTGACCTCCGGAGGCTACGCACACCATTCCGGCACGTCGGTGGCTATGGGCTATGTGCCGAAGGAGATCGCGGACGAAAGCGGCGGCTTCGAGATTGAATATCTTGGCCGTCGCCATGCTGCCCGCATGCAGCCGGTGCCGCTGTTCGACGGCAATCAGGAACGACTGCGCGGGTAGCCATGTCAGCAGGAGGCGTATTGCATCTCCTGCTGGCGTTGTCGCTCAGCGGCTCGGCGCGAGGAGCGCAAAGTAAGCTCCCTGCGGATCCGTACATTGCACGATCCATTGGCCGTTGGGTACTTCCATAGGTCCCATGACGACCTTGCCACCGTGGTCGGTCACGCGTTTGGCGGCTTCGTCGATGCCGTCGACATTGAAGTAGAACAACCAGACCGGCACGGGGATCTGTTCCGGTTTGTTCATCATGCCGCCTGCACGCTCTCCACCGACTGAAAAGAGCTGATAGATGCCCATGGGACCCATATCGAAGGGCTCGTCCTTCACCCAGCCGAACTGGTCTGAGTAGAAGTCGAAGGCCTTCTGCCAATCGCTGGTGTAGAGTTCATGCCAACCGACATGGCCCGGCGTGTTCAGCGGGACCGGCGGCTGGTCGGGACCGTTCGGTTCCAGGAACATGAACGCCGCCCCTTGCGGATCGGCTACCACGGCAAAACGGCCGACGCCGGGGATATCATCGACCGGTCGATGGACAACTCCACCGGCACCCTTCAAGGCCGTGACCGAAGCATCGATATCCTTGGTGGGGAAGTAACCCATCCAGGCTGTCGGAACGCCCATCCTCGCGGCCTCTTCCGGCAGTGTCATCAAGCCGCCGACGCCGCGATCGCCTGCATTGACGACGATGTAGCGCGGCGAACCAGGCGCCTTGTCGAATGGTTCGGCTCGCCAGCCGACCACAGCGGTATAGAAGGCCTCCGCGGCATCGAGGTCGGTCGTCATCAACTCGTACCAGAAGAAGGATTTCGCGGAATTGGGCATGTCATTCTCCCTTGTGTTCCCGGGCTGTCTACGCCGGCTGTCGGATCATGATTTTCCTGCCGGCAATCATAAGACGAAGACGCGGACGCAATTTCGACAGCGGTCAAGAAATTTTCCGCAGCGCAGCAAATACTCGAGCTAAATCATGACAATAAAAGTCATGTTATTTTCTAGTCTTTTCAGGCCTTTAACTCGAAAATTGACCAATTGATAAAAAAATAAAACGTGCTAGCCTTCCCTCAAAACCACAACAATGGGGAACCGGAATGACGACTGGTCATTTCAAGGAAGGCATAGCCGGCGGCCGGCTTTCGCCCGATGTTTATGCCGACAATTTTTCCGACCTGCATCCACCACTCGATCATCATGAAGCGCTGGTTGAATCCGACCGCTGCTATTTCTGTTATGATGCACCGTGCATGCAGGCCTGCCCGACATCCATCGACATCCCGATGTTCATCCGGCAGATTTCGACCGGCAATGCGCTCGGTTCCGCCAAGACCATCTTCGACCAGAATATCCTTGGCGGCATGTGCGCCCGTGTCTGCCCGACAGAGACGCTGTGCGAGGAAGTCTGTGTGCGCGAGACCGCTGAGGGCAAGCCGGTGCAGATCGGCCGGCTGCAGCGCTACGCCACGGACGTGGCGATGGAGGAGGGCAAGCAGTTCTACAGCCGCGCGAAGTCGACAGGCAGGAAAGTCGCTGTCGTCGGTGCCGGGCCTGCCGGGCTCGCCGCCGCACACCGGCTCGCGCGCCATGGCCATGACGTGACCGTGCTCGAGGCAAAGCCGAAATCGGGCGGCCTGAATGAATATGGCATCGCCGCCTACAAGAGCGTCGACGATTTCGCCCAGGCCGAAGTCGACTATGTGACCGCGATCGGCGGCATCACGATCGAGAACGGCAAGGCATTGGGCCGCGACTATCAGCTTTCCGAACTCACCAGGCAGTACGATGCCGTGTTCCTCGGCATGGGGCTGGGTGGGGTCAACGCGTTGCGGGCCGACGGCGAGGACAGCGACGGTGTCGCCAATGCGGTCGACTTCATCGCGGAGCTGCGACAGGCGAGTGATCTCGGCAGCCTGCCGGTTGGTCGCCGCGTTGTCGTCATCGGTGGCGGCATGACCGCCGTGGATGCAGCCGTGCAGTCGAAACTGCTCGGCGCCGAAGAGGTGACGATCTGCTACCGCCGCGGCAAGGAAGACATGAACGCCTCGGAATTCGAGCAGGATCTGGCCGCCGCCAACGGGGTCACCATCCGGCACTGGCTGCAGCCGAAGAAAGTCATCGCTGACGGCAGCAAGGCGATTGCGATCGAACTCGAATACACTGCGATGAAAGGCGACAAGCTTGTCGGCACCGGCGAAACGCTGAGGCTCGCCGCCGACCAGGTGTTCAAGGCGATCGGCCAGTCCTTCGTGCCGGCGGCATTGAACGGCAGTGGTCAGGCAATCGCGCTGGAGAATGGCCGCATCAAGGTCGACGGCGAAGGTCGCACTTCGCTGGCCAAGGTCTGGGCCGGTGGCGACTGTGTCGTCGACAGCCGCGAGGACCTCACCGTCTCGGCTGTCGCAGCAGGGCGCGACGCAGCCGAGAGCATCCATCGGACATTGATGGGCTGACGATGATCCGGCTGTCTCCCCACAAGGCGAATTCCTTGGATCTGTGGGGTGACGGCGACGAGATCGAGATGATCGAGGCCATTGAACGGGCCTTTGCCATCAGGTTCGAAAATGCGGAAGCGGAGCAGCTCGTTACAATGGGACAGCTGTTTGATCTGGTGAAATCGAAGCTCGGCAAACAAGGCGCCGAGGCGATCACCGATGACGCGCTTTGGACCGGACTCGTCAGGCACGCCCGTGAGGCCGGCGCGGATCCGCGCCGTACCGTCGATCGCAACACAACATTCTTTTCCCGAAACGCGGAGTAAGAAGCCATGGCGGACATCCGCAACAATTTCGTCGGCATCAAATCACCCAATCCGTTCTGGCTGGCGTCAGCGCCGCCGACCGACAAGGCCTACAATGTCGAGCGCGCCTTCAAGGCAGGCTGGGGCGGCGTGGTCTGGAAGACATTGGGCGAGGAAGGCCCGCCGGTGGTCAACGTCAACGGGCCGCGCTATGGCGCGATCTGGGGCGCTGACCGCCGGCTGCTCGGCCTCAACAACATCGAACTGATCACCGACCGCGACCTGCAGACCAACCTGCGTGAAATGAAGCAGGTGAAGAAGAACTGGCCGGACCGTGCGCTGATCGCCTCGATCATGGTGCCCTGCGTCGAGGACAGCTGGAAGGCGATCCTGCCGCTTGTGGAAGAAACCGAAGCCGACGGCATCGAGCTGAACTTCGGCTGCCCCCACGGCATGAGCGAACGCGGCATGGGTGCCGCGGTCGGCCAGGTCCCGGAATATATCGAGATGGTGGTGCGCTGGTGCAAGCAGTACTCACGCATGCCGGTGATCACCAAGCTGACGCCGAACATCACCGACATCCGCAAGCCGGCACGGGCAGCCAGATCGGGCGGCACCGATGCGGTGTCCCTCATCAACACCATCAACTCGATCACCTCCGTCAATCTCGACAGCTTCTCGCCGGAGCCCTCGATCGACGGCAAGGGCAGCCATGGCGGCTATTGCGGTCCAGCGGTGAAACCGATCGCGCTGAACATGGTCGCCGAGATCGCGCGTGATCCAGAAACGCATGGCCTGCCTATCTCCGGGATCGGTGGTATCACCACCTGGCGCGACGCGGCCGAGTTCCTGGCCCTGGGGGCCGGCAACGTACAGGTCTGCACGGCGGCGATGACCTACGGTTTCAAGATCGTGCAGGAAATGATCGCCGGCCTGGAAAACTGGATGGACGAGAAGGGGCACAGGTCGCTCGACGATATCATCGGGCGCGCGACCCCGAATGTCAGCGACTGGCAGTATCTCAACCTCAACTATATCGCCAAGGCACATATCGACCAGGACGCCTGCATCAAATGCGGCCGCTGCCACATCGCCTGCGAAGACACGTCACACCAGGCGATCACCTCGATGGTCGATGGCGTCCGCCATTTCGAAGTGATGGAGGACGAGTGCGTCGGCTGCAACCTCTGTGTCAATGTCTGCCCGGTCGATGGCTGCATCACCATGGTGCCGCTGGCTGCCGGGACGCTCGACCAGCGCACCGGCAAGACGGTCGAGCCGGTCTATGCCAACTGGACGACGCATCCCAACAACCCGATGGCCAAGGTTGCCGCCGAATAGGCGCAGACGAGCAACAAAAAGGCGGTGCAGCGATGCACCGCCTTTTTCATCGCTCTATTGACGATAAGAAATATCCACGATAATAAATATCCATGATTAAGGAGAGGCGAGCATGAAGCTGAGCGAAGGCGTAGAAGCGGCGATCCATTCCGCTGCCATGCTCGCCGGGGTCGAGGGCGGAGCAACCATGCCGGCCTCCGCGCTGGCTGAAGCTTTCGGTCTTTCACCCAGCTATCTGCTCAAGCATCTGCAGGCGTTGACGGCTGCCCGCATCCTCGAATCCGTACCTGGCCCGTCCGGCGGATATCGCCTGGCGCGTGTACCGGAGAAGATCTCGCTGCTCGACATCGTGCTGGCCGTCGAAGGTCCGCGCCCCGCATTCAGATGCGGCGAAATCCGCCGCAACAGTCCCGCGAGGATCGATGCCTCGGCTTATGTGCAGCCTTGCGGAATCAATGCCGCGATGCTGCGCGCCGAGCGTGCCTATCGAGCGGCACTCGCCGCGGAAAAACTCTCCGACATCGTCACCGAATTCATGGCTGATGCCGACTCACGTGTCGTCCACGCCGCCTGCGCCTTTGCCGCGCAGCATGCCCGGCCGCAAAAATCCGCCTCCCGATCATAACCATGAAACCCAGGAAAGGACCGACCATGCAACCCAGGTTAGATTTCTTCGCCGAGGCTCCTCAGCTGATGAAATACGTCGCCAGCCTCAACAGGGCGGTGGAAGAAAGCGGGATCGACAAGGGTCTTCTGCATCTCGTCAAGCTGCGTGCCTCCCAGATCAACGGCTGTTCCTATTGCGTGGAGATGCACAGCCGAGAGGCCCGCGAGGACGGCGAGAGCGAGCAGCGTCTCTATCTTGTCGCAGCCTGGAAGGAATCGCCGCTGTTCAGCGAACGCGAGCGCATGGCGTTCAAATGGGTGGAGACGGTGACCAGGATTGCCGATGCCGGCGTGCCGGACGAACTCTACCAGGAGGGGCTCAAGCATTTCTCAAAGGAAGAACTGGTCAAACTGACAGTCGCGGTCTCCATGATCAACACCTGGAATCGGCTGTGCGTGACGTTCCACGCCATCCATCCGGTGCCGACTGCCAAGGCTGCCTGATATCGGAGCTATGGTTCGAAAGGGTGCAGGTGATGCGCCCTTTTTCTATTGGGGATCAAGATGATGCTTGCTGATTTTCATAAAGAGATTCTGTTTGTTGGCCGTTTGCTGCTGGGAGGAGCCTTCATTTTCGCGGGCTTGCGCAATATCCAGAACCGGGCATTCGTGGCGCAACTCATGAGCGCGCGCGGCGTGCCGCAGGCGCCGGCCGTTCTTTGGCTCGGTATTGTGGTGCAGGTTGCCGCCGGTATCCTGCTGATAGCGGGCGTCTGCACCGCGGCCTCAGCGACGCTGCTGTTGCTGTTCCTGATCGCGGCCACGCCCATGTTCCACAATTTCTGGGACTACCAGCCGGGGCCGGACCGCGTCGCAAAGATCAACGGCGTCGTCGGCAATGTCGCGCTGGCCGGCGCCATCCTGGCGCTGATCGCAAATTCGCTGCAGGCTTGACCGCATGCCGGGAGAACGCTTCAAGGTCGAGGCTAATTCCAGCAAAAGTGCGTAGCGGTTTTGCGTCCGGAATTGCGTCAAAACAAGGCACTGTGCACGGTGCTGATTCGAACGCCTGGGGGATGGATGGCATGGAAACCTTGATGCTGATCGGACGCTGCATCTTTGGCGCGTTCTTCCTGATCGCGGGCATCCGTAACATCGCCCGTTTCAACGAACGCAGGTCCGGCGCCACCAATTACGGGTGGCTGCTGCCGGCACCCGTAATGGCTGCCGGCTTTGCGGTTCAGCTGATCGGTGGCCTGCTGCTCATCCTGGGTTTCTGGGTCGTTCCGGCGGCGCTGGCGCTGATCGTCTTCCTGGCGCTGGCGACCGCGCTCTACCACAATCTGTTTCTGTTCCAGGGGCAGCAGCGCGACCCGCACGTCTATTTCACGCTGGTCAACATCACGCTGGCCGGTGGTCTCCTGATGGTCATTGCCGGCGCTTGCTGATGCCTACAATTTGCTCTCGGCTGGCAGGCTCTTGTCCTTCCTGCAGGTTGCGAGCGGCAGGGTCTTGCCGCCAGTTATGCTCTTTACCGTCCTGGTCGCCGGGTCGGTGATGAGCTTCACACAGGCGCAGCCATAGCCATAGTTGCCATTGGAATTGACGTATTGGGTCGGATCGAAATCCGGCAGTTTATCCATGCCGGCGGCCACGGCACCTTCGGCATTGCCTTGCGTTGCGAATACCCACATCGCGTCCTTGTCGACCAGCCACCAGTTGCCGGGTGTCGGATTGACCAACCAGCCACAACGGTTTTCCGCCTGTCCGGCTGCGCTTTTGTCGCCGGAAGCAGTTGACGCGGATGCGCTGGCGCAGCGCTTGTAGAGCACCGATTTGCCCATGCCGAACCCTTCCGGATTGTAGAGCATCTGGTCCTTGTCGTCGGCATATTCGAAGTTGTCGACGTTGCCTTCCTGCCTGTAGTGGATGGCGCCGTAGCCACGCGGGCTTTCCTTCGGTGTGAAGAAGACGGCCTGAGCTTGCTGTCCTTTGTATTGCAGCGTTTTGGCGGTGAAGGTGACCGTGTTGCCGCCGCACCTGCCAGCCTCGGCCCACGTGCCTTGTGCGGCAGCCGGAACCTTCGTTTCGGCGGCTGAAGCCGGTGCCACCAAGGAAGAGGCTATGGCCAGGCTGGCGGCGAGCAGTGTCAGGCGCATCATTTTCCCCCTATATGCACGGCCGCTAATTCTGCATGCGGGCAGATTGGGTGCAAGGCGAGAAGCACGCTTTCTCAGGCGAGATGCAGGCGTTCGATGACCTGATCCGCTTCTTCGGTGGGGATATCGCCAATGTCGATGACGATGCCGGCCTCGTCCGGTTGCAGGGGCTGCAATGTCGCGAGCTGGGAATCGAGCAGGCTGGCTGGCATGAAATGACCCTTGCGGGCCTTCATGCGCTCCATGAGGAGTTCGCGGGAGCCGGAAAGGTGGGCAAAGGCGACGACGCCTTTTGGGCTCTTGCCTCGCAGGATGTCGCGATAGGATCGTTTGAGCGAGGAACAGGTGACGAGGGCGGGACGCCCGGACTGGATGCGGCCCTCGATCCAGCGTGCAATGGCCTCCAGCCAGGGCCGGCGGTCGTCGTCGTCGAGCGGGATGCCATGGCTCATCTTGTCGACATTGGCCTTCGGATGCAGCTCGTCGCCCTCGAGCAGATCCCAATGCAGTCGCTCCGCCACCAGGCCGGCAATCGTCGATTTGCCGCAACCCGATACGCCCATGACGATGACGACGAGAGGCGTCACAGGAATGCTCCGAGGATGAGGACGCCGATCAGGCCGCAGACGGAAATGATGCACTCCATCATCGTCCAGGTCTTGAGCGTCTGGCCGATGTCCATGTTGAGATAGCCTTTCACCAGCCAGAAGCCGGCATCGTTGAGATGCGAGAGGAAGAGCGAGCCGGAGCCGATGGCAAGAACCATAAGTGCGCCCTGGGCAGGAGGCAGCCCGGCCGCGACCGGCGCCAGGATGCCGGCCGCTGTCACCGTCGCGACGGTTGCCGAGCCGGTGGCGACGCGCACCAGCACCGCGACAAACCAGGCCAGGAACATCACCGGCAGGCCGCTGCCGGTGATCGCATTGGCGATGACCGCGCCGATACCTGTGTCGACCAGGACCTGCTTGAAGCCGCCGCCGGCACCGACCACGAGAAGGATGCCTGCGATGGGTCCAAGCGAGCTTTCGAGACTGTGAGCTACGGCGGCCTTGGGCATCCGGAACATCAAGGCGCCGGCAATCACGGCAATTCCCAATGCGATCAGCGGCTCGCCCAGAACGTGCAGGGCAGATGGAAGCAGGGCCTTGGAGCCGGGCGCAACGATTTCCGATATCGCGCGGGCGAGCATGAGCACGACGGGAAGCAGGATCGCGGCGACCGCGGTGGCAAAGCTCGGCTGTGAGGACGCGTCGAACCGGGTCCCGCCTGCCTGTCCGAACAATTCCGGTGTCGGCACTTTGACCCAGCGATCAGCGATGGTGGCGAAGATCGGTCCGCTGATGATGACGGTCGGTATGGCGATGAGCACGCCGAGGCCGAGCGTCAGGCCGAGGTTGGCACCAAGCGTGCTGACTGCGACGAGCGGCCCGGGGTGCGGTGGCACGAGGCCGTGCATGGCCGAAAGTCCGGCGAGCGTGGGAATGGCGATCTTGACGATGGACTGGCCGGACCGCTGGCTGACCAGCAGGATAACCGGCATCAGCAGCACAAGGCCGATCTCGAAGAACATAGGCAAGCCGATGATGGCGCCGACCAGTCCCATCGTCCACGGCAACATCTCGGGCCTGGACCGTCCCACCAGCGTGTCGACGATACGGTCGGCGCCGCCGGAATCAGCCAGCAGCTTGCCGAACATCGCCCCCAGTCCCATCAGGAGGCCGACACCGGCCATGGTCGTGCCGAAGCCCTTGGTGAAGGATGCGACCGAAGCTGCGGCGCCAAGATTGGCGCCGAGACCGACGCCGAGCGCGCCGATGGACAGCGACAGGAAAGGATGGAGCTTCAGCCAACTTATCAGGAGGACGATGGCGGCGATGCCGGCCAGTGCGGCAACGATCAGTTGGGCATCGCCAGCGGTGGCAGCGTGTTCCATGCAGTGTCCTCCATGCCCCCAGGCGCATTACTTCGCACGATTGCCGGCAAGGTCAACGGCACGGGGGTAAGTTTCCACTTGCTGTGGAAAGAGAAGGTAAGAGACTGAAACGACGGCAGGAGTCAGCCGGCGATGTTCTTCGGCTTCAGCCCGTCGAGGAAAAGCTGCTCCAGGAAGCGCGCCGCATCTTCGAAGCGGCCGTCGCCGCCAAGGTCGGGTCCAAGCACCGCGCGCACCTGCACGTCGAAATCGGCGTAGTGCTGCGTGGTGGCCCAGATCGAGAAGATCAGGTGCCAGGGGTCGGTGCGGACGATCTTGCCGGCGCGCATCCAGCCCTTGATGATGGTGACCTTCTCCTCAACGAGGCTTTTCAGCTCGCCTTCCAGCAGCGGCATGATGCGCGGAGCGCCTTGCAGGATCTCGTTGGCGAACAGCCGGCTCTCGCGCGGATAGTCACGTGCCATCTCCAGCTTGCGGCGGATGTAGCTGCGCAGTTCCGTCAGCGGGTCGCCGACATCGTCGAGTTCGCGCAGCGGTCCCAGCCAGGTGTCGAGCAGGCGCTGGATCAGCGTTTCGTGGATTTCTTCCTTGCGGCGGAAATAGTAGAGCAGATTCGGTTTCGACATGCCCGCCGCTTCGGCGATCTGGTCGATCGTCGCACCACGGAAGCCGTGGGTCGAGAACACTTCGAGCGCGGCTTCGAGGATCAGCTCGCGCTTTTCCTGCTGGATACGGGTGCGGCGAGGGGCTGGGGCGTTCATGTCGTCAGAAGCCCTTTGCAAGACAAGGCGTTCAGGGTGAACTGGACCAATTGTCTGGACCAGTTTTTGCTGGGCTGTGGAGCGCGCTTCGAATGCGGCATTTCCGCTAGTAATCCCTTGACCGTCACCATGGCGGTGCTAACGTTTGTCCATCCGGTCAAAAATTTGCGTAGCATGAAAATGCGCCGAAGACCAAGCGTTGGCCGCACCGAAACGAAGCAGTGAAAGGAAAGGCTTGGTCATGTCCAATCGGCTCAAGGTAACGCCGAACGATCTCAGTGCATTCTGGATGCCGTTTACGGCGAACCGGCAGTTCAAGCAGGCGCCCCGCATGCTGGTGGCAGCCAAGGACATGCACTACACGGCTTCCGACGGTCGCAAGATCCTCGATGGCACCGCCGGCCTGTGGTGTGTCAACGCCGGCCATTGCCGTCCGAAGATCACCGAGGCGATCCAGAACCAGGCTGCGGAACTCGACTACGCACCTGCCTTCCAGATGGGCCATCCGATCGTGTTCGAACTGGCGAACCGGCTGGTCGACATCGCGCCCAAGGGCATGGACCATGTCTTCTTCACCAATTCCGGTTCGGAATCGGTCGACACCGCGCTCAAGATGGCGATCGCCTATCATCGCGCCAAGGGCAACGGTTCGCGCTTCCGCCTGATCGGCCGCGAGCGTGGCTATCACGGCGTCAACTTCGGCGGCATCTCGGTCGGCGGTATCGTCAACAACCGCAAGATGTTCGGCACGCTGCTGACCGGCGTCGACCATCTGCCGCACACCCACCTGCCGGAAAAGAACGCCTTCACCAAGGGCGTGCCGGAACATGGCGCTGAGCTTGCCGACGAACTGGAACGCATCGTTGCCTTGCACGATGCTTCGACCATCGCCGCCGTCATCGTCGAGCCGGTTGCCGGTTCGACCGGCGTCATCCTGCCGCCGAAGGGCTATCTGCAGCGCCTGCGCGAAATCTGCACCAAGCACGGTATCCTGCTGATTTTCGACGAAGTCATCACCGGCTTCGGTCGCCTCGGCGCACCATTCGCCGCCGATTATTTCGGCGTGACGCCAGACATCATCACCACAGCCAAGGGCGTGTCGAACGGCGTCATCCCGATGGGCGCGGTGTTCGTGACCAAGGAAATCCACGACACGTTCATGAACGGCCCCGATCACATGATCGAGTTCTTCCATGGCTACACCTATTCGGGCAATCCGATCGCCTGTGCCGCAGCACTCGGCACGCTGGACACCTACAAGGAAGAGGGTCTGCTGACCCGCGGTGAAGAACTTGCACCCTATTGGGAAGATGCATTGCATTCGCTCAAGGGGGAACCGAACGTCATCGACATCCGCAACATCGGCCTGATCGGCGCCATCGAACTCGCGCCGATTGCCGGTCAGCCGACCAAGCGTGCGTTTTCGGCCTTCGTGAAGGCCTTCGAACGCGGCGCGCTCATCCGTACCACCGGCGACATCATTGCGCTGTCGCCACCGCTCATCATCACCAAGGGCCAGATCAACGAACTGATCGACCACGTGCGCGAGGTTTTGAGAGCCGTAGACTAAGGCGCAAGCCAAACGTTGCGGCCGGCGTCGGGAACCGCCGGCCGCAACGCTGAAAGACAATGAGAGGACCATAATGGCCGCACCCGGCGAGAATTTGCGCATCAATCCCGATCGTCTGTGGGACAGTCTCATGGAGATGGCCAAGATCGGGCCGGGCGTTGCCGGCGGCAACAATCGCCAGACCCTGACCGATGAGGACGGGGAGGGGCGGCACCTCTTCAAGCGCTGGTGCGATGCCGCAGGCCTCGAGACCGGCATCGACAAGATGGGCACCATGTTTGCCCGTCGCGAGGGCACGGACCCAGATGCGCTGCCGGTCTATGTCGGCTCCCATCTCGATACGCAGCCGACCGGCGGCAAATATGACGGCGTGCTCGGTGTGCTTGCCGGGCTGGAAGTCGTCCGCACGCTGAATGATCTCGGCATCAGGACCAAACATCCGATCGTCGTCACCAACTGGACGAATGAGGAAGGCGCGCGGTTTGCGCCGGCAATGCTGGCGTCCGGCGTCTTTGCCGGCGTGCATACGCTGGATTATGCCTATTCGCGCAAGGATCCCGACGGCAAGAATTTCGGCGATGAATTGAAGCGCATCGGTTGGCTAGGCGATGAAGAGGTCGGCGCGCGCAAGATGCACGCCTATTTCGAATATCACATCGAGCAGGGGCCGATCCTCGAAGCCGAAAACAAGCAGATCGGTGTCGTCACCCACGGGCAGGGCCTGTGGTGGCTGGAATTCACTTTGACCGGCAAGGAGGCGCACACCGGTTCGACGCCGATGAACTTGCGCGTCAATGCCGGGCTTGCCATGGCACGTATCTTCGAGATGGTGCAGAAAGTGGCGATGGACAACCAGCCTGGCGCCGTCGGTGGCGTCGGCCAGGTCAAGTTCTCGCCCAACTCACGCAATGTGCTCCCTGGCACCGTCGTCTTCACCGTCGACATCCGTTCGCCCGAACAGGCGAAGCTCGATCGGATGCGCGCAGCAATCGAGACCGATGCAGCGCGGATCGCCAGGGAACTGGGTGTCGGCTGCTCGGTCGAGGCAGTCGGTCATTTCGATCCGGTCACCTTCGATCCGACGCTGGTCGCCCGGGTGCGCTCGGCAGCGGAGAAGCTCGGCTATTCGCACATGAACATCATTTCCGGGGCGGGCCATGACGCCTGCTGGACGGCGAGGGTTGCGCCTTCCACGATGGTGATGTGTCCTTGCGTCGACGGGCTTTCGCACAATGAGGCCGAAGACATCTCGAAGGAATGGGCCGCTGCCGGTTGCGACGTGCTGTTCCATGCGGTGGCTGAGACTGCGGAGATCATCATCTAGGAGGGCAATACCGGGGGCATGGACGTCGATACACTCCTCAACGGGGTCATCAGACTCTCGAACTTCATGACATCGCGGCTGGTCGTGGCGGGAGTGGTTTTCTACGTGCTTTCGGGCTTTCTCACTGTCGGTAGCGTTTCGGAGGGGTTCTTGCCCAATGTCGATCTGGTGAACAACGTGGTGGAGAACTACCAGCGTATTTTCGACATTCTCGGTGTCTCGGATTTCGCGCTGCTTTTGATCCTGTTCGTGTTCTTGACGACGATCCATATTGTCTACGTCGCGTTCGAGGCGATCGGGAAGTACCTGCCGCCTGCGATTGTCCCGGTGTCCGGATGGCTGGCGCTCGACGACCTGACCTTGAAGGCTTTCGAGGTGCTGCGTGACGCCCGCGGCGAAGAGCATACGGACGAAGAAAACCAGCGCCTCTATGAATTCAAGCGGAAGCTTCGCGAGATGGACCAGGAGAGCAAGGAGAAGTATCGCGAGCGGCTGGAGGGGACTTATTCCACCTTCAGGATCGCGAAGACCTTCGTGCTCTTCTCCGTCGGAGCGTTGATATACGCGTGGTTTGCCGGCTACGGCGGAAGCATGAATCTGCTGCTGGTGATCCTCGCTTTCTCGGTCCTGCTTTCGCTGGTTTCCGGCTTCTCCATCTATCGCACCCATCATGTGCGGGTGACGAGGCTCTATCGGGACGTGGTGGGCGAGATCATCGAATTCTCGCGCGTGTGGGTGACACCGGAATATCAAGAAAAGCTGATCGGAATCTGCGCCTCGGAAAGGCAGTTACCGCATGTTTCGCTGGAAGTCGTCGTGCCGGTCTATGGCACACTCGACGCTTTCCTGGCGGATGTGCGCAAACTCAAACGCAGAACGACAAAAAGCCTAGTTTCAGGAGCGGAACAATGACCAGAGTGATCAGGAACGGCACCATCGTCACGGCCGACCGGACGTGGAAGGCCGATGTGCTGATCCAGCACGGCAAGATCGTCGCGATCGGCCAGAACCTGCATGGCGACCATGAGTTCGATGCCACCGGCTGCTATGTCATGCCGGGCGGCATCGACCCGCACACCCATCTCGAAATGCCTTTCATGGGCACCTATTCGGCCGACGATTTCGAAAGCGGCACGCGCGCAGCCCTGTCGGGCGGTACTACCATGGTGGTCGATTTCTGCCTGCCGGCGCCGCAGCAGTCGCTGCTCGAAGCGCTGCAGATGTGGGACAACAAGACATCCAAGGCCGCCTGCGACTTCTCCTTCCACATGGCCGTCACCTGGTGGGGCGAGCAGGTCTTCAACGAGATGAAGTCCGTCGTCGACAAGGGCATCACCTCGTTCAAGCACTTCATGGCCTACAAGGGCGCATTGATGGTGGACGACGACGAGATGTATGCGTCGTTCCAGCGCTGCGCCGAACTGGGCGCGCTGCCGCTGGTGCATGCCGAGAACGGTGACGTGGTTGCGGCGCTGTCGCAGAAGCTGCTGGCTGCCGGCAACAACGGGCCTGAGGCTCACGCCTATTCACGCCCACCGGAGGTCGAAGGCGAGGCCACCAATCGTGCCATCATGATCGCCGACATGGCTGGCGTGCCGCTTTATGTCGTGCACACATCCTGCGAGCAGGCACATGAAGCGATCCGGCGCGCACGCCAGAAAGGCATGCGAGTCTATGGCGAACCGCTGATCCAGCACCTCGTGCTCGATGAGACCGAGTATTTCAACAAGGACTGGGACCATGCCGCGCGCCGCGTGATGAGCCCGCCCTTCCGCAACAAATTGCACCAGGATTCGCTGTGGGCCGGCTTGCAGGCGGGATCGTTGCAGGTGGTTGCTACCGACCACTGCTCGTTCACCAGCCAGCAGAAACGTTTCGGTGTCGGCGATTTCACCAAGATCCCGAACGGAACCGGCGGACTGGAAGACCGCATGCCGGTGCTGTGGACGGCGGGCGTGAACACGGGCCGGCTGACCATGAACGAGTTCGTGGCGGTGACCTCCACCAACATCGCCAAGATCCTCAACATGTATCCTCGGAAGGGCGCCATCGTTGAAGGCGCGGATGCCGATATCGTGGTGTGGGATCCGAAACGCAAGAAGACGATCTCGTCGAAAAGCCAGCAGTCGGTGATCGATTACAATGTGTTCGAGGGCTACGAGGTGACGGGCCTGCCGCGCTTCGTCTTCTCGCGCGGCGAACTCACCATCCAGGAAGCCGAGGTGAAGACCAAGGCCGGCCATGGCGAATTCGTGGCGCGCGAACCCAACGGGGCCGTCAACCGGGCGCTGTCGACCTGGAAGGAGATCACCTCGCCGCGCAAGGTGGAGCGCACCGGCATTCCTGCGACGGGGGTGTGAGCTTGCGGCGGCTTTTCCTTGTCGCAGCAGCCGTGTTCGTGGCGGCGCCGGTTTTCGCAGCCGGCATCGATCTTGCGAAACCCTATGGCAACAAGTCGGGCTGCATCAACAGGAATGGGCAGCAGGTCTATGCCGAGGATATGCTGCTGGTCACCAGGACCGATCTGGTAACGGCGGCCAGCGCGTGTACCATCAAGGAGACCAAGGCGAACAGCGATGGCTCCCTGCTTCTGAAGACCGAATGCGAGGCCGAAGGCGAAGAGGGCAAGGCGCCGGCGGATTTCGTTATCAAACCAAGCCCGAAAAACAAAAAGAAGCTCATCGTGACCGATGATAGCGGCTTCGTCATGGGGGAAGTGTCACAGTGCAAATGACTGCCGTAAAGCCAGCCGTCGTCGCGGCAAGCAAACTCGGCCTTACCTTCCAGACCAATGATGGACCGGTCCAGGCGCTTTCCAATGTCGATCTCACCATCGGAAAGGGTGAATTCGTCTCCTTCATCGGGCCTTCGGGTTGCGGCAAGACGACCTTCCTGCGCGTCATCGCCGACCTGGAAAAACCGACCTCCGGCTCGATCACCGTCAACGGCATGACCCCTGAACAGGCCCGCGAAAAGCGGGCCTATGGTTATGTGTTCCAGGCGGCTGCGCTGTTTCCGTGGCGAACGATCGAGCGTAACGTCGCATTGCCGCTGGAAATCATCGGCCTGCCCAAGGCCGAGCAGGCTCAGCGCATCAAACGCACGATGGAACTGGTCAACCTGGCCGGCTTCGAGAAGAAGTATCCCTGGCAATTGTCCGGCGGCATGCAGCAACGCGCCTCGATCGCCCGTGCACTCGCTTTCGACGCCGACCTTCTCCTGATGGACGAGCCGTTCGGAGCCCTGGACGAGATCGTGCGTGACCACCTCAACGAGCAATTGCTGCAGTTGTGGGCTGCCACCAACAAGACCATCTGTTTCGTTACCCATTCCATTCCGGAGGCGGTTTATCTCTCGACCCGCATCGTGGTGATGTCACCGCGCCCTGGCCGGGTCACCGATGTGATCGAGTCGACGCTGCCGCGCGAGCGTCCGCTGGATATTCGCGAGACGCCGGAGTTCCTGGCCATTGCAGCGCGGGTCCGTGATGGACTGCGCGCCGGTCATTCCTACGAGGACTGACCGGGCATGGATTCGTTTCGCTCCAAGATCATCCCGGTCACCACGATACTCCTGATCATCGTCGCCATCTGGTATGTCGGCGCCGTCTGGATGAACGCACCATTCCAGCGCGACATGGACAGCCGCAACAATGTCGTGCCTGGCACGATGGAATTCATCGGCAAGACGCTGTCGCAACCCAAGCCAACGCTGCCGGCACCGCATCAAGTGGCGCAGAACTTCTTCGAGAACACCTTTGCGCGGAAGATCACGAGCAATCGCAGCCTGGTCTACCATGCCTGGGTGACGCTCTCCTCGACGCTGCTTGGCTTTGCTTTCGGTACCGTGCTGGGCATCGTGATAGCCGTCGGCATCGTGCATGTGACGACGCTCGACCGTAGCCTGATGCCGTGGATCATCGCCTCGCAGACCATTCCGATCCTGGCGATCGCGCCGATGGTGATCGTGGTCCTGGCTGCCGTCGGCATCACCGGCCTGATCCCGAAGGCATTGATCTCGACCTATCTTTCCTTCTTCCCCGTTGCCGTCGGCATGGTGAAGGGCCTGCGCTCGCCCGAGCTGATGCATCTCGACCTGATGCACACCTACAATGCCAGCCGTTCGCAGACGTTCTGGAAGCTGCGCGTGCCGGCATCGGTACCGTTCCTGTTCGCCTCGATGAAGGTTGCGGTGGCGGCAAGTCTTGTCGGTGCCATCGTCGGCGAGTTGCCGACGGGTGCGGTTGCGGGCATCGGCGCCAAGCTGCTCGCCGGCGCCTATTACAGCCAGACCATTGACATATGGTCGGCGCTGGTGGCGGGGTCGGTGGTTGCGGCACTTCTGGTCGCACTGGTCGGTCTTGCCGGCCGTCTCGTCGACCGCGCCATGGGCGGGAGGCCAGCATGATGAGCTTGAGGCCATCCTGGCAGGCTGTGCTTGCAATCGTGCTGTGCCTGGCGGCGGCGGTCTGGGGCGCCATGAGCGTGCCGGAGGCGGCGGCCTGGACGCAGCCGACAGCGACGATCGACTATCCCTATATGGGCACCAAAGGGCTCATGTACGGCGTTGCCATTGTTGCGGCGTTGCTGTCCATGTTTGTGGGTGTTCCTGCGTTGCAGGCGGCCATCCTGTTCATTGGCTCGACGGCGGCGGCATTGATGCTGGTGCGTGGTATCGCCGGTTTCGAGGGTACCGCGCTGGCGCCGTATTTCCTGCTGCTAGCCGCCACCTGGTTGCTTGGCTGGCGCTGTGTAGCAGTGCTGTCATCGATCAGGTCGTCGCAACGCTGGATGTCGACCGCGTTGAAACTGGCCGTTCCAGCATTGTTCGGCATTTGGATCCTGGTTTTGTGGGAAGCCATCACGCGGGGTGCCGGCATCCCGTTCATCCTGCTGCCGCCGCCGAGCTCTGTGGGTGTGCGCATCGTCAATTCGCTGCCGGTGCTCTGGGCCGATGTGAACCAGACCATCTTCCGCTCGGTGCTGATCGGCTATGTGCTCGGCTGCGGCAGTGGTTTCATCGCAGCCATCCTCGCCGACCGCTTCGTTTTCCTGCGGCGCGGGCTGATCCCGATCGGCAACATGGTCTCCGCGCTGCCGATCATCGGCGTGGCGCCGATCATGGTGATGTGGTTCGGTTTCGACTGGCACTCGAAGGCGGCCGTCGTCGTCATCATGACCTTCTTTCCGATGCTGGTGAACACGGTGGCCGGCCTTGCTGCTTCCGGGCACATGGAGCGCGACCTGATGCGCACCTATGCCTCGAACTACTGGCAGACACTTGGCAAGCTCAGGCTGCCGGCAGCGGCACCGTTCATCTTCAATGCGCTGAAGATCAACTCCACGCTGGCGCTGATCGGCGCCATCGTCGCCGAGTTCTTCGGCACGCCGGTGGTCGGCATGGGCTTCAGGATATCGACCGAGGTCGGCAGAATGAATGTCGACATGGTCTGGGCCGAAATCGCAGTTGCAGCGCTCGCGGGTTCGGTTTTCTATGGCGTGGTCGCGCTCATCGAACGGGCAGCCACGTTCTGGCATCCGTCTGTCCGGGGAGGCTAGAGCATGATCCCGAACCGAAGGTCAGCGAAGCAAAAAGTTGCAGACTTTTCGGATGAAGATCATGCGGCCAAAAAGGTCGGCGGAGAAGAACAAGAAGGGTTTGGGTTCAACTTCAGAGGGTAAGAACATGAAAAGAACGATTGTTTCGATGCTGGCGGCCGGCATGTCGCTGATCGCTTTCCAGGCGATGGCCGAAGACAAGGTGACGCTGCAGCTCAAATGGGTCACGCAGGCACAGTTCGCCGGCTACTATGTTGCCAAGGACAAGGGCTTCTACAAGGAAGAAGGGCTCGATGTCGAAATCAAGCCGGGCGGCCCGGATATCGCGCCGGAGCAGGTGATCGCCGGCGGTGGCGCCGACGTCATCGTCGACTGGATGGGTGGTGCTTTGGCAGCGCGCGAAAAAGGCGTCGGGCTGGTCAACATAGCGCAGCCCTTCAAGAAGGCCGGCATGGAACTGGTCTGTCCCAAGAACGGACCGATCAAGACCGAAGCCGACTTCAAGGGACGCACGCTGGGTGTCTGGTTCTTCGGCAATGAATATCCGTTCTATGCCTGGATGAACAAGATCGGCCTGAAGACGGAAGGCGGTCCGGACGGCGTAACGGTGCTGAAGCAGAGCTTCGACGTGCAGCCGCTGATCCAGAAGCAGGCCGATTGCATCTCGGTGATGACATACAACGAATACGGACAGGTGCTCGACGCTGGTTACAAGCCAGAGGATCTCATTGTCTTCAACTACACCGCGATGGGCAACGACCTGCTTGAAGACGGGCTCTATGCGCTCGAGGACAAGTTGAAGGATGCGGCCTTCGAAGACAAGATGGTGCGTTTCGTACGCGCCTCGATGAAGGGTTGGAAATACGCGACGGAGAACACCGACGAAGCGGCCGACATCGTCGTGGAGAATGGCGGTCAGGACGAAAACCACCAGAAATTCATGATGAAGGAAGTGGCGAAGCTCATCGACAACGCCGATGGCAAGCTGATCCCGGAAGCCTATGAGCGCACTGCCAAGGCGCTGCTCGACCAGAAGATCATCACCAAGCAGCCCGAAGGCGCCTACACGACCTCGATCACCGACAAGGCGATCAAGTAACGGGTTGTCTTCTGAGGAGTTCGAAAGGGGCAGGAAACTGCCCCTTTTTTGTTTTCCGGCTGGCTGCGCCGAGGCGCTTCGAACCGTGAAAGGTAGCCTAGCGCTGTTCGCGAATGTCGGTCAGCGTCCGGGCCGGGGTGATGGCCTCGGGGTCGAGCTGCACCTCGATGATGGAGGGCTTGCCACTGGAGCGCGCGCGTTCGAAGGCGGGAGCAAACTCTTCCGTCTTCACCACGGTCTCGCCGTGACCGCCATAGGCGCGGGCAAGCGCCGCGAAATCCGGGTTCCTGAGATCGGTGCCTTCGACACGGCCGGGATATTCGCGCTCCTGGTGCATGCGGATGGTGCCGTAGATGCCGTTGTTCACCACGACGGTGATGATCGGCAGGTCGTACTGTACGGCTGTGGCGAATTCCTGCCCATGCATCATGAAGCAGCCGTCACCGGCGAAGCAGACGACTTCACGTTCCGGAAACACGCTCTTGGCCGAGACTGCCGCCGGCAGGCCATAACCCATCGAACCGGAGGTCGGGGCGGCTTGTGTGCCGTAACGGCGGAAACGATGGAAGCGATGCACCCAGGTGGCGTAGTTGCCGGCGCCGTTGGTCAAGATGGCGTCCTCGGGCAGCACGCTTTCGAGATAGTCCATGATCGGACCCATCTGCACGGCCCCTGGGCCGGTTTTCGGGGTCGTCGACCATGCGAGGTAGTTGTCATGCAGCCTTGCGGTTTCAGCTGTCCATGCAGGCGCGGTCTTCGGCTGGCGCTTGGCAAAGGCTTCGACGAAGGCTGCCGGCGAGGCGTTGATGGCCACAGTCGGGCGGTAGACGCGGCCAAGCTCGTTGGGGTCGGCGTGCACGTGCACCAGCGTCTGGTCGGGGTAGGGGCTCTTCAGGATGGTGTAGTCGGACGAGGGCATCTCGCCCATGCGTCCACCGAGCAGCAGGACGAGATCAGCTTGCTTGATGGCCTCCGCCAGCTTCGGATTGATGCCGATGCCGACGTCGCCGGCATAGCTGGGGTGCTGGTGATCGAACAGCATCTGGCGACGGAATGAGCATCCGACCGGTAGCGCCCAGGTCTCGGCGATGGAT
Organism: Mesorhizobium sp. Pch-S; assembly: GCF_004136315.1. NCBI lineage: Bacteria > Pseudomonadati > Pseudomonadota > Alphaproteobacteria > Hyphomicrobiales > Phyllobacteriaceae > Mesorhizobium > Mesorhizobium sp. Pch-S. The sequence continues at coordinate 4,709,846 of NZ_CP029562.1, forward strand.
TGCATCCGGGCGACGGCATCGGCGTTCCAGCGCGTGCCGCCGAGGATGACGAACGGGCGCCTGGCTGCGTTGAGCAATGCCTCCAGCCGGTCGAGTTCGGCGTCTCCCGGTCGGGTCTCCACGGGTGTTGCCGGAAGTGCCTGCGGTGCTTCCACTTCGCTGACCAGCATGTCTTCCGGCAGCGATATCACGACAGGACCGGGTCGCCCCGAAGTCGCGACAGCAAAGGCACGGGTGACCAGTTCGGGGATGCGTTCGGCGCGGTCGATCTCGACCACCCATTTGGCGATGTCGCCGAAGAAGCGCTTGTAGTTCACCTCCTGGAAGGCTTCGCGCTCCCGTGCATGACCGGCGATCTGGCCGATGAACAGGATCATCGGGATGGAATCCTGCATGGCGATGTGCACGCCGGCCGACGCGTTGGTGGCGCCGGGGCCGCGCGTGACGAAGCAGATACCGGGCTTGCCGGTGAGGCGACCCTGGCAGTCTGCCATCATCGCCGCGCCGCCTTCCTGGCGGCAGACGATGGTACGGATCGGGGAGTCATAAAGCGCGTCGAGTACGGCGAGGTAGCTCTCGCCAGGAACGCAGAAAATGCGATCGACGCCATTGGCTTCCAGCGCCTCGACGATCAGCTTACCACCGGTCTTCATGGGTCCCGTCACTCCAGTTCGGCAAGAATTTCAGCGGTGTGTTCGCCGAGACGCGGCGAGGGGCGATCATAAACGAGCGGCGTGCCCGGCATCACCATCGGCGCGCGCACGGATGGCAGCGTGTTGCCGCGGCCATCGTCGAGGTCCAGCCGCATGCCGCGTGCGATCGCCTGCGGATCGTCGAACATCTGGCCGATGTCGTTGATCGGGCTCGCCGGTACGCCGGTTGCTTCCAGTCTGGCCAGGAGATCGTCGCGCGTGAACTTCACAAGTGCGGCCAGCATGTATTCGCGCAGCCTGACGCGATTGGCGACGCGGGCGGCGTTGGTGGCGAAATCGGGATCGGTCGGCAGGCCATCCAGTCCAGCCACGGCGCAGAACTTGCCGAACTGGCTGTCATTGCCGACGGCCAGGATGAAATGGCCGTCGGAGACCGGCAGCACCTCGTAGGGCGCGATGTTGGGATGCGCATTACCCATGCGCTTGGGTGGCGTGCCTGACACCAGGAAATTGAGGTTCTGGTTGGCGAGCACCGAGATCTGGGAGTCGAACAGTGCCATGTCGACGTGCTGGCCTTCGCCGGTTGCTTCCGCATGACGCAATGCGGCCTGGATGGCGATGACCGAATAAAGCCCGGTGAAGATATCGGTGACGGCGACGCCGACCTTCTGCGGTTCCCCGTCGGGGGCACCGGTGATCGACATCAGGCCGGACATGCCCTGGACGATGAAGTCGTATCCGGCACGCGGAGCATAAGGCCCCGATTGGCCGAAGCCGGTGATGGAGCAGTAGACCAGCTTGGGATTGATCGCCTTCAGGCTTTCATAGTCGAGACCGTATTTCTTCAGACCGCCCAGCTTGAAGTTCTCGATCAGGACATCGGCCTTGGCGACCAGCTTGCGCACGGTCTCCGCCCCCTCCGGTGTCGAGAAATCGACGGCGATGGAACGCTTGCCGCGGTTGCAGGCGTGGTAGTAGGCGGCGGACAGGTTCTCGCCGTCCTTGCCCTTGACGAAGGGTGGTCCCCACTTGCGGGTATCATCACCTTCGGGGCTTTCCACCTTGATGACGTCGGCGCCGAGATCGGCCAGCATCTGCCCGGCCCATGGACCGGCGAGGATGCGGGCGAGTTCGATGACACGCACGCCTTTCAGAGGGGGATTGGCCATGAAGCACCGAAGTTCTGTTTGGTTGGGCAGGCTCTAGCAACCCTGACGGGTCCTGTCACGGTTCTTGCGATGGACCAGTGCAGCAATCGAGGGAACTCACCGCGAAGCCGTGATCTTGTCTGCCCAGCTCGCGAAATCTTCCATGATGATGTTTTGATTCACCTCGTTCAGGCTTTCATGCCGTGTCTCGGTGTAAACCTTTGAAACGAGATTCGAAAAACCCATCCGGCGCATGCGGCCCGTGAGATGTTCCACCGCCTTGCCGCCCCCGGTAGCAGGGTCTTTTTCGCCGCCGGCGAGGTTGACGGGCAGGCTTCTGGCTATACTTGCGAAGCGGCTATCGTCGGCACCGTTGAAGATGAAGCCGAACAGGTCGCGCCACAGCGATACCGAGGCATCCCATCCGCAAAGCGGATCGGCGATGTATTTGTCGACTTCGGCCGGGTCGCGCGAAAGCCAGTCGAACAGCGTGCGATGTCCTGGTACGGCCTTGCCCCAGGCCTGGAAAGTGAGACGGGGCAGCAGGCGTGAGGGCACGTCCGAGCCCAGCCTGAATCGCTCCCAGGCAAGAATGGCGAGTGCTGCACGGCCGCTGATACCCGCAGTGAAATTGGCGTTCCAGATCGCGGCGCCCTGTATGCGCGCCGAATGCTTCTGCACGAAGTTGAGCGCAACCAGCCCGCCCATCGAATGGCCGAAGGCGATCACTGGAAGACCTGCGTGTTCGGCTGCGATGTGATCGTGAACGGCAAGCACGTCGGCAACCACCTTGTCGCCGCCGTCCGGATCGCCGAACTTGCCGAGTGGGGCATCGGGGGCGGTGGTGTATCCGTGGCCGCGGTGGTCGTGCGCACAGGTGTGATAGCTCCGAGCGGCGAGGAAATCGGCGAATCCGGCGTAGCGGGCGGCATGTTCGGCAAGACCGTGGCTGATCTGGACAACGCCGCGTGCCTTGCCCTCAGCCCTGCGCATGTAGAGGTTGAGCGATGCGCCGGTTGGTGAGGCAAGGGCGCGTTGGTCGTTGAACGGCATTGTCTTTTCCTCCCCTGGCGCGGTTGAATCCACGCTCATGACGTCATCAGCCTTTTGTTTGCGCCCGCAGCCGTTTAGCGTCAATTGGCCATCATGATGCCGCTGCGGAAAGGATGGCGGCCCGTGCATCGCAATTCTGACATGTCGGTCGGGCAGATGCGCGGGACTTAACGAGAGGGATTCGTGCATGCGGACTAGGCTTGGTCTTGGGATGGTGTTCACCGCCGTCGTGATGGTGGGCGCGGCGCGGGCGGAGACGAAACTCGACGGCACTTTCGTGGCCGATGCGGCCTGTCCGGCAACACAGGCAATCAAGAGCGGCAAGAACCCTGGCAACGTCAGCACCGAGGCGGGGCAGCGCTATGATCTCGTTGCCGGGAACAAGGACGAGCCGACACATTACCTGATCCGGATGCCGGGTGCCGACCCGGAGCGGCGCTGGGTCAAGGTCAGTTGCGGCCATCTGGCAGGTACGGCGGCAGCGCCTACCGCTCCCGTTGCTCCGGCAGAACCGGATGTACAGCAGAAAAAGGCGACCAGCGGCAAGCCGGAATATGTCTTTGCGCTGTCCTGGCAGCCGGCCTTCTGCGAGACAAAGTCGAAGAAGACCGAATGCCGGACCATGACCGGTGCGAGTTTCGCAGCAACGAATTTCACGCTGCATGGCCTGTGGCCGCAGCCGAACGGCAATTTCTATTGCCAGGTCAGCTCAGCAGACCGCGCCAACGACAAAGCCAATTGGGACGACCTGCCGGCTGTGAACCTCGACGGTGCCACGCGTGCCGAGCTCGACAAGGTGATGCCTGGTACGGCTTCGCAGCTCGATCGGCACGAATGGATCAAGCATGGCACCTGTTACGGCAAGGATCAGCAGGCCTATTTCGCTGATGCGCTCGCTTTGATGCGGCAAATCAATGCCTCGCCGGTGCGCGCGCTGTTCGAAAAGAATATCGGTGGCGAGCTGACAGCCGACCAGATCCGCAACGCCTTCGACAGCGCATTCGGCAAGGGAACCGGTGATCGCGTGCGCGTATCCTGCTTCAATGATCGTGGCCGGCGCATGATCGGAGAACTGACGCTGGGCCTCGCCGGGCCTATCGGGTCGAACAGCTCGTTGAAGGATCTGATGCTGGCTTCGGCACCGACCGACAATGCCGGCTGCCCGCGCGGTGAAGTGGATCGCGTAGGATTGCAGTAGGCAAGAGCATTTTGTAGCCAAGTAGAATCACTTGGCGTTGCAAAAATGCTGCAAAAACAAAACTTATAGCGTTTCTGTGAAAACGGAAACGCTCCAAGCCTTGGCCTGCCTCAGCAGCAGGCGAGAGGCGTGCCGGTGGTTCAAGCCACCATTGGCAGCAGGCGACGGACCTCGCTGAGCAGGTCCGGAATGGCCCGTTCGTCCTTCGACAGGTGTTTCAGGAGGTATTTCTGGAACAGCCCGTCGAAAACGGCATAAAGCGCCGCAGGCGAAACCACCGGCTCCTTGCCGCCGAGTTCGGCGTAACGCGATGCGACCCGCCACACCATGTCCTCGAGGCTCTGGTCGATCTCGGTGACGTCATCGCGGAAGACGTCCTCGAACAGCGCCTGCGCACGCAGATCGTACCAAAGCCGGTGCATGCCGGATTCTTCCCGCAGGGTCTCCGCGAGCTTGAGCAGGAAACCTTCGAGCAGTGCCTCGCGTGTCTTGGCGGTGGCGGTGACCTGATCGTAGCGGGTGACGCATTTCGCCTTGTAATGGCGAACGCAGCAACTGATCAGGTCGACCTTGTCGGTGAAGTAATAGTGCAGGACGCCATGGGTGAAATCGGACTTCTGGGCGATCTCGCGCAGGCTGGTGCGAGCGTACCCGAGCTCAGCCAGGGTCTCCAGAGCAGCTTCGGCCAGCTCCACACGCCTGGCCGTGAACTTGTCGATGCGCAGGCGTTCGGCACCGCGCGGCGCCCGCACCTTTTCCATCACCTGGCCAGCCATGGCTGCTTTCCTAGCTCCGAGCGGCGAAAAAATACCAGCGGGCATCGCTGAAATAAGTTTGCCTCTGCGTCAATAGTCTTTGCCGATATCGTAGACCGTAACACGCCGGGAAACGAACAAAAGCTTCCTCGACTTTGCCAGACGGCCATCAAAACCATTTGCCAAGCCGAGGCGGCTTGCTAAAGAAGAATTCCGGCTCACGTCCAAAAGGAACTGATCATGCCGGATTTCTCCACCCTCATTCTGTTCGCAGGCGCGGCGCTTGTGCTGACTGCGACGCCTGGCCCTGACATGCTGCTGATCGCCTCCCGAAGCGTCAGTCAGGGGCGCTCGGCCGGCTTTCTCACCTATGCCGGAATTGCAGCCGGTACTTATTGTCATGCGTTGGCGGCGGGCCTCGGGCTGTCGCAGTTGTTCGTGGCCGTGCCTGTCGCCTATGAAATCGTGCGCTGGGCTGGCTGCGCCTATCTTCTGTACCTGGCCTACAAGACATTGCGCAGCGAGGGTTCTGCCTTTGCGCCTTCCACTGCGCTCCGGAAAATTTCCGACAGGCGGATATTCACGGAAGGGCTGCTCACCAACCTGCTCAATCCGAAGGTGGCATTGTTCGTGCTGGCGCTGTTTCCGCAATTCGTGGACCCGGCTCACGGTTCGCTGCTTTTGCAGATGGTCGTGCTGGCCACTGTGTTGAACGGCATAGGCTTCTTCGTGAATGGCGCCGTGGTGATGCTCGGCAGCAGAATTCAGCGCTCCCTTTCCGGCTTCCGCAGATTTCCCAGGCTGCCCCAATATCTCCTGGCGACGGTCTTTGCCGGGTTGGCAGCGCGTCTGGCGCTGGGGACGAGGAACTAGCAGGCGTCTCAAGCTGGCGGCGGACCTGGGAGGAGCGTACCAGGTCTGCACACCAGATCGTGTGCTGGAGGCCTGACGCAAAATGGCCTTCGCAAACTGGGGCGACCTGTCGGGAGCAAGGCTGCTGGTTCGTCCTTGGGACGACCACGAGAAATCGCTACGAGAGGAGTTCCGATGATCCCGACCATTACGGCTTTCGCCATGTCACCCGACGAGGGTCAGGGGCACGCGCGCGACATGCGCCTGCGCTGGGCCTTCGAAGAGTTGGGCCAGCCTTATGACGTCCGCCTCGTTTCCTTCGCACAGATGAAACAGCCCGCACATCTGGCACTTCAGCCGTTCGGGCAGATCCCGACTTACGAAGAGGGAGATCTCGCTCTCTTTGAGAGCGGGGCCATCATACTTCATCTCGCGCAGCACCGTCCCGGCCTGTTGCCGGCGAATCCGGATGCCCAGGCACGTGCGATCACATGGATGTTTGCCGCGCTCAACACGATGGAGCCGCCGATCGTCGAGCTCGAACAAGCACCCTATGTGATCGGTGACAGGCCGTGGCGTGGAGAGTTCCTGCCCATGCTCGAAGATCGCGTCAGGATTCGGCTGGGCGAGCTATCGCGGCGGCTTGGCGATGCCGATTGGCTCGATGGTGCCTTCAGTGCGGGGGACCTGATGATGGTGACGGTGTTGCGCAGGTTGGACGGAACGGGCCTGGTGGAAGAGTACCCAAACCTTGCCGCCTATGTCGCGCGAGCCGAAGCGCGCCCAGCCTACAAGCGCGCCTTCGATGCCCAGCTGGCGGTTTTCGTCGCTGCATCGAACCCTTGATGAAGGCGGTTCGTGCGTGCCTGTCGATTACTCGCCCGTTACCAGTTCAAATCCTTCGTTCACCCATCCGACAAGCCCGCCACTCATGATCTTGACCGGCCTGTCGAGGTCCGCGAGGCGAAGCGCGCCGCGGGCGGCGCCGTTACAGTGCGGACCAGCGCAATAGGTGACGAAGATGGTGTCTTCGTTCCATTGCTGCATCTTGGAGGCGATGATCTTGCGATGTGGCAGGTTGATCGCGCCGGGCAGATGGCCCTTGGCGTACAGGGCCGGGCTGCGCACATCGAGCAGCACGAAATCCGCGCCTTGGGCCGTTGCTTCGTGAACATCCCAGCAGTCCGTCTCGAACTCGAATTCGCTGGAGAAGTGTTCGCGGGCGCGGTCGCTGGCGGCAGGTCTGGTTGCGGTCACGGCGGTGGGCATGGCGATCTCCTGTTGTGATTGCTTCTTATCCCGTGGCGTGAGGTGGTCTTGCAATTGGCGTGAATGCCAATATACGTAAAGATCATGCCAAACGTTCTGAACGGTACCTCAGGCCCCCTGGTCGTTGCGCTGCTCTATGACGGCCTGTGCACGTTCGAGTTCGGGATCGTCGCCGAGATATTCGGTCTCGCTCGCGCGGAGATGGGCGCAGGCTGGTATCGGTTTGCCAGTTGTCCGATCGATGATGGTCCGTTGCGGGCGCATGGTGGCTTGACGCTGGTGGCAGACGGTACGCCGGATCTGATCGATCAGGCCGACATCATCGTGGTGCCGGGGTGGAAGGGTGCCGATGCCCCTGTTCCCGGGCAACTTTGCCAAAGACTGTGCAACGCACATGCGCGTGGGGCGCGACTTGCCTCGATCTGCTCGGGGGCTTTTGTGCTGGCGGCAACCGGCCTTCTGGATGGCGGCACTGCAACCACCCATTGGCGCTATGCCGATGAGCTGCGCCGTCGCTATCCGAAATCGAGGTCGATGACACCTCGCTCTACCGCGACCATGATCGCTTGTTCACGTCCGCCGGCAGTGCGGCCGGTATCGACCTCATGATCGAGATCGTGCGGCGGGATTTCGGTGCGGCTGCCGCGAACTCGGTCGCGCGACGACTGGTGATGCCGGCACACCGCGCCGGCGGACAGGCGCAGTTCCTGGAGCGTCCCGTGCCACAACGCAAAAGCTCGGAGATCGCGCCACTGCTCGACCGGCTGCGGGCCAGCCTGCAGTTGCGCTGGACGGTCGAGGAAATGGCTAGCGAATGCTCGATGAGCCTGAGAACCTTCCTGCGCCGTTTTACAGAGGCGACCGGAACCTCCCCTGGCGAATGGCTGACGGAAGAACGCGTCGCCTGGGCCAAGCAGCTTCTCTGCCAGCGCCGCCTGAACATGGATGAAATCGCGGAAACCGTCGGCTTTGGCAGCGCCCATACGCTGCGGCATCATTTTCGCAGGCAGATGGGCATCAGCCCGACCGAATATCGCGCGCGTTTCATCGCCGAGCCAGCGTGACGCGCCAACCCTTCACGGACGGGTGTCTTCAAGCTGCGTGGATGCGGTCGAACATCCGCACCAGGTCGGCGAGCGTCCGTGTCCCCATTTTCCGCATCAGGTGGCTGCGGCGCACCTTGACGGTGATTTCGCTGACTTTCAGCTCCGCTGCGATCTGCTTGTTCAGCAGTCCCTGGACGACCAGCCTGGCCACATCCTGTTCTCCCGGAGACAGGGTTTTCCAGCGCTGCTGCAATTCGGCTTCGGTCACATCCTTGAGGCGCCGGGTCTTGTCGATCTCGATGCCGCGCTGGATGGCGTCCAGCAAATCCTGATCGCGAAACGGCTTGGTCAGGAACTCGATCGCGCCATCCTTCATGGCTCTGACGCCCATGGCGATGTCGCCGTGGCCGGTGACCATGATCGTTGGCAAATGCAGGCCCAGACCGGTCATGTGGGAAAGAAAATCCATGCCGCTCTGACCCGGCATGCGGACGTCGAGCACCAGACAGCTCGGCGCCTCCGCCAGGTCGGTGTTCAGGAAATCCTGTACGGAACCGAAGGAGCGAGCGCGAAGCGCGACGGAGGCGAGCAGATCCTCCAGCGATTCACGAACCGAACGGTCGTCATCGACGATGTAGACGATCGGTTCCTCATCGAGATGTCCGGATGGCTGACCATTCATTGCTTCAGGTCTCCAGCGAGCGGCAGGCTGAACGAGAGCACGGCGCCGCCTCCTTCGTTCGGCTCAGCCCAGATGCGGCCGCCATTCGCTTCGATGATCGAGCGGCTGATGGTCAGCCCAAGACCGATGCCATCTTTCTTGGTTGTCCAGAAGGCGTCGAAAAGATGTTCCGCTTCTCCGGTGCGCAGCCCGATGCCGGTGTCTGCCACCGAGAAACGAACCCTGTCGTGGCTGTCGCTTTGGGTGGTGATCTCCATTTCCCCTGTCTTGCCGGACGAGACCGCAATCGCCTCGACCGCATTGAGAACCAGATTTCCGACCACTTGCCCGATCTGGACGCGGTCGGCCATGACAATCGGCAGGTTTTCCGGAAGGTAGAACCTGAGCGTGATGTCGTGGCGGTCGATCTGGTCATGCGCGAGGCCAACAATTTCTCGGACAAGCTCATTGAGGTCGAAGGGTGCTTTCTCCGACGCCTTGTTGCTTGCCAGGCCGCGCACGCGCGTGATCACGGCGCTCGCGCGGTTGGCTTCCTCGACGATCCTGTCCACGGTGCGGCGGGCGCTTTCGATGTTGGGTGGATCCTGCGCCAGCCAGCGTTTGCAGGCGCCGGCGCTGGTGACGACCGCCGCCAGCGGTTGGTTGACTTCATGGGCAATGGAGGCGGTCAATTCGCCAAGGCTAGTGACACGAGCCATGCGCAGCAATCGTTCGCGGCTCTCATGGGCGGCTGCCTCGGCATTCACCAGTTTGAGCGACAGATATGTGGTTACGCCGATGGCGACGATGCTGATGGCGGTGTTGATGACACCCACCTCATAGGCGCCGGAATGAGTGAGGGCGACGCTCAACAGCGTCAGCGCGATACAGACGCAGGCCAACACGACGACGCTGCGCGCCGGCAGCACGCGGGTCGCAAAAAGGATGACCGCCGTGTAGAAGACCGCGGCTGCGATCGCATAATCAGTCACGGTGTCGGCGACAAAGATGACCACGATCGCTACAAGAAGCGCTGCAGCGATGAGCAGCTGATTGCGCCGCATCCCGGTTCCCTGTCTATTTTCCATCGTTGCGATAGTCCGTCAAAACCCGGATTATGCAAGCCATGCCAGGCCATGAGCGAAGCATAAGAGGCGAGACGTCAGTCCTTGGTGCTGCCGTCCCATGTCGCATTGGAGACGCCGGCCTGTTTGGCCAGATAGGTCGTCACTTCTTCGATCTCATGCGGGTTGACGGCCGTTGAGACAAGAGTGGCCACGATCTCGACCGTGTCATCCCCACGATCGACGATCTCGACATCGCTGACCGGATAATTTGCCTGTTCGAGGCGCTCGACCAGAAGGTCTCGCATGTCCGGCATGGCGTCACGGCTGGAAAGGATGCTCACTTCATAGGTAGCCTCTGTGGCCCGATCGTCGATCGGGATGCGATTGATCATGTTGACGAGCGGCCTGAGTAAGGTGTTGCCCGCAAGCACGAAGATGGTGAGCAAGGCCGCCTCTGCGATCATATCGGTCCCGGCGCAGGCGCCGACCGCAGCCGAGCACCACAGTGTCGCAGCCGTGTTCAGGCCGCGTACATTCATGCCTTCCTTCATGATCACGCCGGCACCGAGAAAGCCGATGCCCGAGACGACATAGGAGATGACGCGCACCGCTTCCGTCGTGCCGGCAATCCGCTGCGCGAGGTCGACGAAGGCCGCGGCGCCGACGGCGACGAGAACATTGGTGCGCAGGCCCGCGGTTCGCTGGCGATACTGGCGTTCCGCTCCGATCAGCGTTCCAAGCACGAAAGCCGCGGCAAGTGCCACGACGGTGTCCAGGAAAGGATAGAATTCAAACGTCTGCAGGAATTTCATGGCGTTGTCTCAATTGTCTCCACGCGAATACAGGACCCTGTTTGCACGGGGATGACGGCGATCCATCTTGATGATCAGCGCTGCCGCCGCAAGATGCGGATGGCGATACCATGAAGGTGCATCGAGCCACGCATCAGACAAAGTGCCTGCCCACGCGTGAGCAGGCCAGCCCGCGCAAGGCGCGTTGTGATCGCAAACAGCGTCGTGCCGCTCGCTGCGAATGCCCAGCACAGATGGCGGTTGGCAAGGTCGGAAAACCAGTCCGATCCGCCGTGCGTCTTTCCGGTCCGCATGAGAATCTCCGCACAGCCTGCAGGTGGACAGGCACCTGCGTGGACAACAATCGACCTTTCGGTTCCAGGGGTCAGGTTCGGGCGGACTGGGCCACCCGAACCTTTTCATCAGGCAGGATCAGAACCACTGGCCGAAGCGGCGGATGTAAATCGTCTTCATTGTCTGAGCGACAATGCAGTAGCTGAGCAGGGTCCCGGCAAGCCAGGGGAAGTACTGCCACGGCAATGGCTGCAGCCCGACCATCGCGCCCAGCGGCGAGAATGGAATGTAGATGCCGAGCACACAGACCAGTCCGGTCATCAGCATCACCGGCAAAGCGGCCGTGCTCTGGATGAACGGTATCCTCTGGGTGCGCAGCATATGCACCACCAGCGTCTGTGACAGCAGACCCTCGATGAACCAGCCGGACTGGAACAGCGACTGCAGTTCCGGCTTGTTGGCGGCGAAGACGTTCCACATCAGCGCGAAGGTGGTGATGTCGAAGATCGACGAGGTCGGCCCGATCCAGAGCATGAAACGGCCGATGTTCCTTGCATCCCATTTGCGCGGCTTGCTGAGGAATTCCTTGTCCATCCGATCCCAGGGCAGCGACAGCTGCGAGATGTCGTACATCAGGTTCTGGATCAGCAGATGGATAGCGAGCATCGGCAGGAACGGAATGAACGCGCTTGCTACCAGTACCGAGAACACGTTGCCGAAGTTCGAGCTCGCCGTCATGTTCAGGTATTTCATGATGTTGCCGAACGTCTCGCGACCTTTGACGACACCTTCCTCCAGCACCATCAGGCTCTTCTCGAGCAGGATGATGTCGGCGGATTCCTTGGCGATGTCGGTGCCGCTGTCGACGGAAATGCCGACATCAGCGTCGCGCAACGCGGGTGCGTCGTTGATGCCATCACCGAGGAAGCCAACGGTGTGCCCGTTGGCCTGCAATGCCATCAGCACGCGCGACTTCTGCAGCGGTGTCAGCTTGGCGAAAATCGTCCGCTCTTCGACGATGCGGCCGAGAGCCGCGTCATCCAGCGTCTCGATCTCGCGACCGAGAACCGGTTGGCCAGGCTCGAGGCCGACTTCCCGGCAGATCTTGGCGGTAACCACCTCATTGTCGCCGGTCAGGACCTTCACCACCACGCCATGCTCGGCAAGCGCCTTGATCGCAGGGCCCGCGGTCTCCTTGGGCGGATCGAGAAAGGTCAGAAAGCCCTGGACGACCAGGTCATTTTCGTCGGAAACCTCATAGCGCGTCTTGCGAGCGGCGTTGGCGATCTCACGCGTGGCCACGACGAGCACACGGAAGCCGTCGCGGTTATAGGCGCGAGCCATATCGACGAGCGCTTTGCGATCATCGTCCCTGAGCGGGCGAACCGTCTTGCCGTCCTTGATCGAGGTTGAGATCGCAAGCATCTCTTCCACGGCACCCTTGCAGATCAGCAAGTGCTGGCCGCTGACGTTTTCGACAACGACTGACAGTCTCCGTCGCACGAAGTCGAACGGCAGCTCATCGATCTTCCGGTTGGCTGTGCTGGTTTGGACGATGCCCGGCACATGTTCGGCGAAGCGAATGACCGCCTGGTCCATCAGGTTCTTCACCCCGCTCTGGTGATGGCTGTTGAGCCAGGCCAGCAGCAGCACGCCCTCGTTGGTTCTGCCGTGAACGTCGACATGGTGCTCCAGGATGATCTTGTCCTGCGTGAGCGTGCCGGTCTTGTCGGTGCACAGCACATCCATCGCCCCGAAGTTTTGGATGGCATTCAGGCGCTTCACCACGACCTTGCGTCGCGCCATTGCCACGGCGCCCTTGGCGAGGTTGGAAGAGACGATCATCGGCAGCATTTCCGGTGTCAGGCCGACAGCCACCGCAAGCGCATAGAGCAGGGCCTCGACCCAGTCGCCTTTCATCACACCGTTGATGAGGAAGACGATCGGCACCATCACCATCATGAAGCGGATGAGCAGCCAGCTCACGCTGTTGATGCCGCGATCGAAGGCCGTCTGCGCACGCGAGCCGGAGATTGCCTTGGCAAGCGAGCCGAAATAGGTCCTTGGCCCGGTGGCGACCACGATTGCCGTTGCCGTGCCGCTGACCACATTGGTGCCCATGAAGCAGATGTTGGGCAGATCGAGGAGATCCATCTGATCGTGTGCGACGGCGCCTGCGGATTTCTGCGCGACGGCACCCAGGGTGTCGTATTTTTCGACAGGCAGGGCCTCGCCGGTGAGCGCTGCCTGGCTGATGAAAAGATCACGCGATTCAATGAGGCGGATATCGGCGGGGACCATGTCACCGGCGGAAAGCCGGATGATATCGCCCGCCACCACCTGCGCCATCGGCACTTCGATAAGATCGGGCTTCGTGTTAGGGCTGACTTGGCGCAGGACAGTCGCGGTGGTGCGGACCATCGCCTTGAGAGCCTCGGCTGCCTTGCCGGAGCGATACTCCTGGACGAAGCGCATGACGGCGCTCGTCACCACCATGAACAGGATGATGGCGACCTTGGTCGGATCCGGGTCCTCGCCGGCCTGAAGGGGCAGCCAGATATCGGTGAATGCGCTGATGGCGGCCAGTACCACCAGCACCATGATGAAAGGGTTTTTGAAGGCCATCAAGAACTGGACGAGCGCGTGCGGGCGTTTGTCATGCGCGACCTCGTTCGGGCCGTCCTTGGCCAGGCGTTCAAAGGCCTCGGAGACGGTCAGTCCATCAAGCCGCCCCTTGAAGTTGGCGAGCGTGGTATCGATGGCGTTCTGCGCTTCGCGCACCGCCCGCATGGACAGTTTCCTGTCCTCCTTCCGGGCGGCTGGAGGCGCACCCTTCAACATCATGTTCATGGTCTTGGTCCTCGATAATCCTGGGAGGTCGGGTGAAAGTTCGGTCGCGAGCGAAACGGCGCACGCGAACTGTCCGGCCGTTGCGATAGCGGTCGGATTCACGGGGTTTTCAGGGGAGGTGTCCGCTGCCGCTACAGGCCTGTCAGCGGCGGATCAACTCCATGGCCGGGCATTTTCGCGGAGGGCCAGGATGGCGCCGAAGCGTTCAAAGCCTGACGGTTCGGAACCATCCGTGGGTTGGTTCACCGTCCAGCGGCACTCGAGCCGCCCGGAAACCGGATTCATCCGCCAGCGCACGATCGGCTTCGATGCCGTATGCCGGGGGATACGGATGACCGGAGCGTCGGCTGCCGGATGTGCATGGAGGGCAAGCCGACCCCACGGACCGATGAGTGCCCGCAGACAGCGATGGGCAAAAGCAATGATTTTCATATCTCACCTCACTGACGCGCCACCGCGGCGTCAAAGGCGAGACCAGGAACTAGTCTCGACCGGACGGCCGCGGCGGCGCACTTTCTCGACTACTGTCGCTAGGCATGGTTCCAGGTTCCTCTCGAGAGTTTCCGCTTTTCGCGGAAACGCTCTAACTATTTGTTTTAAAGCAATTTAATACGGAAAACCGTTAAACGGTTTTCCTGGCATTGCTCCGGGTCGCGGCGGGCAGCAGCCCCTCCGTTTGACGAGTGACGGCTTACGCCTTGTGCGGTGCCGCCGCCAGTATCTGGTCGGATGGATCGCTATGCTTTGGCATCGGCCAGCTATACCAACGTATATCCAGCGGCGAATGATGCCGGCTCAAGCCTTCAGCCCGATAATGCCAGCTGTCGATGTCTCGACACCTTGGTCCTGTTTTGCCACGTTGCCGGCATGGAAAGACTCGGTGCGAAAGACCTGCGGCTGATGCAGGAGCTGGCCCAGCAGGTGACGGCCCTGCGGCCTGAACTGCTCAATGCCGATGCAACCGTTGGTGAACTGGCCTGGGTTTGGGGCAAGGATTGCGATGCCCTCGGGCCGTTCTGGTCGCACCGGCTGTGGCTGGTCGACGGCAAGGCAGCGGCGTGGGGATGGGTGCATCATCCCTATCGGATTCCGCGTGAGGACGGGACATTTCGCGAAGCCGCTACCGCCAACCTGATCTGGCAGACGCATCCCGATCGACCGGAACTGCTTCACGAAATCCTGGACTGGTATGACGAAGCGGCCGGCGACGTCCATCAACTGCTGACGATACAGTCCGCGGATATGGCGGCGCAGGCCATCGTTCCCGGGCATGGATATGTGTTTGACGCGGAAGCCGGAGCGGACGATGGCTCGTGGGTGCAATTCAACAGGCGCGAACTGCTCGACCTGCCGAACTCGGTATTGCCCGACGGCTTCCGTTTCGTGACGGCGAAAGATGTGTCGCCAGCTGACGCTGTCAAAGCACATCGAGACGCCTGGCAATCATCTAGCTTCAGCGAGGCTGCTTTCGCGCGTGTCCAGCACACCTGGCCGTATCGCGGCGATCTTCACCTGCTTGTCGAGGCGCCGGATGGCACATTGGCCGCCACCGCGATCATCTGGCTGGACGAGGCGACACGGAGCGCCGAATTCGAACCCGTCGCTACGCACCGGGATTTCCGCCGGCGAGGGCTGGGCACCGCGCTGCAACTGCATGGCATGCACCTGGCGAGGGGCGCCGGCGCCAGGCAAATGCTGGTCGCCTGCGTCGGTGCGCCGGCGCACATTGCCGCACGCAACATGTATTACGGCGTCGGCTTTCGGGCCCTGACCCGCGACCTGCCGCAGATCAAGGCTGCGCCTTGATTGCAAGCCAGCGATCAGCCGTTGGGCCCGAGCTCCAGCCGGCGATCCAGGGCGAGGTTGTCGAGAAACGTTTCGTCGTGACTGACAACCAGGATGGCTCCGTCGTAAGCGCGTAGCGCGGCCTCAAGGGCCTCGGTTGCGTCCAGGTCGAGGTGATTGGTCGGTTCGTCGAGAAGCAGGAGTTGTGGCGGCATGGTGCGGCCCAGCACACAGGCGAGACCGGCACACAATCTTTGACCGCCGCTGAGTGCACGAACTTCCTGAAGAGCGTCATCGGCCCGAAACCGGAAGCGCGCCAGGGCTGCCCGGCATTCGTTCTCGCTGGCGTCGGGATTCAGGCGAAGGAAGTTGTTCCGCAGCGACTGGAGAGGGTCGAGCAACTCGACACCCTGGTCGAAAAAGACATGCGGGACGTTGAGGTCGATGCTGCCGTTTTGCGGCTTCAGTTTGCCGACGATCAGCGAAAGAAGGGTGCTTTTCCCGCAGCCATTGGGCCCGGTGATTGCAATGCGTTCGGGGCCTGTCAGAGACAGCGACAGGTCGCGGATCGTCGGATGCGCCGGATCGTGCCCTCCGGTCACCGCATTCAGCATGAGAACCTGCCTGTTCGGCGGGAGGCCCGTCGAGGGAATATCCATTCGGATCGGCTGAAGGATCTCGGTCTGCGCTCTGGCCGACGACACGGCGTCCTGGGCCTTGTCACGTCGCATGTCGCGCAAGCGTGTGTTTGCTCCCCCTGAAGCTTCCGATCGACCCTTTGCTGCGTCGAGCATGATCTTCGGCGCGTCTCCGCGTGCGCGGGACTTCAGCCCCACGCTATCCTTGCGTGCCTTTCGCTCCAGCGCCTGCTGAGCATCGCGTTTTGCCGTGGCGAGTTGCTTTTCGGCATCCGCCAGTCTGCGATCGGCGGCCCGAAGGTCCTCGGATTTGCGGGCCTGGTAGGTGCTGTAGTTTCCACCGTAGCGCGTCGCCCCGAGGGTGGTGAGTTCCACGATGGCGTCCATCTCCTCGAGCAACTCGCGGTCGTGGCTGATCACGATCGCGCCAGAGCGCCAGGAGCTGAGGAGATCGATCACCGCCTTGCGTCCGGCGCGGTCGAGATTGTTGGTAGGCTCATCGAGCAGAAGGAAGTCCGGTTCGTGAAAGATCAGCGCGGCGAGGCGCGCGCGTGTGCGCTGGCCGCCGGACAGAGTGGAGAGAAGGGTTTTCGGCTCGAGTTCCAGGCCACAGCGGACAAGTGCTGCCTCGATCCTCGTCGGCAGCGTCCAGTCCGCGTCGGCCAGTTCTTCGGTGCTCGCCTCTCCGGCGGCCGCGCGCTCCAGTACCGCCAGTGCGGATGAGGCGCCGAACAGATCGCTGACACTTTCTCCGGAGCGCGATTGAACTTCCTGCTGCATCCATCCGAAGGTTCCGAGAACCCGGACTGTGCCCGTTCGCGGTGGAAGTGTTGCCGTGATCAGGCGCAGCAACGTCGTCTTGCCGGTGCCGTTGCGCCCGACAAGTCCCGCGCGCTCAGGCCCGAAACTCAGGTTGATATCCGAAAAAAGAGAGGTGCCGTCGGGCGTGGACCAGCCGAGGCCGGCAAGCGTAATGGAAGCAGACATGGGACACTCGTTGCGTAACCGAATTGGTGAAGGCAGCGAGGGGCTGTCACATGTCAGCGAAACTCCAATGGTGTCCTCCCAATCTAGGGGAGGTCTTCGAAAGAACAAGGCCTTCAGGCATCCTTTCGAAGATTTGGCGGTATCCAGACTTAAATCGGTGCTCGCCGGTGCTTATGTGACCGACACCGCTGATCGCGAGTCCATCCGGTCATTTGAAAGGCGCACCTGCTTGCACGAACGTCTGCTCGAAATCGACGGCAGCCTGCTTCTGACGCTCGACGCGTTGCTGCGCGATCGCAATGTCACCCACGCTGCTGCGCGGCTCGGCATCACCCAGCCGGCGCTTTCCGCGCGGCTGATGCGGCTCCGGCGCGTGTTTGGCGATCCACTGCTGACGCCAGCAGCCTCCGGTCGCGGCATGACGCCGACACCTCATGCGGCAGCGCTGCAGCCGGAACTGACCAAACTGATTGAACGGCTGCGCGACTTCACGAACGCCGCGCAGGTGTTCGACCCAGCGACAAGCGAGCGCGTTTTTCGCATCGCGGCGACAGACAATCCCGCGGCGATCCTTGCCCCGGACCTCATACCGCACCTCCACGCGGTGGCGCCGAACATTCGTGTCGCGCTCGTCCTGCCGGACAAGCCGCGCATCGCGGCATCGTTGGAGGAAGGGGAGGTCGATCTCTATCTTGGCCTCGCCGAATGCGTCGCCAACGGCCTGATCGGCCGTGCCCTGTTCGACGAAGAGTTCGTAACGGCACAGCGTCGTGGTCATCCCAGGGGCAAGCGGCCGTTCGATCTCGACGAGTTCTGCTCACTCGACCATCTCCTGATTTCCGCGGATGGTGGCAACTTCACCGGCATGGTTGACGAGGCCCTTGCCGGTTTGGGGCGCGAGCGCCGGGTGACCGTCTCGGTGCAGAGCTACGCGCTGGCCACGCTGGTCCTGATGAACAGCGATTGCATCTGCACCTTGCCACGCCGCTTCCTGCAGCGTTTCACGTCGTCGCTCGATCTTTTCGAGCCGCCGCTGGAACTGACCAGGTTCCAGCTGTCGGCATTCTGGCACCAGCGTGTGAGTGGAGATCCTGCCCACGGCTGGTTGCGCGAACAGGTCTTCCTGACCGCGAAGGCGCAAGGCCGATCGATGAACTGAGCGACGCGGACCTGGCTTACTGTCGGGCTGCTCCCGCCCGGTTTCGATATTCCACCGGATGCCAGCTGTAGGAGCCATTTCCCTCGGCACGGATATGACCAACCCCCGGGAACTGCAGATGCGGCGCGGCTATGAGCTGGCGCGTCTTGGCGAAGTCGGGAAACACCTTTTCGCGCACGGCCGCTGCCTGATCCGGTTTCACATCGTAGACGATGGTGATCGTCGGTTTGGGAAACTGCACCGATTCCACATGGACGATGTCGCCGACGAAGACGATCGACTGTCCTTTGTCCGATACGGTGAAGAAGGCCGTGCCCGGTGTGTGTCCCGGGTGGAGGTTCGCCACGATGCCGGGCAGGACGGTTTCGTTGTCGGCGAAGGTTTTGACCTTGCCGGCCTTTGCAAGAACGCCGACCGTCTTTTCAGCCTCGTCGAAATAACGCCGGTCGTAACCCGTTCGTTGGGCGTTGGCTGGGTCGAGGAAGAAGTCGATGTCGGGTGCGCCGACATGTACCGTCGCATTGGCAAAAGCCGGTTTGCCGTTCTCGACTAGACCACCGGTGTGATCTGTATGGACATGGGTGATCAGGATATCGGTGATGTCTTGCGGCTTCACGCCGATGCGGGCGAGACTGTCGCGCAGCTTGCCGCCGAAACCCGGCCCGAACAGCGAGCCGGAACCGGTGTCGACGAGAATGCGCCGGTCGCCGGCACGAAGCAGATAGACGTTGATGGATGCTTCGACCGGATTGGCGAGGAAGGAACGGTCGAGGAGGCCATCGACCTCGGACTGCGATGTCCCGGTCAGGAGCTTGTACAGGTCCTGCGGGACAGTCCCGTCTGACAGGGCGGTGATCTCGATGTCGCCAAGCGGGAAGGAATAGGAGTCGGCGGCCTGCGTATAGGAGGCTGTCGCTTGCGCGCCCTCGCTTTGCGCGAAGGTCGGCATTGCCGTGCCGACAAGCAGGCCAAGTGCCACGGCAGCAAGAAGGGAACGACGGTTCATGAAGAGGTCCTTTGTTGCGAATAGACCTCAGCTATGTGCTGCCATGACGGGCTTGAAATCGGAACCTTGGATCGGACCGATAGATCACGTCTATACCTTGCCGGTCGTGCTCCCCATCAATAGGTCACCGTTACCACAACGGTGTCGGTATAGGTGCCTGGTGCCGGTGTAGTCTGCGCCGGCACGCGCCCATAGACGGGAATGCCCTGTGCGGCACCCGTCCCTGTGCCGGCGACGGTATTGGTTCCGATGGTGCTTCCCCAGGGAAGGCTGCGTGCCGTGTCCCTGTAAAGTCCGTAGGTTATGCCCTGGTTGCCCAGAGCCATGCGTCGGCTCGTCGGACCGGTGCCGGTCTGGCCGTTGCCCAAACCGACGGAATAGGTCGTTCCGGGCGTGCAGTTGACCGACACCTGTCCGGTTGCATCGACATTGCCGCTCAACACGCCGGTTGTGCCGAAGTCGACGGGCTGTGTCGAGATCAGGCAGTTCGCCGCCACTGTTGCGGTGGTGTTGAAGGATGGCCGGGCAACGACAACGCCGGTGGTGACGGTGCAGTCGTTGCTGGCTGCCGAATATCGGTAACGAAATTCCACGTGGCTGCCGGAAAAGGCGGACAGATAGCTGCCCGGCGGAACGGTGCCTTGACCGCCGGGCACGGCGCCGTAGAGCACGGTACTTCCCGAACCCGAACCCAGAAGGCTGAGCGTCATGGCAAGAACAGGAGGGCGGGATGGATAGGGCCACAGATATGAACCCCATACGGTGCTTCGGCTCGCATCCGAATAGATCTGGAAATTCATGATATTCGTGCCATTCAGCATCTGCCTGCTGGATGCCGTCGTCCCGCCGGAGCCTTCGCCCAGATTGGGGCAGATCAAGATGCGCGACAGTGCCGTGCCGGTGCAGCTCACGGTCATGTTGGCGGTGGTATTCGTCTGTACGCTGGATAGCGTGTCCACTTGGCCAAAATTCATTGCAGAGATGCCGAAAGTGCAGCTTTGCGCCCAAGCCGCCGAAGGAAGCGAGATGCCAAAGAGGAGGCCGGCGAGAGGCCTAAAAAGCAGTCTCACTGGCATACCACCTTCCTGATCACCACCTGCTTGCCCGGATTTTCGCGATACGGGAACGTTGCCTGGCAGGAATTGCCATTGCCAAGATCAATGGTGACGCTGTTGTTCGTCTTGAGCGCCCGGACATAGGCTTCGCCGTCATAACCGATGACGAAGGTGTCGGGGTTGTCCGAAAGTGTGCCTGTGGAACTGACCGGCAATGGTGTTCCGCCGGCGTCGACGAAAGAAACCAGTGCGGCGGCGGGCCTGTCCGAAACACCGAAATCGACGACCACGCCGCTGCGATCGGCCGGAACCACGATTTCCTTCGTTGCAGGAATGTCGGCGTCGACGGGAAGATTGCCGGGATTGATCGAAACTGTGTTGTCTTCATAGGAGCGCAGATCAGGAACGATGATCTTGCCCCGTCTGCCTGTCTTGCCCGCTGGCCTGTTCTGGTATTGGACTTCGACGTCGGGCGCACCGACGTCGACGACGGCAAAGGCATCGTCGATCCGGTTCGTGGCAAAGACACCACCACCTGCCACGGCAATTGCACCCTCCAACTGCGCGGTGGCGCGGACATCCTTGTCGAACTGCTCGACGGCGGCTTCGGCTCGTCCCACAGAAGAGCGGTAGCTGACGGCGGCCGACCGATGCGGCGTTTTTCCTTCCGACGTTCTCAGTCGCCAGCCGACACTTCCATCTTCGAACTGTTCCGACTTGGTGAGATCGGCAAAGCCACGTGTACCATCCGGGCCGTTTTCAACCCCGGTGGAGGCTGTGATGTTGTCGTCGAAGGGGATGGAGAGGCCTGCGAATATGCCAAAGCTGTCTTCGTTTTCGATGTCCTTGAAGGCGGAGGCATAGATGGTGCTGCGCTCGAAAATCTGCTGGCTGTAGGAGACGCCGACGATCCGGTTACGCTCACCCTCGGCATCTTCGAAATTGGTGAAGGAAAGCGTCAGGCTCGACAGATCGAGCGGCATCGGGATGCTCAGCGTCGCCTGGTCGATCGCACGTGGCACTCCGGCGCTGAAGAGCGGCAGACCATCCCGCCCAAGGGCGGGTTCTGCGGTAACAGCAGCGATGTCCTGGTAATTCCCGAAGACGCGCTGAATGCGTCCGTAGAACGTCCATCCTTCATAGCCGAGCTCCACCGCTGCATTCACCAGCGAGCCCGAACGCCCGTCATGATAGCTGCCGGCAACCGCCATTGACGCCGCGCCGTAGCCCGCAAGGGGAAAGGCAATGCCCGCGCCGCCATTGGCAAGCTCGGCGCCGCCCTCGGCATGGCCTTCCAGCGTCAGCCAGTCGGTGAGCCCATAGCGGGCGCTGATCGAGCCCATGAGCCTTTGATCGTAATTGTTCGATTCGATACCGAAATTGCGCCGGGGAAAGCCAATCTCTGCGGAGAAGTCGAGCAAGCCGCGGCGCAGCAGCATGTTCGAGGAGTAGTAAGGCAGCGAGGTCGCGGTTTCCCGGCCGAGGCTGTCTCTGATCACGACCCGCGCCTGGCCCTGTCCGGTGAAGGCGGGGATGTTGACGACCTCGAAGGGACCGGCGGCAACCTCGCCGGCATAACTTCTTGTGTTCTGCGTGTAGATTTCCAGCGTGGAGGGCACCGCGGCCGTGCCGGAAAAGGAAGGCAGCGGCAATGTCACCAGATCCGGGCGCAGCGCAAAGTTGCGCTCGATCTGCATGCCGCCAAGATAGACCGGCCGTGTCCAGGCGAGGCCGCCGGAAATGATGTCCCCGGCCCGGTAGGTCACCATCCTGTTCGAGTCGGAGTAGGCCCATGTCGTCTTGAGCCTGCGAAACCTGTTGAAATCGTTGTCCGAATAGCCCGCGAGAAATGATTGGCTCAGTGTCCCATAGGGGCTGAACAAGCGTGCGTCGAAACTGCCCGAGATGCCCTGGAAGAGATCCGCTTCCTTGTCGAACAGCGTGTTCGAGCTGGCAAAGAGCGAATAGTTCAACACGCCGCCGAAGCTGGAGCGCGGCTCGAGGCGGTCGCGCTTGTCCTGTGTGTCGGCGTCGATCACCTTCGCCTGCCGTGCGTCATCGGTGGTCGCGATGAAAATGCGCTGAGCGGCCTCATCGACACGGAAGGAGACCGACGGCAGCCGGTCGATGACGATCAGGCCGTCGTCCGCCTTTGCAGTGTCGACCGGCTTCAACCCCACCTCGGACAATTCCTGCGGGGTCACGCCAAGTTGGCCGTCCGGCAACTGCTTGAAATTGCCGATCAGATTGGTCGACGCGTCATTGATGAAGACCTCCAGATAGAGGTCCCGTGCTGTTGTCGTTGCAGGCTGTGGATTCGTTATGTCGATTGCCTGTGGTTCCGACGATGCGGAGGACACAACGAAAACCGAAGCCAACACACAAACTGACAGCCTAGCGGCTGCCCGCAACACTTGCCGTTATGGGACCGGCGCCGCTCTGTGCGGAGAGCTTGATCGCCCCTGCGCCCAGCCGCCCCCACCGGCCATTGCATGACGGAATCCCCAAGAACGTAGCCGACGAGACCCTTGCGGCTGGCGATCGTCTTTCCGCCTTGCGTCAAGGTCATATCGGCCAGACGGAGCCTGCTGCCGCCCTTGTTCTCACCGATCAGCATCAAGCCTCGACCCGAACGGGCGAGCTTCCAGGTCACCTGTGGACCGCCGGCGTCGGCGTTTCGAAAGAACACCGGGATCATGTGGCGAACGACCAGATTGACGGTGCCCGCCTTCTTTCGGGAAGGATCGGGCAGCTCATCGACCACCACACGGTAGCTTTCCTCGCGCCCGACAGGCGACTTGCCGACGCGCACGACGCGGATCGTGTAGTCCTCGTTGGGTTTGAGCTTCATCGACGGCGGGCTGGCTACAACTTCGGTTGTGGGCTCAAGCTGCTCGGAGCCGCCTTGCTGGGTCCATCGAAAAACCCGCACCTGTACGTTGAGCGGTCCACGCGCCTCGTTGCGCAGATTGAGCGTGGCTGCGCTGTCCGGCCCGATAAGTTCGACCGTTGTCGGGGCGACCCGAAGCGAAGCCGCTTGCGCCGAGGCAATGCCTGACAAAACAAACGCAATTACCCCGCCAAGTCCCTTCAGCAAAGGATGCATATGCTTCACTCCTTTGCCGATCAGTACGTTACGGTGATAGCAACGACATCGGAATAGACGCCCGGAGCGGGCGTGTTCTGGGCCGGCACGCGGCCATAGGCTGTGATGCTCTGGGCCGCACCGTTACCCGTGCCGGCGACGGTGTCGGTTCCAGCCGTGTTGCCCCAGAGCTGCGTGCGGGCAGCGTCTCGATAGATCGTGTAGTTGATGGTTGCTGATGCAGGTCCGGTCATCTTGCGCACGGCCACGGTCGCGCCTGCGCCATTGCCGGCATTGAGACCTACCGTATAGGGCGTCGTGTTGGTGCACTGGACCGAGAGAGTTGTCGTCTGATCCAGGTTGGCGTCGATGACACCCTTGCTGCCGAAGTCCAGGTCCGCGGCGCTGACGACCTTGCATTCACCCTGAATGTTGATTCGAACATTAAGGTTGCCGGTTGCGGTGGCGGCGAAAGTACTGGTGGGTATTATCGACGCCGCCGCGCAAACAGCAGCAATTGAGCAGTTCAGCAACCTCATAAGATGCTCCCTGTTTCGGTTTCCGCTGCGAACGGAAACTCTGGCGAAGCACCCCTGCCTGTACGTTGTATGCCATCGCATCGAGCGATGATCAATAGAAGTCCGCGATGCATTTGACGGAAGGCGATTTCGTGCCCTTGACGATTGCCGTTTCGGTCGCCATCGCCTAAATAGCGCGCAACCTCCGTTCAATTCGGCTTTCAATCCGTTCGATCCAAGGAAAGCGCGCGTGGCACGCCAGTTCATTTATCACATGTCCGGCCTTTCGAAGGCCTACGGCACCAAGAAGGTGCTGGAGAATGTCCATCTCTCCTTCTATCCGGATGCCAAGATCGGCATTCTCGGCCCCAACGGCGCCGGTAAGTCGACGATCCTCAAGATCATGGCCGGGCTCGACAAGGAGTTCACCGGCGAAGCCTGGCTGGCCGAGGGCGCGACCGTCGGCTACCTGGCGCAGGAGCCGCAGCTCGACCCGAACAAGACGGTGTTCGAGAATATCATGGAGGGCGTTGCCAAGAAGACGGCCATCATCGAGCGCTACAACGAGCTGATGATGAACTACTCCGACGAGACGGCCGATGAATCGGCCAAGCTCCAGGATGACATGGACCGCCTCAACCTGTGGGACCTGGAACAGCAGGTCGAGATGGCGATGGAAGCGCTGGCCTGCGCGCCCAAGGACGCCGATGTGACCAAGCTTTCGGGTGGCGAACGCCGTCGCGTCGCGCTGTGCAAGCTGCTGCTTTCCGAGCCGGATCTGCTGCTGCTCGACGAACCGACCAACCATCTCGATGCCGAGACCACGGCATGGCTTGAAAAGCATCTGCGCGCCTACAAGGGCGCCGTGCTGCTCATCACCCACGACCGCTACTTCCTCGACAACGTCACCGGCTGGATTCTCGAGCTGGATCGTGGCCGCAGCATTCCTTACGAGGGCAACTACACCGCCTATCTGGAAGCCAAGGCCAAGCGCCTCAAGCAGGAAGGCCGCGAGGACGATGCCCGCCAGCGCGCGATCGGCCGCGAGCGCGAGTGGATCCAGTCTTCGCCCAAGGCCCGCCAGACAAAGTCCAAGGCGCGTATCCAGGCATTCGAAAATCTGCTCGAACAGGCCAACAACCGCCGCCCGACCGACACGCAGATCGTCATTCCGCATGGCGAACGGCTTGGCAATGTCGTGATCGAGGTTGCCGATCTCGACAAGGGCTTCGGCGAACAACTGCTGATCGAGAACCTGACCTTCAAGCTGCCGCCCGGCGGCATCGTCGGCATCATCGGCCCGAACGGCGCCGGCAAGACGACGCTGTTCAAGATGATCACCGGCCAGGAAAAGCCAGATGCTGGCACCATCCGCATCGGCGAGACGGTCAAGCTTGGTTATGTCGACCAGAGCCGCGATGCGCTCGACCCGAACAAGACCGTCTGGGAAGAGATTTCCGGCGGCGCCGAAGTGGTCAAGCTCGGCAAGTTCGAAGCCAACACCCGCGCCTACTGCTCGTCGTTCAACTTCCGTGGCGGCGACCAGCAGCAGAAGGTCGGCAACCTGTCGGGTGGTCAGCGCAACCGCGTGCACCTGGCCAAGATGCTGCGCACCGGCGGCAACGTGCTGCTGCTCGACGAACCGACCAACGATCTCGACACCGAAACGCTGGCGGCACTCGAAGACGCGCTGGAAAGCTATGCCGGCTGCGCGGTGATCATCAGCCACGATCGTATGTTCCTCGACCGCCTTGCGACGCATATCCTGGCCTTCGAAGGCGACAGCCATGTCGAATGGTTCGAGGGCAACTTCGAGGACTACGAGAAGGACAAGATCCGCCGTCTCGGTCCGGAAGCGGTGAACCCGCACCGGATGACCTACAAGAGACTGACGCGATAAGAATACCGACGCCCCGCCCAAAGCGGGGCGTTTTTCATTCCGAGCATTTTCGACTGGAGTTCGTACGATGAAGGATTGGTCCGCTTCGCTCTATCTCAAATTCGAGGACGAGCGCACGCGCCCCGCGCGCGATCTGCTTGCGCAAGTGCCGCTTGCCGATGCCCGTCGCATCGTCGACATCGGTTGCGGACCGGGCAATTCCACGGAGCTCCTGGCCGATCGCTGGCCGGAAGCACAAGTCTCCGGCTTCGACACGTCGCCCGACATGATCGAGAAGGCGAGGGCGCGGTTGCCAAAACTTTCCTTCGAGCTTGCCGATGCGGCGAGCTGGACGCCGGTTGAGCCGGTCGACGTCA
Organism: Mesorhizobium sp. Pch-S; assembly: GCF_004136315.1. Classification (NCBI taxonomy): domain Bacteria; kingdom Pseudomonadati; phylum Pseudomonadota; class Alphaproteobacteria; order Hyphomicrobiales; family Phyllobacteriaceae; genus Mesorhizobium; species Mesorhizobium sp. Pch-S. Next base: position 4,735,972 of record NZ_CP029562.1, read on the forward strand.
TCTTCGCCAATGCCGTGTTCCAGTGGCTGCCGGATCATCCGGCGGTGCTGCAGCGGTTGCTCGGCCTGCTGGCCCCTGGCGGCGCGCTCGCCGTCCAGATGCCCGACAACATGGATGAGCCGTCACATCGGCTGATGCGTGAAACCGCAGCGTCAATGCCTTTCGCTGAAAAACTCGCCAAGGCGGCACGTGCCCCATTGCCTCCGGTGTCGTTCTACTACGACAGGCTCAAGCCACATGCGGCCAGGCTGGACATCTGGCACACAGTCTACAATCATCCGCTGGCGAATGCGGCCGCGATCGTGGAGTGGGTGAAGTCGACCGGGCTCAAGCCGTTTCTCGACCCGCTGGATGACGCGGAAAAGCATCAGTTTCTCGACCACTATACGGCGAGGATCGCGCAGGCTTATCCACCGACCGTGGACGGCAAGGTGCTGCTGCGCTTTCCGAGGCTGTTCATCGTCGCCACGCGCTGATCCTGCGGTTGGCAGGTCGACATCTTCGTCGGCGTCGCCGTTATTTTGCCGCCTCTGGAGCAGACGCGGCGTCAACAGCCCTGCGTGAAGCGGGATCAGGAAAGGCTCGCTTCGCGCTGGAAGGTAGCGTAAACCGCATAGAAACGCCGACCGCATCACCTCCCAGGATGCCGGCGACAGCGCGGCTCCCAACCGCCAGGAAAACGAGTTGAACATGCATCGCGTCATCATCAGCGGCATCGGTGTCGAAATCCCGGAAGCGTCAATCAGCAACGACGAACTGGTCGAAAGCTTCAATGCCTGGGTCGATATGGAAAACGCCAGGCGGATGGCAACGGGCGCGGAGCCGTTGCAGAAATCCGACGCCGATTTCATCGTGCATGCCTCAGGCATCAAGAAGCGCCACGTCGTCGAGCGTACCGGTATTCTCGATCCGACGCGGATGGCGCCGCGGCTGCCGGTACGCCCGGACGAAGCGTTGTCGCTGCAGGCCGAGTTCGGCATTGCGTCGGCACGCAAGGCTCTAGCTCATGCGGGCAGGGAACCTGGTGAGATCGATCTGGTGATGGTCTCGTCCTCGCATCTGCAGCGGCCCTATCCGGCGATCGCCATCGAAATGCAGGAAGCGCTCGGCACCAGAGGCGCGGGCTTCGACATGGGGCTTGGCTGTTCTTCCGCAGCGGCGGCATTGCATGTGGCGGTCAATCTCGTGCGCTCGGGTGCGCAAAAGAAAGTGCTGGTGACGACGCCGGAGATCATCACCGGCCATCTCAATTTCCGTGACCGCCAGACGCATTTCATCTTCGGTGACGCTTCCGTTTCAATGGTGGTGGAAGCTATCGGCGAAGAGGAGACGAAGCCGGGCCGTTTCGAAGTGCTCGATACCAGGCTGTGGACACAGATGTCGTCCAACATCCGCACCAATCTCGGCTATCTGACCCGCACCACGCAGGACGATCCCTATATGATCGATCTCGAGGGGAACATGATCAAGCAGGTCGGCAACAAGGTCTTCAAGGAAGTCACCGTCGCCGGCCACAAGTTCATCGTCGAGTTCCTGGCCGAGCATGGATTGACGCCCGATGGCATCCGGCGGTTCTGGCTGCACCAGGCCAATGCGCGCATGAACGCGATGATCCTGAAACTCGCTTTCGGCCACGAAGTGGGGCATGATCGCGCGCCGATGGTGCTCGAGCGGCTGGGCAATACTGCGGGTGCCGGTGCCATCATCGCACTCAGCGAAAATCATGCCGATATGAAACCGGGCGATTTCGGATTGTTGTGCGCGTTCGGTGCCGGCTATTCGATTGGTGGTGCACTGTTGAAGATGCAGTAGGCGCATACTGCATCAGAAACCTTCATCGGTTCATCAGCGCTTTCGACTGGACCGTGCGAGGGCATTGCGACAGGTTGCGCCTCCAGATGTGCAGACTGCGGACAGGTAGACCATGCTCGATACACAGCCCGAGATCGTGCCGGGGAAAAAGCTCAGCGCCAAAGTCGCCGGCCTCTACGCAGCGCCATCCGAAGATTTCCAGACACGCGCGGTGGAGCGACTGCAGCTTGGCTTCGACGGTATACCGGGAGACTTCCATGGTGGCCAGACGCGGCGGTCAGGTGGGCGTGAGCCATGGTATCCGCGCGGCACGGAAATTCGCAACGAGCGGCAGGTGTCGATCGTCGCCTTCGATGAACTGGCCGTGGTCGCCGAGCGCATGGGACTTGCCGAGATAAAGCCTGAATGGATCGGCGCCAATCTCGTGATCGACGGCCTGCCGAACCTGTCGATGCTGCCTTCTGCCACGCTGCTGTTCTTCACAGGTGGGGTTACATTGAAGATCGATGCGCAGAACGGTCCATGTCGTCTTTCCGGCCGTTCAATCGCTGAAAATGCCCGCATGCAAGACCAGGATGCCGGTTCACTGCTGTTTCCCAAAGTGGCGAAGCGCCTGCGCGGCCTGGTTGCCTGGGTGGAAAAGCCCGGTGTGATCGAAGCTGGAGAAGCAATTTCGGTGCGTGTTCCCGAGCAATGGATCTATCAGGCCTGAGCGGAGAAACTTCAGGAAAAACGTGCGGCGTTTTTCTCGAGGAATTGCTTGAAGACAAAGAGTTAGAGCGTTCCGCCAAACCGAAACGCTCTATTGGGCGGCACGCAACTGTCGGTAGGCCAGCGCAGCGAGCACGAGTACACCGAGCAGCATGGTGGTGTTGACCGCGTATTTCACGGTGAGCGCTGCATCGCCGGCAGGCTGAACGGCAAAGGACGTCAGCGCGTAGGCAAGGAGGGCCGCAGCGGCCGCGCCAAGCACGTGGATGCCTTTCCACGCAGCGCGCCCCGACCATGTCGAAATCAGCATGGCACAGCCGGCGAAAGCGAGCAGCGAGACCGACACGCCTGTCCAATCAGGTGACGAAAAGATGTGCAGGGCGAGTACGGCCAGAACAAAGACGGCAACCAGCCACGGTGCCGGCACGTAGCCGGCGCGTTTTCCGGTGTAGACCGGGGCGAGAAGGGCGGAGATGCCCAGAAGCAGGGCGCAGGCAACCGTCGCCACGAATTGCGCCTTCGTCGCCATGAAACCGGTGACCCTGAGATGGTCGTCGAAAACGAAGGCGGCGGCAGCCAGATAGAACGATATCATCAAAAGGATGCCGATGCGCCCGAGCCATGGCCGATCGGCAATGCGTGGCGCGCAGCATTCCACCACTGCGATCGGAGCGGCGAAACTCCAGACGACGTGAGTACTGACGAAGTCGAGGGTCAGGTTGGCACTGATCCCGAGTGGACTTATCCAGGTCGGCAGCCTTTCAGTGTCCCAATAAGCGATGTTGAGATCGGTGCCGTAATGAGGGTTGAACAGGCTCTGGTCGATCAATCCGGCCTGGATGAGGCCAAAGGCGGCGGCGAGCAGGAGCATGGTCGGCCATCCGCGCCCGGTGCGCCGCGTGATCTCACGGATGAGCAGCGCGATCGAACCGTAGAGAGGGGCGAGGATCACCAGGCCCCACAACATTTCAAGCGGGTGATATGTGCTTTCGGCATAACCGACCAGATATTCAGCCGAGATCGGCGAGAGCAGGAACAGGCCGATCACCGGCAGCAGGCGCCGACCAAGCTCTGGCTTCGACAACACTGTCACCGCGGAAGACATCCGAAAACTCTTGGCTAATAATGGAGTATATGCTCTATTAATGGGCGAAATGCAGAAAGCAGTCAAGCGCCAGAGATCGCCCGATGCGGACCGTCGATCCTGAGAAACATGCCCGCAAGCGTGCCGACATCCTCGTTGCCGCCGCCGAGGAATTCGCTGCCAATGGTGTCGACGGTACTTCGACCGCTGCGATCTGCCGGCGCGCCGGTATCGGTTCCGGCACGTTGTTCCACTATTTCCCGACGAAGCTCGAGATCGTGCATGGCCTGTTCGGCGACGCTTTCGAGCGTATGGCGGCGGTCTATCTGCGAGCCGAGGCCGAAGACGATCCGCAGGCAGGGTTCCACCGTATCCTGCAGCATCTGTTCGATGATCTCGCCAACCCGTTGGCGCCGGGGCTGATGGCGGTGGCGCTGCTGCAAATCGGCCGCGACGAGGCGTTTGCGCGGATGTTCAGCGAGGACGAAGAACGCGCAAGGCGTTCGCTCACCATCCTGCTGGAACGGATGGCCGATCGCGGCATGCAACTCGCATTCCCACCAGAACGTGCAGCCGCCTGGATCCAGCACCTGTTCGATGCCAGCTTCCTGGCCTCCGGCAGCGCCGGGTTCGACGCCGCCCGCCAGACGACGGAGCTGCGGATGTTGATCGATTGGCTGGTTGGCGTGGAGATTTTGGAGACCGCAACAACCCCGGCTCAGCCGGGGTAGGTCACAGGTGTCGACCATGCCGGGTCTTCATGTCTGTCCCAATAAAGTTGTTCCAGCCGTCTGGTGATCGGCCCAACCTTTCCGTCGGCGATCGGACTGCCGTCGACCACCGTCACAGGCATGATGCCGCCAGCGGTGGAAGTGATGAAGACCTCATCGGCCCTCTTGAGCGTGTCCACACCGACGTCGACCGCCTTGCAGTCGAGTCCGAGTTCGCTTGAAAGCTCGAAAACCGTGCGCCGGGTTATGCCGGCCAGAACGCCGACTGCCGGCGTCACCAGCGTGCCTTGCTCGACCGCGAAGACGTTGAACCCCGGGCCTTCGGCGACATTGCCGTTGAAGTCGAGCAGCAGCGCTGTTTCGGCGTTGCGGTCGTAGGCATCGTAGAGGCCGCGCACGAGGTCGAGCCAATGGTAGTTCTTGATTGCCGGGTCGACCGATGCGGGTGGGATGCGGATACGGTCGCTGATCGCGACATGCAGCCCGCGTTCACGCTGCTCGGCATTGGCCACCGAGCCGAAAGGCACGGCGAAAGCCATGAAGCGGTTGATGGCGTCGCGCGGGTCGCGGCTGAAACTCGGAGAAGCGCCGCGCGTGCAAAGCATCTCGACATAGGCGGCGCGGTGGCCGGAGAGTGCCACGCAGTTGTGCAGGATTTCCGCCACTTGTTCCCGCGTGAACGGGATCGACATGCGCAGCCGCTCCAGGCCGCTGAAGAAACGTTGGATATGCAGGTCCAGCCGGAAGAAGCGGCCGTTCCAGACATGAACGGTGTCATAGGTGGCGTCCGAATGCAGGAAGCCCCAGTCGAGCACCGAGATCCTGGCCTGCGATATCGGCAGGTATTGTCCATCGAGGAAGGCGACGCCTGCTGGATAGCTGTGCGGGTCGATATGCCGGCTTTCGAGGGCGGGCAGGGCGCTGACGATATGATCCATGGTCTCTCCTCATCCTTTGACGCAGAATGCCCGCGCACGATGCGCCATATCCCTCAAAATGGCTGTCCGCATGCGCGCGAGGCGGTCAAAATAGCGGGTCTGCTGAAACGGAACGATCGGCGCAACGGCTGTTTCAAGCCCGTCCTTGCCAGGCAACACACGTTTCACCGCTTGGCCGCCTTTGACGCGTTCGGTTTTCGCGAGTGACTTATGTTTGGCGTCGTCGAAGAGGAGGCAGACCATGGCGGTGAGGGAAGTCGTTCTGATCGGGGATGCACGGCTGTGGCAGGTTGCGCAGGCAGTCGATCCGGCCAAACAGGATTGGCGACAAGACGCCATCGACCTCGCCGATACGCTGGCTGACCTCAAGGTCCGCAGAGGTTTTGGCCGCGGGTTGGCCGGACCGCAGATCGGTTCGCCCTGGCGGCTGATCGCCTTCGATTGCCGCCTGGGGACCTTTGTTGCCGTCAATCCGCGCATCACCTGGCGTTCGGATGAGACCTTTTCGGTGCTGGATGACTGTTTCAGCATCCCTGGACGGAAAGTACCGGTCACGCGTAGCAAAGCCGTTGCGTTCGAATGCGTGGACATCGATGGTCATGCTCATGTCTTCGAGCGTCTCGAACCCGATCTTGCCGAACTGGTGCAACATGAGGTGGATCATCTCGACGGGATCCTGATGACGGACCGCGCGGGTCAGCAGCACGGTAGTACCGCAACCGGAGTTGACAGTCGGATGGGTGCGACCTAGTTGATGGGGATCAGCCAGTTGCACTGGCCGTAAGCGTTAACGTCACTCAACGCGCAAGATCGAACGGCTCTCTGCCGCGATCTGCGCGGCTGTGTCCAGCAGATCGAGGCAAGGAGCCTTGAGAGGACACAGATGAATATCCAGACCACTCCAAACAGCCTCGCGGGTGCGCCCCACATCGAGCGCGTCCGCTTCGAAGTCAGGCGTCGCTCGCTTCAAGTCGAGCGCAGCATCCGCCTGACACCCGGCATGCTGCGCATCGTCTTTTCGGGCGACGACCTTCACGACTTTGCAAGCCTCGCACCCGACGACCACATCAAGATCTTCGTGCCGACGCCTGCTGGCGAAATCGTGCCACGGTCCTATACGCCGCGGCGCTTCGATGTCGAGGCGCGCACGCTGGCGATCGATTTCGCACTCCATGATGCCGGACCGGCAACGAACTGGGCGATCGACGCCCGGCCGGGCGACCGGCTGGAGGTTGGTGGTCCGAAAGGTTCGACGATCGTTTCGCCGGATATCCGGCATTGGCTACTGATCGGGGACGAGACGGCGCTTCCGGCCATCGCCCGCCGCATCGAGGAAGCCCGCGAAGGCAGCCGCATGACCAGTATCGTCGCCGTGACCGGACCGCAGGAGCATCTGGTGTTCGATACGCGTGCCGATCTGCTCACGCTTTGGGCACATCGTTCGATTTCGGACAGCAGCGATCCGACCACGCTGCTGGCGATCCTGAAGACGATCAGCCTGTTGCCGGGAACCTTCGTCTGGATCGCGGCCGAGGCGCTGGTGACGCGTGCTGTCCGCAGCTATCTCGTCGAGGAGCGGGGCCATCCGCTGAGCTGGATGAAAGCATCCGGCTATTGGGTCATAGGCCGTGCGGATGCCCATGAAAAGTTCGAGTGATCGCAGGCAATTCCAGGCACAGTGTTTGGTGTTTTCCGTCCGGAATTGCGTTCAGGATCCGGAAATGGAGCGGATCGCCGTTTCCATGAGACGGTGAATCGCTCTAGCTGTGGAGCGAACCTGACCGGCTCCGGAGCCGCGATCATGCATATGAACAGCATGGGAAAAGCCGATCATGAAGAACGACAGATCCTCACGTGAGTTGAGCGAGATCTTGGGTGATCTCGCTCGTGAGGAGGACAGGCTGGGGGAAGCATTGCAGCTCGCGGAAGATCACCTTCTCGCCGAGCCTGGTGATACGGACATACTGGAATGGCGCATTCGCCTGCTTGAGCAGATGGGACGCAGCGACGAGGCGCTCGTTGCATTCGATCGCTACAAGACCGCAATCCTTGCACGGCAGCCTGGAAGCCCGCATCGCTGGCAGGAACTTGGTTTCGCACTGTATCGGCAAGCCGAGGTCTGCCGTGCCCTCGGCCGCAGGGAAGAGGCGCGTCGGCTGATTCTGGAAGCGGTTACCAGGATCGGCAGCTTCGCCGACCACACGGCCTGGATGACTGCAGCGCGATGGTTCTGGGACGATGGCGAATTCGATGGCGCCGGGCGGCTGTGGTACGATGTCATGTTCAAGAGCAACGCCGATGTCGGGCTGGCCGCCGAAATTCTCGAAACCACTACCGCTCTAGGCGACGAGCACAAGCATGATTGGGTCTGGCTCGCGCGCATGCGGGCAACGCTGACCGTTCCGGCGCGAAGACGTGAGCGCATCGAGACCATGTTCCAGCGTGTCGCGCACCAGCCCCTGGCCTGGCGCATCAGGGCCAGGGCACGCGCCATGGCGGATGACCTGGACGGAGCTTCCACCGATCTCGACCGCTACCTTGAATCCGGTGGCGACCCCAGGGCACAGCTCTGGCGGGCAGAGCTCAACCACCAGATGGGGCGAGCCCATGGTCTGGAGCAGATCGTTTGGAACCGGACACCCGAGGCGGGCGCGCGCGATTATTATGCGGCAGGCTGCGACGTCGCGGAATTCATCGAGGAGCTGCAGCAAGAGGGGGAATATGTCGGTGCCGACGATTTCGCACGTGCCCGTCGGGTGGAGGCCGAGGTCTACAAGCTTGGAGCGGAGCGCTTCGAACATTATTTCAGGACGGGAGACGGCAACAGCGAGGATGCCGATCCGCATGTCTACGCAATGCTGTGCAACAATCTCGGCTCGTCCTGGGGTATCAATCAGGAACGCTACCTGGAAGGCATAGCCTGGCACGACAAGGGTTGGGCGGTTTCGCCGTTCTGGGAGCAATACAGCAACCGGCTGCGCAACCAGCTCCACGCCCGCCAATGGGCAGGCGTGATCGAATCCTATGAAGTCCTGCGTCGGGCTTTCGGCAGGAACTGGGGATATGAAAAGCGGTTGAATGGCGTCGGCTATGCGTATGATCAGCTCGGACGCCATGGCGATGTACTCACTCTTTATGATGAATTCGCCGACTGGTGCTGGGGGTTCGAGACGAACTGGCTCGAGTTCGACGAGGAAGAGAGCCAGATCGGGCTGATGCTGCGGGCGGCAAAGGCAGCAGCGCACGAGGGCCGCGACGATCTGTTGCGCGAAATCACGGGCAGGCTGCTGGCCTCCGATCGCCTGACCGCCAACATGGCGGGCTTTCTCGCCAAGGTCTGGGCGGATCGCGGTAATCCCGCCGAAGCAGAGCGCTGCAGGCAGGCGCTCATTCCGCAGGAGCCGCCGGCGGTGCCGGACGCACAGAGGCTTCCTGACCTCCAGACGCTGCAGAGAATTCATGATGGCGTGCTGTTGAATTCGGGTTACGGCGCTCTCACCCTGGCCGCGGAAGATGAGCAGGCCTGGCATTTCGTCGTCACGCGCTATCTTGCGCCGGCCGATGGCGGTCCCTTTTGTCCCGTCAACATCGAAGCGCAACGCGGAAAAGAACCGGGCACCCAGGCCTGGCAGGTCGGCCTGGTCGAGGAGCCGGCCGGATGGCTGGGACGCCTTGGAGGCCGCAAGGTCAATCGGCGTGTCCAGCTCACCTGTTCTCTCTCAGGCTCGCTCGACGCCGAGGCGCTCGAGAGTGCCGACGATGAGGAGATCGAGGCCTTCTGGCCGCAATTCCTGCAACACTACGAAAGGGCGGGCAAAATCTGGCAGCAAATGTTGGCCACAATCACCATCGAGCACATCAGAGCGCTTCTCGCCGAACTCGAGGCTGCCGGCTATGACTATGGCCAATCGCTGGATCTGGGTATCTGCCTGGCTCAACGTTCGTTGATCAATGGCCGCGAGGAGATCAGCCTTTGCTTCGATCGCTTGCGGGATGGCGATCCCGCTCGACCAGGCAAGGCCTGTGATTTCTATTATTACCGCTATCAGATCGCCGGAACCGAAGAGAAACCTATTCTCTGCTACATGTATCAGGACAAGAACCTCCAAGCGGCCGAGGATATCGAGCCCAGTGCTCCCGATCTCGCGCTGGCCTCGCTCGATCACTTCCAACGCATGATGCGCCGCCTGGAGCGTTGGCGCAGACAGCGGAAGGGTTGAGCGCTCGGGCTCCAGAGGGCCGTCGCCACCTCCGGGATGGTGCACCAGTTTAAAGCTTACAGCCGAACTCGCGGCTCGAACTTCACGCGGTCGAGCATGATCATGGAACGGAATTTGCGAATGTTGGGGTTGGCATAGAGCCGCTCCCTGGTGAAGGTCTCGAACGCGGCGACGTCTTCCACCATGACGACAACCACGAAATCGGCATCACCGGTGACCATGTAGCATTGCGTTACTTCAGGGGCACTGCGCATCTCGCGTTTGAAGGCGTCGATCAGGTCAAGCCGTTCGCTCTCCAGTTCGATGTTGACCACCGCGGTCAGCGACCGGCCTGCGGCCTGCGGGTTGATCAAGGCGATATCGGCTTCGATGATGCCGTCTTCCCTAAGCCGTCGCACCCTGCGCATGCAGGAGGCTGCGGAGGAGGCGACACGTTGGGCGAGTTCGGCAAAGGAAAGACGGTTGTCCTCCTGAAGTGCGTTCAGGATACGTCGATCGAGATCGTCCAGTGGCATACGAAGCGTGTCCTTGGCCATTGCTTCCTGGTTGTCAAAGGAGGTTTCAGCGTTCGCTCAGCAGATGTTTGATGAACAGGTTGAACAGCTCGGTCTGGCTGGAGATATCGAGCTTGGCGTAGATGTTCTTGCGGTGGATTTTCACAGTACCCTCGGCGATGCCGAGGATGCGTCCGATGGATATGGATGAATGGCCGCGCAGCACGAGGCTGACGATGGTCTGTTCACGCCGCGTCAGCCGCGACGGCGCAAAGGTGGCGAAAGCACGCTCGACATCGTCGGCATCGTGCGGCTGGCTCGGTTCCGCCACGGCTTCCGGCGCCAGATGTTCCCAATGTCGGCTGATCAGCATCGTCACCAGTGCCGCGGTCTGCTGCAAGCGCTCGAAATCGGCGGCCGAGAATGTGAGGCTGGAATTCGCCCGCAGCAGCGAATAGGCGAGGTAGAAGCCGGGCTGCAAGGGTACCAGGAAAACGATCTCCTCGCTGAGCGAGCCGGTCTCCATCGAGATGCAGGGATGGACGTCGGGAGAATTGTAATACTCGGCTTCGAAGAAGGCGTCCGGCGCCAGATCGGCCAGCCGATGCAGGCCGTTCGGAGCACGCCGCAGGCAAGCGGAATAGACAGCATCGAGGAGGTAGGTGCCGTCGAGATAGTTGCGCATGATCTGTTGCGAGGAGACCTCGCCCAGCCCGTCATGGAGCAAATGAGGGCGGTCTCGACCGGGATAGGCGAAGATGCAGGACAGATCGAAAGGCGCAACGGCGCGCAACGCTGCATCCAGCCGCTGGGTGAACCCCGGCTTGCCAAGATGCGCCACCAGTTCCGGTGTTGCCGCATGCCACGTGGCAAGCGCTATCTGATCGTTCATTGCCATCGAACCTCCCTGTCCGACGGATGGTCAGGCTGCATTTCCGGTGTCGCGATTCCGGAACCCGCTCATTGTCCTCTTCGAGTCGCCGGGCGACCTTACCGGGGATCGCGCGACTTCGAAATCACGACACCAGCCTATCCCCCAAGCCATATCCCTTTGGGGATATTTCGTCCGGTGCGCGGCGCTGAAACTATGCCGGATAACCAAGGGAGGGGAACAGCACCAATCGACGATGATTGGTGCCCACCCTCTTTGACGGAGGGGACAGGGATGAGCAAGAGTTCGAACGGCGGAACAGCCGGTGTCACATATCAGACCGTAGACCAGAGTTATTTCGAGCAGCGCCAGCTGCAACGGCATGCCGGCCTGTTCTCGTTGTGGATGATGGGCGTGGGCGCCGTCATCGCCGGTGAATACTCGGGCTGGAACATCGGCTTTTCGCAGGGCGGCTTCGGCGGCCTGCTCCTGGCGGCGCTGATCATCGGCTTCATGTATATCTGCCTGTGCTGCTCCATCGGCGAGATGAGCGCCGCGCTGCCGCATACCGGCGGGGCCTATTCCTTCTCGCGCACGGCGTTGGGCCCATGGGGCGGCTTCACCACGGGCCTTGCCGAGAACATCGAGTTCGTGCTGGCGCCAGCCGCCAACATGTTCTTCATGAGTTCCTACCTGGCGGCCATATTCGGCACGCCGGAAAGCGTGCTACCGCTGTGGTGGGTCGGCGGTTATGTCGTGATGCTGGCGATGTCGCTGCGCGGGCTCGAGCTTTCGATGCGCGTGGTCATCTATGTGACCGTCGCGGCGATCGCGGTGCTTTTGTTCTTCTTTGTCGTCGCCATCCCGCATCTGGATTTCACCCGCTATGCGCTGAACATCGCGGCCAGCCCGGGAGGGTCGACATTGCTGCCGGAAGGCAACGGCGAATGGCTGCCTTTCGGTTTCACCGGCGTGATGCTGTCACTGCCCTTCGCGGTCTACATGTTCCTGGCCGTCGAACAGCTGCCGCTCACTGCTGAAGAGGCAAAGAATCCGACGCGCGACATGCCGCGGGCGCTGATCCTGTCGATCCTGACGCTGGCAGCACTGGCGCTCGGTGTGCTGTTCTTCAGCGCCTCCATCCCGCAGGGCGCCCATGCCATGGGCTCGTCCGGTGAACCGCTGCTCGATGGCTTCCGCACCATCTTCGGTGATGGCTGGGCCAAGCTTCTGGCCTCGGTCGCGGTCCTCGGCCTTGCCGCCTCTTTCTTCGCCGGTTCCTTTGCCTCCGGCCGCAACATTTATTCGCTGTCGCGCGCCGGCTACCTGCCGACGGCGCTGTCGGTGACCAATGCCCGCACCAAGACGCCCAACATCGCGCTTGCTGCCGGCTCGGCTCTCGCGCTGTTCATGCTGCTGCTTGTCTGGTTCCTGGGCGGCCGGCACAATGTCGCTTTCATGGGCGGGTTCCTGGTCTCGATGATCGTCTTTGCCGGCATGGTATCCTACGTGATGCAGAGCATTGCTTTCCTGAAGCTGCGCAAGCTCTATGCCGCAATCGAACGGCCGTTCGTCAGCCCGTTCGGCCGGTTCGGCGCCTACGCCACGATCCTGATCTGCCTGATCACGCTGGGTTATCAGTTCTTCGATCCGCTCTATCGCTGGGCGGCCATCGCAGCTGCCGTGTGGTATGCGATCGGGCTCGCCTATTTCGCCTTCTATCGCCGGCACCGTCTGGTGCTGTCGCCTGAGGAGGAGTTTGCGGTCACGGGCGGCATGCGCGGCCATCCTGCCGAGTGAGAGCCGGTCGAGCCGGTGAGCAAGACAACAGCAAGGACAGACACATGACTGGCAGACTGCAGGGCAAGGTTGCGATCATCTCGGGCGGCGCAACCGGCATGGGCGGCGCGGCTTCGAGATTGTTTGCGGCGGAAGGTGCGAAGGTGGCGATCGTCGACCGCAACGCGGAAGCTTCGGCCGCGACCGTTGCCGAGATCGAGGCGGCAGGCGGCAAGGCCGCCTGGTTCGTCGCCGACGTATCCGACGAGGCCGAGGTCGAGGCCGCCGTGAAGGCGGCAGCCACGACCTTCGGGCCGGCGACGGTCCTGTTCAACCACGCCGGCACCATCGTCATCAAACCGTTCCTGGAAACCACTGTGACGGAGTGGGACTGGCTGCACGCCGTCAACGTGCGCTCGATGTTCCTGATGACGCGCGCCGTGCTGCCGGGGATGATTGCTGCCGGCGGCGGCTCGATCGTCTGTACCTCGTCGATCTCGGCGGTGGCGGCGACCCCGATGGAAGTGCTGTACGATACCACCAAAGGCGCCTGCCACATGTTCGCGCGGGCGATCGCCGTCGAGTTCCGGGACAGGAACATCCGCTGCAATGCGGTCTGCCCGGGCTTCATCCGCACGCCGCACGGCCTGCGCGAAGTGGCGGAGCTGCAGAGCCACGGCGTCGACGTCTCGGAGGCCGCGATCGCCGCGCAGCAGGGGCGCATCGGCGAACCGGAGGAGGTGGCCAAGGCCGCGCTGTTCCTGGCAAGTGACGAGTCGAGCTTCGTCAACGGCGCGCATCTGTTCGTCGACAACGCCTTTACGGCAATCTGATCAGAGCGATTCCAGGAAAGTGCGTAGCGATTTTCCGTCCGGAATTGCTTGAAAACAAAGAGTTAGAGTGTTTCCGCGTTTCCGTCGAAACGGAAACGCTCTAGTCCTCGCCGTCGTCGGGGTCGAGCAGGCGCGTGGCCCGCCAGCGCGTCAGCACCTCATTGGTCTGGTCGACGACGAAGAAACGTGCCGAGTCGCGGTCATATCCTTCCGACAGCAGCTTTTCGTAGTCGGTGTGCTGATGGCGGACATGGGCAATTGTGGCCAGCCACACCGCTATGCCCGGCGGCAGGGTTTTCATATGCACCGCGCCGGCATCGGCGCGGATGCGTTCCATGTCGGCATAGGGTGCCAGCGGCAGAAGTGCCGTGAGCGCCTTGGCGATGGCGCGGCGGCGGCCGGCCGGGGCGTTCATTTGTCGTTTCGATCCGGCATGAGCGCATCGGCCAAAACATCGACCGACGGGAAATAAGGTTTGATGTCGATGACCGGCGTGCCGTCGAGCGCGTCTATCGTGTCGAGTTCGATGCGGCCGGTTTCGATGTCGAATGAAATCAGCCGCGCCGAATGCAGGCCGATAGGATTCGGCCGGGCAGGGGACCGCAGCGCAAAACACCTTTGGCTTCAGTTGCATGGCGCGGTTTCTGCACAATCAGATTCCGCGGCGCATGGTGCATCCAGCTCAGGACATGGATATGGGTGACACGCTCCAGTCCGGCCAGGCCAGCGCGATAGGGTTCGTCGATCTGCAATGAGGCCGTTTGGCCGGTCTCGCGCGCGGCGCGCATGTTCCTGGGGCAGCCTTCACGCTCGGCCCAGGGGGACAAGATACGGCCGATGAACACGACGTGACCATCCGGTTGCTGTCCAGCCGGATCCTCCACCAGCATCTCCTCGCCGCCACGCATCTCGAACATCGACGTTTCTCCGCGCAAAAGGACTGCGCCATTTTCTGTTCGCCAGACGACATTCTCAATTGCGCTGCATTCGAATTTGACATAAACATATGTTTATATCTTTTCGAGGAATGCCGCTCATGCACGTCGCACTCGACACGATGGTAGATACATTGAAGGCTGCTGCCGAATCCAGCCGGCTGCGCATTCTTGCGCTGCTGGCGCGAGGCGACCTGACGGTGTCGGACCTGACCGAGATTCTCGGCCAGTCGCAACCGCGTGTTTCACGCCATCTCAAGCTGCTCCTGGAGGCCGGGCTGATCGGCCGCTACCAGGAGGGGTCGTGGGCGTTCTTCCGCCTGGCGGATCTCGACAATGCGCGTGACTTCGTGCTGCGGCTGATTTCCGGCATCCGCGCCGATGATCCGCAGATCGAGCGCGATCTCGAGCGGCTTGCGACGGTGAAGCGCAAGCGTCAGGACCGCGCCGCCGAATATTTCTCGACCAATGCGGCAAGCTGGGACGAGATCCGCTCGCTGCATGTGCCTGAGCGTGCCGTCGAAGCCGCGCTCCTCAAGCTGGTCGGCAAGCGGCCATTCCAGTCCATGCTCGACTTGGGCACCGGCACGGGCCGCCTGCTCGAGATCTTTGCGCCGCTCTATCGGCGCGGCGTCGGCATCGACATGTCGCGCGAAATGCTGGCGGTGGCTCGCGCCAATCTCGACCAGGCGGGTATCGCCCATGCCCAGGTGCGGCAAGGCGACATCTTCTCGCCGCCGGTCGAGCGCGATTCCTTTGACCTGATCACCATCCACCAGGTGCTGCACTATCTCGATGACCCGGCACCGGCGATCCGGGCTGCCGCGCGGCTGCTGCGCCCTTCCGGTCGGCTGATCATCGTCGATTTCGCCGCGCACACGCTGGAGTTCCTGCGTGACGAACATGCGCATCAGCGCCTCGGCTTTTCCGACAAGCAGATCGCCGACTGGTTTGCCGAGGTGGGACTTGATCTGGAGGAAAGCCAGGATTTCGAACCGCGCGGCGGCTCCGACGCCAAGCTTACCGTCAAGTTGTGGCTCGGCCGCGACCGCCGTTTGCTCATCGCCGATCCCAATCCTGAAACCCAATCCGCGCGGGAAGTTGCCTGATGAACCAGTTCCGTTTTTCCCGCCGTCCCGACATCGGCGACAAGATCAGGGTATCCTTCGAGTTCTTTCCGCCGAAGACCGACGAAATGGAGACCCGTCTCTGGGAGACGGTGAAGCGGCTGGAGCCGCTGAGACCGAATTTTGTTTCCGTCACCTACGGCGCCGGCGGTTCGACGCGCGAGCGCACGGCGCGCACCGTGCGACGCATCCTCAACGAGACCAGCATTCCCGCAGCGGCGCATTTGACGTGCGTAGGGGCGACGCGCGAGGAAGTGGACGCGGTAATCCGTGATTACTCCGCTACCGGTATCAAGCGCTTCGTGGCGTTGCGCGGTGATCCGGCCTCCGGTGTCGGCCAGGCCTACACGCCACATCCCGGTGGCTACCAGAACGGTGCTGAATTGGTGGCGGGGCTGAAAGCCATCGCCGACTTCGATATCTCCGTTGCCGCCTATCCGGAAAAGCACCCCGAGAGCCCGGATTTCGCCACCGATATCGAGATGCTGAAGCGCAAGGTGGACAATGGCGCGAAGCGTGCGATCACCCAGTTCTTCTTCGACAACGATCTCTACGAACGCTACGTCGAACGGGTGCGCCGCGCCGGCATCTACATTCCGATCGTGCCGGGGATCCAACCGGTGCACAATTTCCGCCAGGTGGCGAACTTTGCCTCGCGCGCCGGCGCGCACGTGCCGGCCTGGCTGGCCGAACGTTTCGAAGGGTTGGACAACGATCCGCAGACGCACATGCTTGTCGCATCGGCAGTGGCGGCGGAACAGGTGCTGGACCTTGTCGAGCGCGGTGTCGGCGATTTCCATTTCTACACGATGAATCGTGCCGACCTGGTCTTCGCCATCTGCCATATGATTGGTATCCGTGCCCATCAGACGGCACCGGAAGTACCGGAGAACCAGCCCAAGACGGGTTCGGCGGCGGCGTGAGCAGGCGGTCGGCTAGCTGTCCACGGGCATCACGCTGACGCTCGCATTGCTCTCGGCAAGCGCGATCGTCTGCTCGATGCGGCGGCGGCGTGTCTCGGGCTGCGTGGCCTTGTCGATCCAATTCAGGATAAGCGCCTTGGAAGGCGAGGGCAGTCGTTCGAAATTGCGATAGGCGATGCGGTTTTCGTCGAATTCCCGCTGCAGATCGGCCGGCAGGTCGATCTGTTTCGCGCTCATCGGCGGTTCCCAGGTGCCCGCGCTTCTGGCGCGCCGGATGGCAGCCAGGCCTGCGTCGCGCATGCGGCCATGGTCGATCAGTTTTTCGGCACGCTCCCGGTTGATGCGGTCCCACGCGCTGGTGGTCGAACGGGGCTGCAAGGTGAGGTAGAAGCTGTCACCGTCGCGCTTGGTAGCGCGCCCGTCGGCCCAGCCGTAGCAGAGCGCGTCTTCGATCGCCTCATGGAAATGGACACCGGGTGTTTCGCTGGTCTTGTGGTGGATGACCAGTCGCGCGCCGTTTACCGTGTCGCCATTTTTCTCCAGCCAATCCCGCCACTCCGTACGGCTGGCAGGAGAAAGCGTCTGCACGTCATTTCGGGCATTGGATTCGTCGATCCGCATCGCTCGTCATCCTGATCCCAGTCCCGTCGCGACTATAGAGCGGAGCTTCCGCGAAAGCAAAAGTCGAGAATGGAAAAAGGCCGGGTTTCCCCGGCCTTTTCAATGGTTTGAACTATATGGTGCTGCCTTCCCCCGCTGCTGCGGCCTTATGGAAGAACGCCCACAATAAGGGCGCCGATAAACGCAAACGCAGCACAAATCATCAGTGCATTGAGTGGCCTTGTAAGTCCCATGACATAGCCTCCTCGCTGGAAAACTATGAACCGAGTCTAGAAGCATTTCGGTCACACACAAGGAGAAAATGTGCTGCAATGCGACAAGGCTTTAGAAATTTCGACCTCGGTTTCGCCGCTATGCCTTGAATTCCTTGGCGAAATGCAGGCCTGCCTGCTGTGCATAAATTGTGGCTGAAAGGTGTCGGAAGGCCGGTTGAAAGAGACGATTTCGAGCCGGGGACGACGGGCCGCTGCACTGCGAAAACTCATCTGCCGAAACCCTGCGTCCCCGTCCCCTCAACTCTTCACAACGGTTACTCGCCGGCGGCGAAGAGACGTCCATCGATGGTGACCAGCCCGAGCCCGATCAGAAGCATGCCGAAGAGCTCGAATGTCTCGATATGCTCGCCGAGGAATGCAATCCCGAGCAATATGGCACTGACCGGTACGATCAGCGTCACCAGGGAGGCATTGGTGGCACCGGCAGAGGCGACCAGGTTGAAATAGAGGATGTAGGCGAAGGCGGTCGAGAGCAACGCCAGTCCGAACACCGCGACCCAGACAGGGATGCTGGCTGCGAACAGGCCGGTGCTGCCGGTGGTCAGAAGAATGACCGGGATCATGATGATGGTCGAGGCTGTCAACTGGCCGGTTGCGAGCACCGGAGGCGGGACACTCTTCAGCCTTCGGGCGACCATAAGTGCGAAGGCATAGGACAGCGAAGCACCGATCAGCGCGAATTTCGGCCACACCGGTCCGCCGAGACCGGCAAACACGCCTGGACCAACCATGACGGCGGTGCCGGCGATGCCGAGGCCGATGCCGGCGAGTTTGTTCCAGGAGAGTTTCTCGTCGGCGGTCATCGCATTGGCGACGATCAGTGTCCAGAAAGGGGTGGTCGCATTCAGCACCGATGCGATGCCGGCGCCGAGTTCGGTCTGGCCCGCGAAAATCAGCGAAAACGGGATGACATTGTTGGTGAGTGCCAGCAGGAAGAACAGGCCGATATGCGGCAACGCCAGTTTGAACGAGGGGCCCCGGATCAGCAGGTAGATGTGCAGCGCAGCCGCGGCGATCGCGACGCGAAACAGCACCAGGACGAGTGGATGCATTTCGGCCACCGCGATGCGGGCGAAGAAGAAGGAGCCGCCCCAGATCGCGCCGAGCAGCAGAAGCTGGCCCCAATCCTTGAGGCTCATCGGGCCGGTCTGGATGGTTTGGGTGGCGGTGCTCATAGTGTTGATGCCCCTCATGCGCTGCTACGCCATGAGACTAGCGGCTTGCCGGCAGACCGCCCACCCGAATCCTGCCGCAGCCGCAGAGGCTCCTGACACCTGCGCCAGTCGGTTCCCCGGCGAAACGAATGGACACGTTCCTGTTTTCTTTCCCGGCTAGTGAGGTTTAAGTGCGCATACCGAGAAAGGGATTCGCCTCATGCAGCGATTCGAAAATGCCCGCGAGGCAGCTCTCGCCCTCCGCCCTGACGATCCGGTTTATTGCTTCCGCCCGCAGGTGCTGAAAGCCGACGCCCGCCAGTTCATGGACATGTTTCCCGGCAAGACCGCTTATGCGGTGAAGACCAATGGGGAGCAGATCGTCCTGAAGACGCTGGCCGAGGCCGGCGTCACCGCCTTCGATGTGGCTTCTCCCGGCGAATTCGCTGCCGTGCGCGCCGTCTCGTCGGATGCGGAAATGCTTTACATGCATCCGATCAAGGCACAGTCGGATATCAAGCTGGCGCTGGAAAAATATGGCATCCGCGTCGTCGCCGTCGATCACGAGGACGAAATCACCAAGCTGACACGCGTGGTGCGTGCACTCGACATCGATCCCGGTGCCATCACCGTTTTCGTGCGCGTGCAGACCAAGGGTCATGCCGCCTATGAGCTGTCCAAGAAGTTCGGCGCGGGCCCAGCCAATGCGGTGGAACTGGCAGAGCGGCTGGCGCGTACCGGCTACAAGGTCGGACTGTGTTTCCATGTCGGCAGCCAGATCGAGGATCCCGACACCTACGAGCGAGCGCTCGCCTCGGCGGACTGGGTGCGAAACCGGCTTTCATTCGATCTTGCAGGCCTTGATGTCGGCGGAGGTTTTCCGGCCGAGTACGGTCACGATCCCAATCGCAAGCATGTCGAAATGCCGTCGCTTGGCCAGATCATGTCCAGGCTTTCCGGCGATCTCAAGGAATACGGCTTCGACCAGATGCCGCTGGTGGCGGAACCGGGACGCGTGATCGTGGCGCGTTGCCTCTCGCTGATCGTGCGCGTGCTCCTGCGCAAGGGCAGGCGGCTCTATATCAACGACGGCATCTGGGCTTCGCTGTCGGATTCCTGGACCGGCAAGATCACCTTGCCGGCGCGCTTCATCCCCGATCCGGCGATCCGTTCGCGCAATGGTTCGGAGAAGAACATCGTGCCGTTCAAGGTCTGCGGGGCGACCTGCGATTCCGTCGATATCCTGTCGCGTCCGTTCTGGCTGCCGGAAACTGTCGACACGGGCGACTGGATCGAAATCGGTCACATCGGGGCCTATTCGCTGTCGCTTCGAACCCGCTTCAACGGTTTCTACCCTGACACCTTCGTGGAGGTGACGACACCTTTCGATGAAGGCGACGCGCCGCAGGGTTTTGCCAGCCTTGAAACGATGGCGGATTGAGGAGAACGATCGTGAAAGATGCCGTATTTCTTGCAGGCGCGTTGCTGGCGATGACCGTGGCGGCCTCGGCCACCACCGTAACGCTCAAGCTGCCCGGGAAGGAGAAACCGCAGACGACCAGGGCGGCCTATGCCTGCCCGGCTCAGAAAGTGGCCGTTACCTATATCAACACAAGTGCCAACCAGTTCGCCGTGCTGGATCTTGGCAAGTCCACGATCGTGGCGGTGTCCGTCATCAGCGGATCAGGCGCGCGTTATGTCGGGCAGCAATATGAATGGTGGACCAAGGGCAACGAGGCCACCTTTACGGACCTGATGCAAAGTCCGCAAAAGCCGGTTACCTGCAGGCAGATCAAATAGAGCATGTTGTAGCCAAGTGGAATCACTTGGCGTTACAAGAACGCGACGAAAACAAAACTTGGCGCGTTTCCGCGTTTCCGTGAAAACGGAAACGCTCCAGTTACGACGAGAGCTTCTCAAGCAATTCCGGCGTCGGCCAGCCGTCGGCCGGGATGCCGAGCCGGATCTGTTCCTTGCGCACGGCGTCGCGGGTGTTGGTGCCGAGGATGCCGTCGACCTTGCCGACATCGTAACCCCTGGCTTCCAGCCTGGTCTGCAATTCCTTCATCTGTTCCAGGCTGAGGCCGGGTTCGGCATTGCGCGGATCGTAGGCCGGAGCGCCGGCAAAACGGGTGGCCATCACCGCAGCTGTGAGCGCATAGGTGAAGGACTGGTTCCATTCGATGTAGACGTCGAAATTGTCATAGGTCAGGAAGGCTGGGCCCTTGCGGCCCATCGGCAGGGCAAGGCCGGCCTTCAGGCCGTTGTCGGCGAGTGGCGAGCCATCCGGATTGGTGACACCCCACTGGTTCCACTGGCTGATTGGCATCTTGTTGGTGCGCGCGGTCTGCTCCCAGGGCAGGGTGTCGGGCACGCGGACTTCCTGAACCCAGGGTTGGTCGCGTTTCCAGCCCTTGATTTCGAGTTTCTTGGCGGTGGTCATGATGACATCGGGGGCGCTGTTGCGCAGGTCGACCTTGCCATCATTGTCGCCATCGACGCTGTCTTCGAGATAGTCGATCGGCAGCATCTGCGTCTGGCCGATCTCGCCGGCCCAGGCGCCCTTGACGTCCGCTGGCAGGTCGCCGCGGTCGATCAGCTTGAGCAGCGGTATGATCTGACGACGGAACACTGCGGGACGGCGGCAGTCGTTCGAGAGTGTCACCAATGCATTGAGGGTGTTGAAATCGCCCTGTACGGCGCCGAAGTCGGTTTCCAGTGCCCAGAAAGCGGTGACGATGGCCGGCTGAACACCGAATTCCTGCTGGGCGCGGGCGAACACCGAACCGTACTTCTGCAGCATGGTGTTGCCCTGCTTCAGCCGGTAGGCCGAGATCATACGCCCGGAGAACTGAGTAAAGGTCTGCGAGAACACGCCCTGGGCACGGTCTCGCGCCAGCACGCGCGTGTCGAAGCTTGCCTCTTCCAGCGCGCCCAGGCCGGTTTCGCCAACGCCTGCAGCCTTGGCCTCCTCGGCGACGCCCTGTTTCCAGGTTTCGAAGTCACCGCCGCACGGGGCAGCGGTCGGATCCAGCTTCTGGCCCGCTGTCGGGGCAGGCTGCTGGTCTGAGGGCGCGGATTGCTGCGCCATGGCGGTGGTCGCTGCCATTACCGGCAGCAGCGCCGCGATGAGGCTGGAGCGCAGTCGCATGGTCTTCCTTTCGGACTGATTTCGTGGCGCGGTACATGAGACCGGCGAAAGTCAGCCCCGAAAAGCAGGCTGTGGCCGCCCTGTCAACGGGTGTTCTGCCGCAGCCACTTGTTCCAGGCGGCCTCGGAGCCGTTGAAGACGTTGATGTCGGCGTCGCCTTTCATGCCGGGAATGACACCGGTTCCGGTGTATTGCCAGAAGGTGAAAGGGTGGCTGCCATATTTCTGGGTCGGGTGGCCGGCAACCGAGCGCAGCCAGTAGGGATAGCCGCGGAAGGTCGACAGATCGTTGTCATCGAAGAAATCGACGGACGTATAGATGATCGGCTTCTTGCCGTAGTGCTTCTCGACCATCTCCAGGAAAATGCGCATTTCCGAACGCACCGTCTCCGCCGGAGGCCTGAGCTTGCAGGTGGGGGACTGCGGGTTCCACTCCATGTCGAGCACCGGGGGCATGGAGGAGCGTTCATTCGGTACGTTTTCGATGAACCAGCGGGCCTGTTCCGCAGCCGGCCGGCAGAAATAGTAGAAGTGGTAGGCGGCGCGCGGCACGCCTGCCGCCTTGGTGCCGCGCCAGTGGTCGGCAAACATGTCATCGACGCGGTCGCCGCCCTCGGTCGCCTTGATGAAGGCGAAGGAAACGCCGCTGGCCCTGGCCTTCGGCCAATCCACCGAAGTCTGGTATTTGGATACGTCGGTCCCATGCACCGCATAATTCCAAGGTGCGCCGCTGTCCCATTCATGTGGTTTGGAATCGGCGAAACGCGGCGCGCGCAAGGCAACGGAAGGGCCATTGGAACCGGGTGACACCGGAGCAAGCGCGTCGACGGTCGAGCAGGCGGAAAGGGCGGTGAAGCAAAGCAGGATCGCGAGACGACGCATCCGAAATTCAGGTCCAGACCGGTGGCCGCCGGTCGCGGATGGGTCGTTCTGTCCGGTTGTTAGCCGGTTGCGGTGCCCCCACTTGCCGCCACGCCTCTCCACTCAATCACCCAACATGGTTGATAATCGGTTGATGCGGGCGAATACGCAAGTTCGTGATGACCCAGGCTGGCCGGATGGGCAACTGCGGAAAAGCGGGCTCACGGTTCTGTGAATGCAAGCCAAGGTGTTGGCATCCAAACATCTCCAGTTGCAGCGTGGCGGGCAATCGCGGCAGATTGGGTTTGTGAAATGCGGTTGGGAGGCTGTGCATGCGCGTCGTCGGCAAGATCCTGAAATGGCTGCTGGGGCTCATCGTTGTTGCCGTCGTCGGCGTGGCGATCTGGCTATGGACGGCACCGCCGGCGCTGATACGCATTGCCGCCAACTACACCGCCAAGATCGTGTGCTCTAACGTGTTCCTGGCCGACCGGGACGCCCAGCAGGTGCTGGCGGTGGATGTGCAGGCTCCGGGCCATCCGATCCT
This sequence comes from Mesorhizobium sp. Pch-S, assembly GCF_004136315.1. Classification (NCBI taxonomy): domain Bacteria; kingdom Pseudomonadati; phylum Pseudomonadota; class Alphaproteobacteria; order Hyphomicrobiales; family Phyllobacteriaceae; genus Mesorhizobium; species Mesorhizobium sp. Pch-S. The sequence goes on from NZ_CP029562.1 coordinate 4,759,038, forward strand.
CAAGCTGATGATGCTCGATGTCGACAAGGATGCGGGCACGGTGAGTGCGGGTCTGCTCGGTGTCTTCGGCAAAGGCGCGGCGGTGCTGCGGCCGGGGCTCGGTTGCGCCAATGTGCCAGACGGCAACGTGACCGTGGCCAAGGCGATCTCGACCGACGTTTCGGTCTCGCCGGCGGTGCCGGATGTGCTGTGGCCGGAGGGCGGCCGTGTCGAACCCTCCCAGAATCCGGAGGTGAACAAGATCCTGGACGACACCTCGCTGACCGGTCCCGGCATGCGGGCCGTCGTGGTGGCGCAGAATGGCCGCATCGTGGGCGAGCGATACGGCGACGGTTTCTCGGAAAAGACGCCGCTTCTCGGCTGGTCGATGACCAAGTCGGTCAACGCCGCCATCGTGGGCACCCTGGTCAAGGAGGGCAAGCTCGCCATTACCGATCAGGGCCTGTTCCCGGACTGGAAGGCTGACAAGCGCGCTGCCATCACGCTCGCCGATATGATGGCGATGTCCAGCGGTCTCGAGTTCAACGAAGATTATGGCGACGTCACCGACGTTACCCGCATGCTTTATCAGGAACCGGACATGTCGGCTTTCGCCTCGGCCAAGCCGCTGACGGGCGAACCCGGCAAGGCCTATTCCTATTCCAGTGGTACGGCAGTGATGCTGTCGCGTCTGTGGCAAAACACCTTCACCGATCCCAAGCAGGCACTGGCCTGGCCGCAGCTCAAACTTTTTGCGCCGATCGGCATGACCAGCGCGATCATGGAGACCGACGAACACGGCACTTTCGTAGGCTCATCCTACCTCTACGCCACCGCACGCGACTGGGCGCGCTTCGGCCAGTTTCTCTTGCAGGACGGCATATGGAACGGCCAGGAAATCCTTCCCCCAGGCTTCGTGGCCTGGATGCGCGAACCTGCACCGGCATCCGATGGCGTCTATACGCGCGGGCAACTCTGGATCGAGGCCCCTGGCAATGAACACGCTCCCGGCGCCACCGCAAAAGCCGGGGTGCCGGCGGATGCCTATTGGCTGGAGGGCCATGATGGCCAGACGGTCGCTGTCATTCCTTCGCAGAAGCTGGTCATCGTGCGGTTGGGGCTGACACCGTTCAAACTCGGATATCGTCCGCAAAATCTGGCGGCTGCTTTGGCGAAGGCGCTGAAGTAGCGGGATCGGCGCAACTCCGGCAAAGTGTGTGGCATTTCCGCGTTTCCACGGGGCGGAATGCTCTAGCGGCGTACCACCGCCAGCCAGGCATAACCGCGATAAAGCCTTTCGAATGAAAGGCTTGCGCCGGCTTTGGTGGATTCCGATTCAAGCACTTCACGCAGGGAATCACGCGGGCTGACGTGGAATTTTTTGAGCCAGGCCCTGAGCAAAGAGCGGAACCAGCCGGGCATGCGTTCCTGCTGGCCGAAGTCGACGACATGCAGCGACCCGCCAGGTGCCAGGACGGCAAGGCCGGCAGCCACTGTCTTTTCCCAGCCGGGGATCATCGAAAGAGAATAGGAGACGAAGACGCGGTCGAAGCTGGCGACACCGAACAGCGCCTGTGCATCGAAGTCGGTTGCATCGGCGCGCGCGAGCAGGGTCCTGCCGGCGATGCCTTCACGAGCGATCGTGGCCTGCGCGCTGACCAGCATCTCGGCGGAGATGTCGAGGCCATAGAGGCGGGCATCGCGATAGCGCCGTGCCGTCAGTGCCAGGTTGCGACCGGTGCCACAGCCGAGCTCCAGCACACTGCCATTGGCCGGAACATCAAGGCCGGCGATCAGCCTGTCGCGGCCGAGCAGGTAATATTTGCGGGTCAGATCGTAGATGTGGCGTTGCCAGCGATAGACGCCATCCATGAGATCGGCATGGTTCGCCGGCAGGTCCTGGGTGCTCATCAGCCGCGCTTCACATAAAGGTGGAAACCGCCATAGATCGCCGAGCGGTCGCGCGCCGAGTAGTCTCGCGAGGCATCGTCCTCATAAACCCACTGGTCGAGCAGCGAAGCTGAAACGCGGCCCGGCAACAGGCTCGGCTCGGCCGCGGTGCGGAAGATGACACGGGCGCCCGGTGCGGCGCTGCGGGTGATTTCTGTCCACAACGCATTCAGTTGTTCGTCGGTCATCCAGTCCTGTGCGTCGAGCAGGATGAAACGATCGACCGTGCCGGCATCCTTGCCGGCGAGGAACTCGATCATGTTGGCGTGGTTGATGGTGACGCGATCGACGTTCGCCTTGAGGACGGGGTGGTTGTCCTTCTCCAGATAGGCGGGAAGGGCGGCTTCACCGGGATTGGGATAGCGCCGCGCAAAAGCCTGCCAGGCGAAATAGTTGTCCTTCAGCGGAAAATCGCAGGCGAGCTTCTCGAGACGCGCCTTCAGCACGCTGGCCATCGAGCCGTCACCGGAGGTGATCAGGGAATCGTATTGCGCCGGCGGGATGCCCAGCCCGAACAGCGAGGCCTTGCGCGACGTAGCCCAGCGCAGGAGCTTGCGGTCGAACACCGGCGCCAGTTTCTCGTCGAAGAAGCGGCGCTGTTCGGCGAGGTCCCTGGCAGCCATGATGCCGGTCGGGTTGACGCCGAAAAGTCGGCCGGTGCGGTGACCGGCGGCAATGAACAGGCCAAGCAGGCCGGTGCGGTAGAAGTTGCGATCGAACACCTCGATGCGACGGCGGCCGCGCCAGCTGCGCTTTTCCCAATAGTGCCGGCTGACCGGGTCAAGATTGGGGGCGATGAAGCGGTCATAGGCCGCCGAATTGTGTTCCATGCCGGCTGCACCGAAGAAACGAAACAGGTCGGTCTGGTTGGGCAGATGGCGCACCGCCGCAAGTTTCATGCGATTCAGCGCGATGTGGGCGGCGTTGAGGTCGACGGCGTCGATCCTGGCCGGCGAGCGCGTCAGATAGGCCAGGATGTTGCAGCCGCCGGATGCGATGGTGACGACACGATGGCCTTCGCCCAGCTGCATCGCTTCCATGTCGATGTCCGGGTCTTCCCATATCTGCGGGTAGACGAGGCCGGAAAAGAGGAGGGCAAACAGGCGCTCCGAGATGCCGGCCTTCGAAAGGGCGCGGTTCTGGTAGACCGCTTTTCCCACTTCCTTGCCGCGCCTGAAAACCAGTTCCGCAGAAACGTCCGACATGGCAAGGCGATTCCCCGTTTACGTTGGGCGAAGCGCGTAGCGCAGCGTCATGACAGTGCGGTGACAGCAGCGGTTGATGAACAGGCTAGGCTTCGCCGAAACCTCCCGGCGTCGGGGTGGTGACAACGACCGCTTCGCCGGCTTCCAGAACGGTCTGGTCACAGGCCTTCAGCACGTCGACCCGGCCATCGAGACGACGCACCTTGGTGCTGCCCATTTCGCCATCATTGCCGCCATCGAGGCCTTGCGGCGGGCGTGAGCGATGCGACGACAGGATCGCGCATTGCATCTTCTCCAGAAAGCGGATGGAACGGCGTGTGCCATCGCCGGCACTCCAGTGTCCCTTGCCGCCGGAGTTTTCACGGATGCGGAAGTCTTCGAGCAGCACAGGAAAGCGCAGCTCCAGGATTTCCGGATCGGTCAGGCGCGAATTGGTCATGTGGGTGTGCACGCCCGAAGTGCCGGCGAAACCGCGCCCGTCGTTCATGCGCCCCGCCGGCGAGCCCGAGCAGATCGTCTCGTAATACTGATAACGGTCGTTGCCGAAAGTCAGGTTGTTCATGGTGCCCTGGGCATTGGCCATCGCCCCCATGGCGCCGAACAGCGCATTGGTCACGTGCTGCGAGGTCTCGACATTGCCGGCGACGACGGCGGCCGGATAGGCCGGCTTCAGCATCGAGCCTTCGGGGATGACGATGTTGATCGGTCTTAGACATCCGGCGTTCATCGGGATGTTGTCTTCGACCATCACCCGGAACGCATAGAGCACGGCTGCCCGCGCCACAGGCTCGGGTGCATTGAAATTGTTCTTCATCACCGGCGACGTGCCGGTGAAATCGACGGTTGCCTCGCGCCTGGTCCGGTCGACACTGATCTTCACCTTGATCACCTGACCGGTGTCGGTCGGATATTCATAGGCCGAGGTGTCCGGAAGGCGTTCGAGCACACGGCGTACGCTTTCGGCGGCATTGTCCTGGACGTGGCCCATATAGGCCTTGACCACGGGCAAGCTGAAATGCGCCACCATCTTGCGCAACTCCGCCACGCCCTTCTCGTTGGCGGCAATCTGCGCCTTGAGGTCGGCGACGTTCTGCGCCGGGTTGCGGGCAGGGTAGCGATGGTCGGAAAGCAGGTTCACCAACTCCGCCTCGCGGAAACGGCCGCGCTCGACGAGACGGAAATTGTCGAACAGAACGCCTTCCTCATCGACGGTGGTGGCGAGCGGCGTCATCGAGCCAGGGGCCGTGCCGCCGACATCGGCGTGATGGCCGCGCGAGGCAACCCAGAACAGGATGCTTTCCTGCGCATCGTCGAACACCGGCGTGACCACGGTGATATCGGGCAGGTGGGTGCCGCCATTGTAAGGGGCATTCAACGCGAAGACATCGCCGGGGCGGACATCACCCGCGTTGAGCCGGATGATGGTTTCGACCGAACGGTCCATCGAACCGAGGTGCACCGGCATGTGCGGGGCGTTTGCGACCAGCGCGCCATTGCTGTCGAAGACCGCACAGGAAAAGTCGAGCCGCTCCTTGATGTTGACCGAATAGGCGGTGTTCTGCAGCGTCACGCCCATCTGCTCGGCGATCGACATGAACAGGTTGTTGAAGACCTCGAGCATGACGGGGTCGGCTTCGGTGCCCAGAGCTGCCTTGCGCTGTTTCCTGGCGGTCCGGCGCAACAGCACGTGGTTGCGCATTGTGATCTCGGCCTGCCAGCCGTTTTCGACGACGATGGTCTGGTTCGGCTCGATGATCAACGCCGGGCCGGAAACCCTGTCCGATGGGCGGAGTGCTTCACGGCGCCAGATGGCGGCGTCGTGCCATTCTCCTTCCGAGAAGATGCGGCGCTTTTGCCGCGTGTCGGTCATGTCGCGCGGTGGTCCAGAGGGGGCCAGTGCTTCCTGGTGGTGGCTATCACCAGCATTGCTGCCTTCCACAGCCACGGTCTCCACGACCAGTTGCTTGTCTTCGTAGATGAATCCGAATTGCGCCTTGTGGGCGACCTCGAATGCCGCCCTGGCGTTGGCGATCGAGTGGTCGGGGAAGCTGATCGGCAGCGTGGTATCGGTGCCGTCGTAGCGGATATGGAGAACAGGACGCATCGCCATGTCTTCGTCGGCGACACCTTGCATGGTCAACTCGTCGGCCACATCCCCGGCAAGACCTGCGATCAGTGCTTCGACCGCGGGCAGGGATTGATCGGCCAACGGCTCCAGCAGCGCCTGCTGGCGCGTCGCGAAGATCGATGCCAGTCCGATGCCGTAAGCCGAAAGCAGGCCAGAGAACGGGTGTATGAGCACGGCCTCCATGCCGAGGGCATCGGCGACAAGGCAGGCATGCTGGCCACCGGCGCCGCCGAAACAGTTCAGCAGATAGCCGGTCACGTCGTAGCCGCGCTGCACCGATATCTTCTTGATGGCGTTGGCCATGTTCTCGACCGCGATGGTGACGAAACCCTCTGCCACGGCTTCCGGGGAACGCCCATCGCCGGTTTCGGCCGCCAAAGCTTCGAATTTCGAGCGCACTGTCGCGACATCCAGCGGTTCGTCCTGATTGGGGCCGAAGATCGACGGGAAAAAATCCGGCTGCAGCTTGCCGAGCATGACGTTGGCGTCGGTCACCGCAAGCGGCCCGCCGCGCCGGTAGCAGGCGGGGCCCGGGTTGGCACCAGCCGAATCCGGGCCGACGCGGAAACGGCCGGCCTCGAATTGCAGGATGGAGCCGCCGCCGGCAGCAACGGTATGGATGCGCATCATCGGCGCGCGCACCCGCACACCGGCCACTTCCGTGTCAAAGGCGCGCTCATAGTCACCGTCGCTGTGCGCGACATCGGTGGAGGTGCCGCCCATGTCGAAGCCGATGACCTTGTCGAATCCCGCCAGCTTCGCCGTTTCGACCATGCCGACGACGCCGCCGGCGGGGCCGGACAGAAGCGCATCCTTGCCCTGGAATTTGTCCGCTGCCGTCAGGCCACCGGATGACATCATGAACATCAGCCTTGGGCCTTCGTGCGCATGCCCGCTCTGGCCGTCGGCAGCAACGGTGCCGAGCTCCGCCGCTACCCGTTGCACGTAACGCGAGAGGATCGGCGAGAGATAGGCATCGACGACCGTGGTGTCGCCGCGGCCAACCAGCTTGATCAGCGGCGAAACCTCGTGACTCACCGAGACCTGGGAAAATCCTGCATTTCGGCAAACCCTGGCCACGGCTCTTTCATGCTCGGGATACTTCCAGGCATGCATGAAGACGATGGCGACGGCATCGATGCCGTCGGCTCTGGCCTGTTCGATCGCAGGCTTGACGTCGGCGATGTCGAGCAGCCGTTCCGCGCAACCATCGGCGCGCACGCGCTCGGGCACCTCCACCACACGCTCATAGAGCTGCTCCGGGAGCAGAATTTCCTTTGCGAAGATGTCCGGCCTGGCCTGATAGGCGATGCGAAGCGCGTCACGGAAGCCCTTGGTGATCAGGAGCAGGACCCGATCACCCTTGCGCTCGAGAAGCGCATTGGTTGCAACCGTCGTGCCCATGCGGACCTCGCCGATCAATCCAGACGGGATCGGCTCGCCTGCCTTGGCGCCGAGCAGGGTACGGATGCCGTGGATGGCTGCATCCGGATAGGCCTCCGGGTTTTCGGACAGCAACTTCAGCGGTGTCAACGAGCCGTCCGGCGCCTTGCCGATGACGTCGGTGAAGGTACCGCCGCGGTCGATCCAGAAATCCCATTTCGCGCTCATCGACCATCCTTTCGGGTGCGTTCCTTCCCCTGTTAGTGCCGAAGGCCGAGGCCGGCAACGGCTCAACGAAGTCCGAACGCTGTTACAGGACGAAACGCAATGTGACGAAACCGAAGCGCGAGCCTCGCATTTCTACTGTGCCGCCCTTCACAGGGGGTGAAGTTGCGAAGGAGAAATACGATGAATAAGCTCGTCCTGGCCTCGGTTTCCGCGCTGCTTTTGCTCGGCGTTGCCGCCTGCAGTGAAAACAAGGGTGGTGGTACCGGAGGTACCGACAACACCACGACGCAAGCCACGCCACCTGCGGCCGAGCCGATGAAGCCGGCTACGCCTGAGGCACAGCCGCCGGCCGACAATACAATGAAGCCGGCGCAGCCGAATTCCACCGCGCCTGCACAGTAAGCGCGACGGTCGGCCAAACGGCTGGCATCGGAGGCTGGCAAAAGTCGGCCCCATGAATCGGAAAGGCCGGGACGTGTCCCGGCCTTTTTTACTACCGCATCACTTGACCCTTGTTTTGCGCAAATCCGGACGCAAAACCGCCGCGCATTTTGCTGGCGTTGCACTAAGCCGCTGCCGGTTGCTCGCGCCGGGCCGAAGTGAAGGGCGGGAAGGCGAGCGCGATGAGGAAGGCGGCGATGCCGATGATGGATGAGCCGATGAACAGCCAGTCATAGACGTCGAAGCGGTCGAATATCCAGCCGCCGGCGACAGGCCCCAGAGCCATGCCGAAACTGGACGCCATGGCAAGCGCGCCGAGCACCGAGCCCATCACCTGCTGGCCGAAATATTCGCGAGCCAGCAATGCGTAGAGCGGCATGACCCCGCCATAGGCTGCGCCGAAGATAATGGCCAGGACATAGAAAGTGCTGAGCTGAGCGGCTGAGAGATAGGCGGCAATCACCAGGGCCTGGATGAGCAGGCCGGTGACGAGAACCCGCTTTGGGCCGAAGCGATCCGCGGCCACGCCGAACAGCAACCTGCCGCCCAGTCCGGCGATGCCTTCGACACTGTAGATGCTGACGGCAGCCATGGAGGAGATGCCGCAGCTGATGGCGTAGCTCATGATATGGAAGATCGGGCCGGAATGCGCTGCGCAGCACAGGAAGTAGGTGCCGGCAAGCAGTGCGAACTGTGGCGAACGGAAAGCCCTCGACAACGGATTGTCCGCTGCTCCGACGGTGACAGTCGCGCCTTTCGGGGCCGGATCGTTTGCCGACGCCTGCCGGGCGTTCCTGACAAAGAAGGCAGCCGGAAAAAGGATAGCCGTTGCGAGCAACCCGATCGTCATCATCGCGGTGCGCCAGTCGTAGCTGGCAAGCAGCCAGGCTGCAAATGGCGACACGGTCGCAGGCGCGACACCGACGCCGGCGGAAACCAGGGAAACGGCAAGGCCGCGATGCTTGTCGAACCAGCCTGTGACAGCGGCCATCATCGGCGCGAAGAATGCGCCACCAGCAAGGCCGACGCCGATACCGTAAGTGAGCTGGAACAGCAGCAGGTTCGTCGCACGACTGGCCAGAACCAGCACCACTCCGAGCAAGATGGAGCCGATCAACACCACGGGGCGGGTGCCGATGCGATCCGTGAGCATACCCCAGCCGAAGCTCGAGATACCCATCATCAAGAAGTTGAACGTCATCGCACTGGAAATGCCCGCTCGCGTCCAGCCGGTGGCGGCCGAGATGTGCGGCATGAAGACAGCCAATGAGAACATCGCTCCGATGGTCACGCAGGTCATCAGCGCGCCAAGGGCGACGAGCACCCAGCGATAGGAATTTTGCATTTCGGTGGTGGACATGGGAATCCCCTGATTCTGGCGCGGGCGTGATTGCTTGCCCGGCGAAATCCATTCGAGGGGCGAGTGAGCCACTGAGGCGCGGTTTCCAGGTTGATGAGACCGAGAACCTTCGACGGCTGCCGGATTGGGTGGAAGCGGCAGGAATGTCACGCCAACCCGCCGCCAAATCGGTCATTCGACCGTGTCGGGCTGTCCGTGGCCGGTTTCGATCAGTTCCCGAAGACTATCGTGGATCAAGCCGCTCCAGGCGTCTCGGCAGATGTCGAAGCACTCGACCTCGGGGACCAGGCCAGCGTGGGTAAAGCGGATTTCCGTCTTGCCGCCTTTGCTGGCGATATCGAACACGATCTTCGTGTCTTTCCATTCTTCCTTGTCCTCAAGGAAGCTCATCCGTGAATCGACGACGTGCCAAACCACCTTGCGTTCGGGAACCAGCTCCGTCGTCCTGTGCCTGGAAAAATGCATATCCTTGTAGCGATAGGTCCATTCGCCATGGAGGGTATCCGTAGAGCCCTCGATCTCCTTGCCCCACCAGTCGCGCGGACGATTGATCGCGTCGAAAGCAGCTTTCGCGGACTGGTCTACCAGGATCGTGGTGGTGAAATCGCGCGTTGTCATTGCACACTCCTCTTTTCGATGCCGTCGATCTCCTGATCGGTGCGGCGGGTTATTGATGTTGGTGGAGAAGGTAGCGGCGGAGACCTGGGAGTGAGAGTGACAAGTGTGTCGGGATTCCGCTCGGTTCTGCCGCGGCCACCTCAGTGATTGCCGTGCCCCAGGCAAAGGATGTCGCGATAGGCACAGAGGTCGTCGAGCAGCACCTTCTGGTCGGCAAGGATCGTTGCCTTCTCGGCATCGCCAACGAGCTGGATGATGTAGCTGTGTTCGGCGGCACCCTGCCTGTCGACGAACGGGCTGAGCAGGCTGCTGGGATCCGCGAGGTCGGGTTTGGCGCCGAGGTCCTCGTTGGTGACGCCCGGCGCGTAGAACATCACATGCGGCATCGCCATGGTATGCACCTTCATGTCGGGCGGCCCGATGGTGCGCATGATGGGAGCCACCATGTAGGAAACGCCCGACTTTTCGGGAACCTTGAAGGTCTTGTCCCGATACCGTTTCCGGTACTCGGCGTTGAGGGTGTCGGCGTCCATGCCCTGGGCGCGCAATGCCGCCGCCTCCATGATGTGCTGCAGATAGGTGCTGGTGCCGGCGGCGTCGTAGCAAAGCGGAATGTAGATGTCGTCGCGGAAGTCGCTGAGGTCCCAGCTCGTGCGCTCGACCATGCAGGTGACACCGCTGCTGCCTTTCTTGGAGAGCTGATATCCCTTTGCCGGATCGAGCAGATAGACGGTTGCATCGCCGCGCAGAGCCGGCGGGGCGGCGCTGAGCGCCAGCCTGGTTTCCAGGTCTGCCGGCATGCGATCGAGCGTTGTTCCAGCAGGGCTGGCGGGAACAGTTGCTGCCAGACTTAGGACCGTCAATGCAGCCAGCACGCGGCGTTGTCTGATTTTCATGGCTTTGTCCCTTTCCGATGTGGTCAACTGGCTGACCGTCTTGGAGAGGTTAGGGGCGGATATCGAATGGCGAGAGTGACAAGTGTGACGGGATTTCGATGGACTCGCTGATCACGGCCGCAGGGCAGGCGCTTGCGCGGGGCGATCCCCTCGGTGCGTTGAAGCGGGTAGCCTTGCGTGATGATGCGGCCGCGCTGGCGCTGCGCGGTATCGCCATGGCGCAGCTTGGCGATCTTGTCCGAGCCAAGGCGCTTCTGAAGAGCGCGGCGCGCGCCTTCGGCCCAAAGGAAGCGGTCGCACGGGCGCGCTGCATCGTCGCCGAAGCTGAAATCGCGCTCGTTTCGCGGGATCTCGCCTGGCCCGGCAAGGCGCTCGATACAGCCCGGGTTATACTGGAAACACATGGCGACCACGCGAACGCCGCGCACGCGCGTACTCTAGAGATACGGCGCCTGCTGCTGATTGGCCGTCTCGATGAAGCAGAAAGCCTGATCGCCGACCTCGACCCCGCGCTGCTGCCGCCGCCGTTGCGCAGCGCGCTGCAGCTTGCGGCTGCTGGCATCGCGATCCGGCGCCTGCGCCTGAAGGAGGCACGCAAGGCGCTGATGCGAGCCTGGCAGGCGGCTCAACAGGCCGGCATCCCGGCGCTTGGGACAGAGGTGGAAAGTGCCGCACTGGTTATCGATACTCCGGCCGCGCGACTGATTTCGAAAGGCAAGGCTCGACCCTTGCTGCTCGAAGAGGTCGAGGAATTGTTCGCGACGGGAATGTTCGTGGTGGACGCCTGCCGCAACGTGGTGCGTGCCGCCAATACAGTGGTTTCGCTGGCAACACGCCCCGTGCTGTTTGCGCTGGCCCGGGCGCTGGCCGAGGCGTGGCCGGGCGACGTTTCGCGCGAGCGGCTTCTGTCCCGTGCCTTTGGAGCCAAAGATGCCGACGAGTCGCATCGTGCACGGCTGAGGGTGGAGATCGGGCGACTGCGCGCCGAGCTGAGAGGCCTGGCCGACATCAGCGCCACGGCCGACGGTTTCAAGCTGGTGCCACGTCGGCGTGGCGAGGTGATGGTGCTGGCGCCGCTGGTCGAGGAGGAACATGCCGCGGTGCTCGCTTTTCTGGCCGATGGCGAGGCGTGGTCCAGTTCGGCACTGGCTATTGCCCTGGATGCCAGCCCGCGCACGGTTCAACGGGCACTGGAACAGCTTTCTGCCGGTGGCAAGGTGCAATCCTTCGGGAAGGGGCGCGCACTGCGGTGGGTGACGCCGTCGGTGCCGGGCTTCCCGACAACCTTGTTACTCCCCGGGCCGCTGCCAGGCAGCTAGGATGCCGCCGATGACTGCAGCCGACGGCTGCTCGTCAACGTCAACTTGGGAAGGAAAACCATGAAACCCACCCCCGCCGAAATCCTCCGCGAATATGGTCCTTTTTCGGGGGACGTGCATGGCGTGACCTTCGATGGCGAGAATGTGTGGTTCGCCAGCGGTGACAAGCTGAATGTGCTTGATCCCAGAAGCGGCGAGCCTGTTCGCTCCATCGATATGATCGCCCATGCCGGCACCGCATTCGATGGCCAGAACATCTATCAGATCGCCGAAAGCCAGATCCACAAGATCGATCCGAAGACCGGCAAGGTGCTTGCCACGATCCCGGCGCCGGGCAACGGAGGCGATTCCGGAATGGCTTGGGCCGAAGGGTCGCTCTGGGTCGGTGAGTATCGCGCCCAGAAAATCCATCAGATCGACCCCGAGACGGGCAGGATAATTCGTTCCATCGATTCCAACCGTTTCGTCACCGGAGTCACCTGGGTGGACGGTGAACTGTGGCATGGGACCTGGCAGGGTGATGCAAGCGAATTGCGGCGGATCGATCCGCTGACCGGCGAAGTCCTGGAAGAGCTGACCATGCCGGACGGGACCGGTGTCTCCGGCCTCGAATCCGATGGCGCCGACATGTTCTTCTGCGGTGGCGGCAACAGCGGCAAGCTCAGAGCCGTGCGTCGGCCCAGGCGCGACATTGCGGCACAGCCGGCCTGAAGGCGCAACCTTTCGACTGTCGGCCCGTTCTTGTGGAACCAATCGGCGTTGTCGATTGGCTGCAGCACCAACGCATAGGCACGATCATGCCTTGATAGCGCCACGTGCTTGGTTCTAAGAGGGGCACATGTCGATTTGGGATCGTATCGGCGATTTCATCGCCCGCGTTTCAGCCTCCGCCTCGGCCGGCATCGCCGAGGTGGTCGAGGCGGTGCGCACGGTCTTTTCCGGTGATGCCGAATTGCGTCGCCGCGTCTCCTTCTCGGTCGCGATGATCGCGCTTTCGGCCAAGATGGCCAAGGCCGATGGCGTGGTTACCCAGGACGAGATCCGAGCGTTTCGCGAAATCTTCGAAGTGCCGCCGGAAGAGACGCACAATGTCGCGCGGCTCTATGATCTGGCCAAGCAGGATGTCGCCGGTTTCGAGTCCTACGCTGAAAAGCTCGCAAACCTCTGCGGGTCAGGTCATGCCAACTGCATGATGCTGGAAGACATTCTCGATGGTCTTTTCCATATCGCCACTGCCGATGGCGTCCTGCACGAGCGGGAAGGCCAATTCCTGCACCGGGTCTCCGAGATCTTCCGGATCGAGGAATCGCACTATAAGACGATCCTCGCCCGCCATGTGCATCTCGGGGCGGACGATCCTTATGTCGTGCTCGGTATCGAGCGCGGGCGGCCGTTCGACGAGGTGAAGAAGCGCTATCGCAAGCTGGTTGCCGAGAACCATCCGGACAAGGTGATCGCGCGCGGCTTGCCGCAGGAATTCATCAAGATCGCCACGACGCGTGTTGCCGCGATCAATGCGGCGTATGAAATGATCGAACGGGATCTCGCGCCGGCATGAGTGGCTTTTCGCCCGATCACGCTGGAGCCGAGGTCAGGGTATCGCCGAATTTCGGACCGCGTCGCGGCCCGTTCCAGCCCGACATGGTCGTATTGCACTACACCGGGATGGAAACCGGAGCGGGTGCTGAAGCATGGCTGTGCAATCCGGCCAGCGAAGTATCTGCACATTATCTGGTGCATGAGGACGGGCGGGTCGTGCAGATGGTACGCGAAAGCGACAGGGCCTGGCACGCCGGCAAGAGTTCGTGGCGCGGCCACACCGATCTCAACTCGGCCTCGGTCGGTATCGAGATCGTCAATCCAGGCCATACGCTGGGATACAGGGCATTTCCGAAGCGCCAGATCGAGGCGGTCATCGCGCTAACCGCCGATATTGTGGCCCGTCACGATATCGTGTCCGAACGGATTCTGGCTCATTCGGATGTGGCACCCGGTCGCAAGGTCGATCCTGGCGAAAAATTTCCGTGGAAGCTGCTGCACGCTGCGGGGGTCGGCCATCTCGTGCCGGCATCTCCGATCCGGCGAGGATCGATTTTGCAGGAAGGCGATACGGGGCACAATGTCGAAGAATTGCAGTCCCTGCTCGCGCTTTATGGTTATGGTATTGAAATCACCGGTGTTTTCGACCCCTTGACGCGGATCGTCGTCGAGGCCTTCCAGCGCCATTTCCGGCCGCGTCTGGTTGACGGAATTGCGGATGGCTCGACAATCAGGACGCTACGGCGCCTCGTTGTTTCCGTGACGGCAAGTCTCGGCTGAATATTTCGACCGGCTGTTTAATATTACATTCTGTAACATGAATTGAATTGTGCGGCCTTCATTGCCGCCAAATCCGGTTTCAAACGCAAATCCACACCGATGCAGGACAAATGCCAGTCTAGTCCGGCATTCATTACAGGATGCTGCGCGTAGTTCTTCGCGTGGCCAAGAAAAACAGGACCACATGCAGAAACCGTTCATTGTAGCGGCAGCTGTTGCTGCCGGCGTGATTTCTTTTGCCTTTGCTTCGCAGGACAGCATGGCCGCTAGTCTCAGAGCAGACCAGGGCACTCCGGTCGTAAAGCAGGTTGCGGCCACAACGCCGGCCAAGAAGGTGACCAAGGTCACGAAGACCGTGAAATCCAGCAAGAGGGCGAAGGTTACCAAGGCACCCAAGGTTGCCTCCACCGTCAAAGCCACAAAGACCGTGAGCGCGAGCTCGGCGGTCGAGCCTTGCCCGTATCTGTTTGGTTGCTCGAAAGATGCCAAGACCACCGCGAATGCAAAGGTTGGCAAGAGCGTCAAGACGGCCAAGGCGAAGACCAAGGTGATCTACGACACGTTCACGACCGCATCGATCACGCCGGGCGCCGTCAAGCCCAGCGTTGCAGGTGCGGGTTCTCGCTATTCCACCATCGTGTCGCGTTATGCTGCCGCCTATGGCGTGCCGGTGTCGCTGGCGCATGCGGTGATCAAGGTCGAGAGCAACTATCAGCCTGGTATGGTTGGCCGCGCCGGCGAGATCGGCCTGATGCAGATCAAGCCTGCCACGGCGCGCATGATGGGTTACAGCGGCTCGGCCAAGGGACTGCACAATCCCGAGACCAACATCAAATATGGCATGAAGTATCTCGGCATGGCCCGCGAGCTTGGTGGCGGCACCACTTGCGGCACCATCCTCAAGTACAATGCCGGCCATGGTGCCAAGCGTATGAACCCGACATCGTCTGCCTATTGCCGCAAGGTTGTCGCGCAAATCGGCGGCGCTGGTTGATCTGGGCATACGGCTCCAAAGGCTTCGCGGCCATGGAGCCAACGGCTCGGCGTTCGAGCTCGTTTCGAGGCAATTGCGGGTACCGAGAACAGGCGCTCTTGCCTTTTGGGTCGCGAACGCCTTTATACGCCTGCCAGCCGGCTGGGCGGCCGCACCAGCGAGAGTCGAAAGGCTGCGGGTG
This sequence comes from Mesorhizobium sp. Pch-S, assembly GCF_004136315.1. Lineage (NCBI taxonomy): Bacteria > Pseudomonadati > Pseudomonadota > Alphaproteobacteria > Hyphomicrobiales > Phyllobacteriaceae > Mesorhizobium > Mesorhizobium sp. Pch-S. The sequence goes on from NZ_CP029562.1 coordinate 4,774,039, forward strand.
AGGAAAGTCCGGGCTCCATGGAGACACGGTGCCGGCTAACGGCCGGCGGGGGCGACCCCAGGGAAAGTGCCACAGAAAGCAAACCGCCGCGGTTTCCGCGGTAAGGGTGAAAGGGTGGGGTAAGAGCCCACCGCGCGACCGGTAACGGAAGCGGCAAGGCAAACCCCACCGGGAGCAAAACCGAATAGGGGCGGTACGAGGGGAAACCCTCAGGGCTGTTTCCGGCCCACTGCCCGGGTAGGTTGCGTGAGGCGCATGGCAACATGCGCCCAAGATGAATGGCCGCCACGTTCCCGCTTCGCAAGGAGCGGGGGCCATACAGAACCCGGCTTACAGGCCGGCTGGCATTTTTCTTCCAGAATTCAGCGACTTCGCGCCATCGGCGTGGAGTCTGATTCAAGTTGCTGCTGCTTTGCTTCAGAGATCGCGGCGTACCCGCTTTTGCGTTGCGTGCATTTGCGGCCTGGAGTCGCTGGTCAGGAATGGAGCCGGTCCAGCGAAGCCTTGATCGCAGCCCACAATTCCTCTGCTGGCTCACAGCCGACGGCCAGCCGCACGAAGCCCGGCGGCACCGCGTCGCCACGTTTGGTGCGGCGTTCAGCCGAGGTGTGCACGCCACCGAAGGATGTTGCCGCCGCCATCAATTCGCAGCCGTTGATGAAAGCCTCAGCGTCATCTTCGGAATCCAGCACGAAGCTGATCAGAAAACCGAAGCGCTCCATCTGTGTGCTGGCGAGATTGTGCGAAGGGTCGCCCTGAAGGCCAGGGAAGCGAAGTGACCTGACCACAGGATGTGCCTTGATGCGTGGCGCAAGAAGTTCCGCGGTGTTGCACATGCGATCGAAGCGGACCTCCAGCGTCTCGAGGCCACGATGCAGGAGCCATGCGTCGAACGGGCTTGGAATGCTGCCGGAAGTCGTGCGCCATTCCCTTATCGCCGCCATGATATCCGTGTTGCGGCTTGCGACATGACCGGCGAGCACGTCGGAATGGCCGTTCGGCGCCTTGGTATCGGCGGCAACGACGATGTCTGCGCCAAGGTCGAGCGGGCGCTGCCCAAAGGGCGTCATCGTGGTGTTGTCGACGACAAGCTGCCCGCCGGCCCTGTGGATCGCTTCAGAAGCGGCTGTGATGTCGCAGATGTCCAGGGTTGGATTGGACGGGCTTTCCACGAAGACCAGCCGGTAGCCATCGAAACCGCCGTCGAGGAATGACGCGGTTGGCCTGGTGTGGAACTGCACCCCGAACGCGCCAAGGAAACGGTCGGCCAGGATGCGCGTCGTATGATAGCCGTCGGAAGGCAGCAGGATGCGATCTCCCGTCTTCAGCAGCGCGAAAAACACTGCAGAGATCGCGGCCATTCCCGAGGGAAAGGCGAGCACCGGCGCATTTTCCAGGCGCGACAGCATTTCTTCCGTCCCGTCCCAGGTCGGGTTGGAGAAACGGCCATACTGATGGAAACCGCTCGAATCCCCTGGCGCATGGAAGATCGAAGCCATCGTCAGCGGCAGGGGAATGGCGTCACCCCTGGAGAGACCTTCGCGCCTCAGATGAAGGAGCCCAGCGGCGCGGGAGGAGGCAGTGTCGGACATGGCGATCTCGGAAGGGCTTTGGAATGGCCTGAAGGCTGGATTGAGCATGCTCTCGGGAGCAATTCCGAGGCTAGGCCCAGCGGCAGGTCGGAGCAAGTGCCAAGCCGGCTTTAAACACTTCGTTAGGCTTAATGGAGGATAAACACGGCAGTGCCCGTATTGTCGCCTTCAAAGGGGTTTGTGAAGCCCGTTCCCGTTGACGCCCATGATACCCCATGATATCCCATCTCGCTAATCAAGCCTTCGTTTCGTGTCAGGGTGAAGCGTGCGCCGAGCGGCCAGTCGCGGCGGCTGTGCGTTCGTCGATTTTCGCCCGGTTCGAGGCTCGAGGTTTGACGAAGGGATCGTGCCGCGGCGGCATGGCTATGAGGAAGTCGGAGGGTGCGGCGGCGCAAGCGGCTGCGATGCGTCATGGACCGTTTTCTGTCAAATGCGGTGAACAGGATCGACGCCAAGGGGCGCGTCTCCGTGCCGGCGCATTTCCGGACGGTTCTGCAGAAGCGCGGCTATTCGGAACTCTATGCGCTGCGCTGCCTGGATCAGGCCGCGATGGACGTCGGTGGGCTCGATCTGCTCGATCGTTACGAGCAACGCATCGCGCAGGAGGATCCGTTCCTGCAGACAGCGGACGATATGTCCTTCTTCTGTCATGGCGATGGCACGTTTCTGAAGCTGGACCAGGATGGGCGCGTCACGTTGACCGATTTCATTCGCGAACATACCGGAATAACAACCGAAGTGGCCTTCGTGGGGAGGGGCAGTTTTTTCCAGATCTGGGAGCCGGCACGGCTGGCCGCGTATGGCGCGGCGGCACGAGCCAGGCTCTTGCATCTTCGGCAGGGGACGAAGCCAGGGGAGCGACCGGAATGACGGTGGGCCACGGCGATGATTTCCACGCCGATGGCGGACCGGCCCGCCACATTCCGGTCCTCCTCGCCGAGGTTCTGGAAGCACTTGCGCCACAGCCGGGCAACGTCATCATCGACGGCACGTTTGGCGCCGGCGGCTACAGCAGAGCGATCCTCGACAATGGTGCATCCGTCATCGGTGTCGACCGTGACCCGGATGCCATTACTGCGGGCAGGGCGCTGGAACAGGAAGCCGGCGGACGGCTGAGGCTGGTGCATGCGCCATTCTCGACGCTGGACGAGCATGCCGAAGCGGTTGATGGCGTCGTGCTCGACATCGGCGTTTCGTCCATGCAGCTCGACCAGGCAGAGCGCGGTTTTTCCTTCCGCTTCGACGGCCCGCTCGACATGCGCATGGCGCAGGCTGGCGTGAGTGCTGCCGATGTCGTCAACACCTTCAAATCGGGCGACCTTGCCCGTATCTTCGGCTTTCTCGGCGAAGAGCGGCATTCAGGTCGCATTGCACGCATGATCGAAGCGCGACGGGCCAAGAAGCCGTTCGAGCGTACGCTCGACCTTGCCGATGCCATCGAAACCCACATCGGCCGCAAGCCGGGCGACAAGATCCACCCGGCGACGCGGGTCTTCCAGGCGTTGCGCATTTTCGTCAATGACGAGCTCGGCGAACTGGCGAAGGCGTTGCTGGCAGCCGAGCGCGCGCTGAAGCCGGGCGGCCGGCTGGTGGTGGTGACTTTCCATTCGCTCGAGGATCGCATCGTCAAGCGTTTCATCGCCGATCGTTCAGAGCAGGCAGCCGGATCGCGCCATATGCCGGAGACGCAGCTTCGTACAGCCACCTTCCGCAAGCAGGGCGGTGGCGTGACGGCAGGCGATGCGGAACTTGCCGTGAACCCGCGCGCGCGTTCAGCCAGGCTGCGGGCCGCGATCCGGACCGACGCCCCGGCTCGCGCCGGCGATCTTGCCCAGTTCGGTCTTCCAAAGCTTCCCGGCGTCTCCCTGCCGGGCGAGAGGTGAGCACGTGTTCCGTACCAGTGACATCATCCTGATCGCCGTGATGGTCTCGGCTGCCGCCATGACCTACAAGATCAAGCGCGACGCCGAAGTGCAGCAGACGGCGGTCTACAAGATTCAGGCGCAGATACGCACCGAAGAAGACCAGATAGACCTGCTCAAGGCCGACTGGAGCCTGCTGACGCAGCCATCGCGGCTGCAGCGGCTTTCCGATCTCTACAAGGACCAGCTTGGCTTGCAGACGGCCGATGCGCGCCAGATCGTGCAACTGGATGAATTGCCCGAGAAGCCGCCGCTGACCATCGAGGACATCATGGCCGACAACGGCACGCCCGGGGTCGACAAGGAGAAGACGGCCTCGATCTCCAAGGACAAGGCCGCAACGACCGACAAGTCGAAGGCTGCAGGCAAGGCGAAGGCGGGCGACAAGAAGCCGCTGGTGGCAACGGCCAAGCCGAAGCCGGTTGCCAAGGACAAGCTGGCCAGCAATGCCAGGGTGGCCGCCGCGGACAAGATCGCGGAACAGATCGAGGATGGGGCTGACGAATGATCGGCGTTCTCAACAAGCTGCTGAAACGCGCGCGGCGCGGCGAGGACGGTTCGATCGTCGTGGACAGTGCCCGCAAGGCAACAGGCGGCAAGACCCGTACGCGCGTGGTCATGACGATGGCGGTGTTCCTCGGGATTTATGTCGCCATCACCGGCAGGCTGGTGTGGTTCGGCTTCCAGGGGCCGACCGATTCCGGCCCGCCGCCCAGCCGCGTCACCGCCTCGCGGCCAGACATCGTCGACCGCAACGGCGAGGTACTGGCGACCGACATCAAGACATCCTCGCTGTTTGCCGAGCCGCGTCACATCGTCGACGCCGACGAAGCGATCGAGAAGCTGGCGACCGTGCTGCCCGAGATCGACTACGAGCAGACGTACAAGAAGCTGAAGAGCGGTGCCGGGTTCGTCTGGCTGCAGCGCCAGCTGACACCGAAGCAGCAGTCGGAGATCATGCAGCTCGGTGTTCCGGGTATCGGTTTCCGCACCGAAAAGCGCCGTTTCTATCCGGCGGGTGAAACCGCATCCTACATTGTCGGCCTGACCAATATCGACAATCAGGGCATCTCCGGAATGGAGAAGTATATCGACGACCAGGGCCTGGCTGATCTGCAGCTGTCCGGCCTGGCCGTCGCCAAGGATCTGAAGCCGGTCAAGCTGTCCATCGACCTTCGTGTGCAGCACATCGTGCGCAACGTGGTTGCGGAGGCCATGGAGAAATATCACGCGATTGCCGCTGGCGGCGTCGTGCTGAACATCAAGACGGGTGAGGTGGTCGCCATGGCCTCGGTGCCGGACTTCGACCCGAACAACCCCTACAATGCCCAGGACAAGGACCGTCTCAACCGCATGTCGGCCGGTCTCTACGAAATGGGTTCGACCTTCAAGAGCTTCACGACCGCCATGGCGCTGGATTCCGGCAAGGTGACGATGGAATCGAAGTTCGATGCTTCGCGGCCCATCACCATCGGCCGCCAGACCATTCGCGACTTTCACGGCAAGGGTCGCGTGCTGAGCGTGCCGGAAGTGTTCATCTACTCCTCCAACATCGGCTCGGCAAAGGAGGCTGACGTCGTCGGCATCGAAGGTCATCGCGAGTTCCTGCATCGTCTCGGCGTGCTGGAGAAGATGAAGACCGAGCTGCCGGAAGTGGCGAAGCCGACCGAGCCAAAGGTCTGGAAGAAGGTGCATTCGATCACCGCTGCCTTCGGACATGGCGTCTCGACGACTCCGCTGCAGACCGCAGTGGGCTGCGCGGCCCTGATGAATGGCGGTTTCCTCATCGAGCCGACCTTCCTGACCCGCAGCGCCGATCAGGCGATGGAGGTCGCCAAGCGTGTCGTCAGCGAGAAGACCGTGGAAGGTATGCGCTATCTCTATACGCTGAACGCCGAAAAGGGTTCCGGCAAGAACGCCCGCGTGCCTGGTTACCGCGTCGGCGGCAAGACCGGCACGGCCGAAAAGGTGGTCAACGGCCGCTATTCCAAGGATGTCCGCTTCAATGCCTTTGTAGCAGCGTTTCCGATGGACGATCCACAATACATCGTCCTGACCATCATCGACGAACCGAAGCCGGAAATGCCCGGCCGTGGCGCCACCGCCGGCTCCAACGCCGCGCCGATGGTGGCCAACATCATCCGCCGTGCGGCGCCGATGCTTGGCGTGAAGCCAGATTTCGGCCAAGAAAATGCTGCAACGCTGGTGTCCTACTGAGTGATTCTTTTTTGGCGCGCCGGCCAAAGCGCGCCGTTTTGTTAGACTGGGGATCGATGAAGCTTAGAGATTTAGCCGGTATCCTGCCTGTCGAGGCTTCCTCCGACATCGCGGTGACCGGCATCGCCTCGGATTCCCGGCAGGTGCAGCCGGGCGATCTGTTCTTTGCCCTTGTCGGTACAAAAGCGGACGGTTCGGCCTATGCGGCTGAGGCGGCAAAACGTGGCGCAAGCGCGGTCGTCGCCGCAAGAGGCGCCGATGTCGCCGGCTTCGGCGTTCCCGTATTTTTCGCTGACGATCCCCGGCACGCACTTGCGCTTGCTGCAGC